>NZ_VXCU01000004.1:0-371911 GCF_052850615.1 Psychrobacter sp. 1176_08
CGGTCATATTGGCGATGGTAATTTGCATCTGAATATCTTGAAGCCTGAGAACATGAGTAAAGATGATTTCTTTGCCGAGTGCCAGATCGTCAATAAGCATGTGTTTGAGACGGTACAAAAATATGGCGGTTCGGTGTCGGCTGAGCATGGGGTGGGTATGACCAAAAAGCCGTATCTGCACTATAGCCGCAGTGAGGCTGAGATGAGCTACTTGCGTGATATCAAAAAAGTCTTTGACCCAAACAATATTATGAATCGTGGGAAGATTTTTGATATGTAATTGGCAGTAGGATTAGATTGAGATAAAAAAAGACGCTATACCGACAGGCTAGCGTCTTTTTTGTGCATTATATAAAGTATCAATTTATGAATAAAAAGGAGAACACCTTATTATTTTACAAATACAGTAGTACCAACCCTGCCACGAGTAACAAACTTAAAAACCCTTGCACAATCAAAAAAGCTTGATGCGGTGCTGCAATATGACGAAACATATTACCCAGCGCATTATAGGTAATACCTGCCGCCTGAATATGAGGTGGATTGTCAAAGGTTTTGATAATTTGTAAGAAACGCTCTGTACGCTCAGGTGACCAATCATGCGGGAAAAATGGTAAATAGGGTGACAACTGCGCGGCTTGTTTCTTTGTCGCAGGTGACCACAACCAACGCTCTAAGAACAGCAAACGCATACGCCAGTCAGTAAAGCTGCGGTGATCTATAGTTTGTAATAGTAACGTCTCAACATTTTTATGACGATTATCGGCAAAAATACGTTGTTTTAATGCAAATACGTGAGCTTTCTCCCCTTCAATACATTGCAAAAATTGACCATTGCCATAACATAAGATACCAGTAATACCGTGCTGCTGATTATAATCACGCGCATGACGTTCTACCTCTTCAAATATAGACGTGTTCAAACGTGAGCCTAGGGTCAAACTGCTGACATAAACCAATTGAATCAGCGTTGAGTCTTGTACTTCATCACCCATGTTGCTTCTATTTTTGTAATTCGTGGGCATAATAAACCATCCTAAAAAACCATCTTATAACGGCGAAATGAAACAAACCAAACAAAGTAAAACGATGCCCAAAAGGAACATAGGATACTGACTCACAAAAACGTAGCAAATAGTTACCACGTTAGACTTTTATTGATGAGGTAGCTTGTTATGATAGCGAGCAGAACGAAACGTATTTGGGGTAAAGGTACTAAGAAATGCTATTCAACAGAGTTATCAGGTCAGATTGAAAGAGTATTTAGCCAACTCGCCATAGACATTAAATATCTATCAACTCTGGTCGGTAAAGATAGTCACCTTTTAATCAGTTTGACTAAAATATCTGTTAAACCAGCGACAATTACAATAAAATTTATGCACTAAATGAGATAGAATATCATTATAACGTATTGTAAATGCAGCAATAAATCATTGTAACGATAATACTCTGTCAATGAAATATATTTATTGCATCTGTTACACAAAGACTTGTTATTTTGAATCTTATACCCCCTTAAATGACTCCTTTTTCAATATTGTTATAACCCGTAAAATGCAAAAACAGGAAAATTATGAGTAAAATAGAAAAGTTAGATGACTTTCATCTTACGATTGCTGAAATTAAGAAAAAAGACTATCCGCAATTAAAAGCGCTGATGGATCGCGTTTATGTCAACTTGGGTGGGGCTTGGTCAAAAACCACCATTCACACCTTAATTGATGCCTTCCCTGAAGGTCAGATTGCGTTATTTGACCACGATCAATTGATCGGCATTGTCTTATCCATGCGCGTTGATTATGCTAAGTTTTCAAACCCGCATACCTATGATGATTTGATTGGTCAAAAAGAGATTATCAGAGACAACCCAGAAGGCGATGCTATTTACGGCTTGGACGCGTTGATTGATCCTGAATATCGTGGTTATCGCTTAGGTCGCAGGCTGTATGATGCCCGTAAAGAGCTGTGCCGTCAGCTAAACTTCCGTGCTATTTTGGCTGGTGGACGTATTCCCAATTATCACAATCACCAGGATCTGACGCCTGGCGAATATATTGATGCTGTTGCGTCACGTGAAATTCATGACCCTGCGCTCTCTTTTCAGTTATCGAACGGCTTTATCGTCAAGCGTATTTTGACCGCTTATCTGCCAGATGATGCGCAGTCCAAAGGTTTTGCCACCTTACTTGAATGGGCAAATATTTATTACGAGCCAAAAGACTATAAACCAAACACGCGTAAGTCTGAAGTACGTATCGGCGGTATCCAATGGCAGATGCGTGAGGTTGAGTCTCCTGAAGAGCTGCTGCAGCAGGTTGAGTTTTTCGTTGATGTGATGGCAGATTACAACTCAGACTTTGCGTGCTTGCCAGAGTTCTTTAATGCGCCATTGATGGGTCTATGTGAGTCAACGGATCAAAATGTCGCGATTCGCTTTTTGGCCGGTTATACCGAATGGTTCAAAAACGAAGTCTCTCACTTGGCGGTCAGTTATAACGTCAACGTTATCGTAGGCTCGATGCCATTACTCGATGAAGACGACACGCTGTATAACGTCAGCTATCTGTGTCGCCGCGATGGTACGGTGGAAGAGCAGCGCAAAATTCATATTACCCCTCATGAGCGTAGCGCTTGGGTGATTGAGGGTGGCGATGAGGTTAAAGTATTCGATACGGATGCTGGTCGCATTGGTATCTTGGTCTGTTATGATGTTGAGTTTCCAGAGCTTGCTCGCTTACTCGCGCTTGACGATATGGACATTTTATTCGTGCCTTTTTGGACAGACACTAAAAACGGCTACTTGCGTGTGCGCCACTGTGCTCAAGCACGAGCGATTGAGAACGAATGCTATGTCATGATTTGCGGCTCAGTCGGTAACTTACCGCAAGTTGAGAGCTTAGACATTCAATACGCTCAGTCTTCTATATTTTCACCATCAGACTTTGCATTCCCTCATGATGCGATTATGGCAGAAACCACGGCGAACACTGAGATGATCTTCTTCTCAGATGTGAATTTAGACAAACTCACTCACGTCCGTAACGAAGGTTCAGTACACAATCTAATCGACCGCCGTGATGACTTGTTTAGCCTAAAATGGAAACGAAAGTCAAAAATATCAGCGAGCAAGTTAAGTGATGAAGAACGTCGTGAAAACTCAGGTAGCGTCTTATTAGGCGATCCGTTACAAGACCGTGCACAAAAACCTTAATCGGTTAAGATAAGAGAACCCTCTCACTTGATAATACGGCTGATCATTCAGCCGTTTATTTTTATCTACTCAAAAACCTAAGAGTGAAAAAAGCAGCCACTATGACGACTGATATCGGCAAAAAAAAGAACACGCTCAAAAAGACACCAAAACAGAAAGCGTGGTCTGTATTAAAAACCGTCCTGCTATACGGTCTGATATTTGCTGTGGTATATACTGCCATTAATTGGTGGCGTCAGCCGGTCATGCCTGCCAACCCACAATTACAACTGACAGATTACCAAGGGCAAATGGTTGATTTGGCAGCGCTTAGTGACGAGAAACCTACTCTAGTATATTTTTGGGGTACATGGTGTCCTGTTTGCCGGGTTACTTCTCCCACAATAGACAAATTGGCGGCCCAAAATAATTATCCTATTGTCACTGTTGCTATCGAATCAGGGTCTGATCAAGAGCTACGTCGTTATCTTACTGAACACAACTATAACTTTACGACTGTGAATGACAAAGAAGGTCGTATCTTTGCCGATTGGCAAGGACAGGTTACACCCTCTTATGTCATCCTAAATGAAGGTGAGATGAGTCAAGGTTTGACTGGTGTACAGCCACTTTGGTCGTTGAAATTACGGTTATGGTTGTCCTCTATTTTCTAAAATTTGACTAACACTTTATCCTATATTTAATATACTTTAATAGCCAATACACTTGAAACGTGCGCTACAGATAGTTTAAAAGATAATCAGTATTTAAGATAAATCACTGCATTCGTTTTGGATAAAGTCATGGTGTTGCGGGCCAGCTCTTTTTACCCTATCCTTTTTGTCATATAATAGCTGCCGTTATCTTTTTTACTTATCTCTATGAGGTTGATTTACTTTAACAAACCCTTATGCGGTTAGAAGCAGCTTTGCAAAGTGCGGAAAGTAAGAAGCATAAAATCAGTGATAAAAAATTATGTCCGGTAAATGCTATTTAGGTTGGGATTTTTATCATCTTAAACACATCAGAACGGTATTTTATGACTGATAAACGTATTTTAGGTTGCATTCGCCTTGTGAGCATTTATTATTGACCTGACTGTATCTTAAGGGCGATAACATCTGTCACCAGCCACCGCTTGTTGTCAGCGTATACTGAAATCATGACGTGGATAATGATATGCTATTGATATAAATTATTTTAACATCTGACTTGTAGGCAGTATCCGACTTGCAAACAGGATTCGATGCTGTAAGACATAAATGTAGACAGCCTTACGTTGTTTTTAACATACCATCGCTTTTAGCGCACTATTGCTTTTAAAGCACTTTAGCACCATAAATAAGAGCACCACGATTGAGCATTTGAACTTATTTCAATATTGAACCCATCTTTTCACCCACTTCTACCTTTTAAAAAGACACCTTTATGACTGATAAAAGTACTGATACACCAAGCCACGATTATAAAGACACCTTGAACCTTGCCGATACACCATTTGCGATGCGTGCAAACCTTGCCAAGCGCGAGCCTGATTGGTTGGCTGCTTGGGAAGCGGATGACGTGTACGGCAAAATTCGTCAGGCACGCGCGGGTGCGCCCAAGTATGTTTTGCACGATGGCCCTCCATACGCCAACGGTCAAATTCACCTAGGTCACGCGGTCAATAAAGTACTCAAAGACATTATCGTAAAGTCAAAAACGCTGTCAGGTTTTGACGCGCCATATGTCCCTGGTTGGGACTGTCATGGTCTACCCATCGAACAAAAAGTCGAAGCCAAAGTGGGCAAAGTTGGTCAAAAAGTCTCAGCAACTGAGTTTCGCGGTCTTTGCCGTGAATACGCCAGCACGCAGATTGAATTGCAAAAAGCGGATTTTAAGCGTTTGGGCGTGTTTGGTGATTGGGACAATCCTTATCTTACGATGAACTTCCATCAAGAAGCCAACATCGTACGTGCGCTTGCCAAAATCCATGAAAACGGTCACGTGACTCGTGGCATGAAGCCGGTCAATTGGTGCTTGGACTGTAGTTCTGCCTTGGCAGAAGCCGAGGTTGAATACCAAGATAAGGTCTCTGACGCCATCTATGTCAGCTTTGATGTGCTTGACACCGATAAAGTGCCAGCTTTGGCTGAGCTGGACAATATTGCCGCGGTTATTTGGACAACCACGCCTTGGACCTTGCCTGCCAACCAAGCCATCTCAGTACATCCAGAGCACGATTATAGTGTGGTCGCTACCGAAAAAGGCAACTTGTTATTAGCGACTGATTTGGTTGAAACGGCACTGACTGAGCTTAAATTAGAAAACAAAGGTGTCCTTACGACCGTATCAGGCCGTGAGCTTGAAGATCTGCGCGCCCAGCATCCACTCATTACAGAGCGTCAAGTGCCGCTTATCTTGGGTGAGCATGTGACAACGGATAGTGGTACAGGTCTGGTACATACCGCACCTGGTCATGGTCTCGACGATTATATTGTGGGTCTAAAATACAACTTACCCGTGGAAAATCCAGTGAGTGGTACGGGCGTTTATTTAGACAGCGCGGCGGTATTTGCGGGCGAGCATATCTATAAAGCCAACCCAAAAATCATCGCCGCCTTACATGAGAATGGTCATTTGATCAGCCATACCAAGATTGAACACAGCTATCCGCATTGCTGGCGTCATAAGTCGCCGATTATCTTCCGCGCCACGCCGCAGTGGTTTATCAGTATGGAAGCCAAAGGTTTACGTGAGCGCGCGCTTGCTGATATCCCAAAAGTTAACTGGACGCCAGCGTGGGGTCAAAACCGCATTGAAGCGATGATGAATGGTCGCCCTGACTGGTGTATCTCACGCCAGCGCACGTGGGGCGTGCCCATCACTTTCTTTACCCATAAAGAAACAGGCGAGCTACATCCAAACACGCTTGAGCTGATGGAAACTGCTGCACAAAAAATTAATGAAGGCGGTGTTGAAGCTTGGTTTGATGCTAGCTGTGAAGACTTCTTGGGCAGTGAGGCGGCTGATTATGATAAAGCCACTGATACGCTAGATGTATGGTTTGATTCAGGTACGACGCACTTTGCTGTGCTTGAGCAGCGTGAAGAGCTCACCAATCCTGCTGACTTGTATTTAGAAGGCTCAGATCAGCACCGTGGTTGGTTCCAGACCTCTTTATTGACGTCAGAAGCCATGTACGGTCGTCCACCGTTTAAGCAAGTATTGACTCATGGTTTTACTATTGATGCCAATGGTCGCAAACTATCTAAGTCTCTCGGTAATACAAAAGGCTTTGAGCCGCAAGATGTCTTTAATACTCTCGGTGCTGACTTATTACGACTGTGGGTAGCCTCTGTTGACTATCGCTATGAGATGGCGGCGAGTAAAGCCTCATTCAAAGGTGCAACCGACCAGTATCGCCGCATTCGTAATACGCTACGCTTCTTACTTGCCAATACCGATGACTTTGATCCAGCGACCAACAGTGTTGATGTCAATGAGCTTGTGAGCTTGGATAAGTTTATCCTTGAGCGCGCGCAAACCGTGCAAGCACAGATCATGAGCGCTTATGATGCGATGGACTTCCACCAAGTCACTCAGCATGTGACAGCGTTTTGTTCGCAGGATTTGGGCAGCTTCTATTTAGATATCATCAAAGACCGTCAGTACACCACGCAGAGAGATGGTCAGCCGCGCCGCTCTGCGCAAACGGCTATTTATCACATCGCCCATGCCTTAATCCGCTGGATCACACCAATCTTGTCGTTCACCGCGCAAGAAGCATGGGAAGTATTGCATGGCGCTGACAGCTACGTGTTCACTGAAGAGTGGTACACCTTCCCTGAGTTCGCGCTTAGCGATATCAGTGCTGATGATTGGCAACGAATCATGCTGGCCAAAGACATGGTCAATAAAAACATCGAAACGGCACGTGGCGAAAAAATCATTAATGCCAACTTGTCTGCCGATGTCAGTTTGTATGCTGATGGTGCGATGCAAGAAAGCTTAGCCAAGCTGGGTGAAGAGCTTCGTTTTGTCCTTATTACCAGTAAAGCCACTCTAAAGCCAATGAGTGATGCGCCTACTGATTCTGCCAAACAGGCAAATGAGCAAACGGACAGCGAAACAGAAGCATTGGTAGACTTGGTGGTGAATGTTAGCGCGGCGACTGGTACTAAATGTGTGCGCTGTTGGCATATCCGTGATGACATCGGTACAGATAGCGCACATCCTGAGATTTGCAGTCGCTGTGTGACCAATGTCAGTGGTGATGGTGAGGTGCGCCACTATGCCTAATTCATCAGAGAACAACCTACCGCCTGTCGATGTCGATAATTCGCCCAAACCTGCCCATGCAACAACGGGCAGCTCAACCACGCCAAGAAGCCGCTTGACCAAAACGCCAAAAATGATTGCTAATGGCAGTCGCGCGTTTATGTGGTATTTGTTGGCACTGGTGGTCGTAATTATCGACCAATGGACGAAGTGGCTGGCTGAAACCAACCTGACCTTTCATGAGCCAGTACCTGTCATTGAGCCTTTTCTCAACTGGACGCTCGCTTACAATTATGGCGCAGCCTTTAGCTTTCTGGCAGATGCTGGCGGTTGGCAAAAGTGGTTTTTTTCAGGCTTAGCGCTTGTCATGGCGTTTTTTTTGATAGTTTATCTCATCAAAGCGCCTCGAAAAGCCACGCTGCTCTCTGTCGGATTGGCGATGGTACTTGGCGGTGCGGTTGGTAACTTGATTGATCGTTTGCTACATGGTCATGTGATTGATTTTATCCATGTACATAATGCGGACGTTTGGCATTATCCAATCTTTAACATCGCCGATATGGGTATTAGCATTGGCGTGGCATTGATCGTCATTGATATGCTGTTTTTGGAAAAAAAGCGTGAAATGCCGCAGTTATAAGCAAATAACGTTTATATATACAAAAGGTGGGTTACGTATTCGTAACCCACCTTTTTTTAGCGGTTCATTTTGATGATGCAAGACAATGGATTTTATTATTCAAATAACAGTCTTTAAAAAACACAACTTATTATACTCATACGATATACAAGCAAATGACAGCGACTAAATTAGAATATATAGGAAAAAACTGGAAGACATCAGAAAAAGGACGTTTTATATGACACATAATCACCCCACCCCTATTTTCCAGAAGCAAATTAATACGCTTGATGATGCTAATCATGAGCACCTTGAGCCTATCGTTACTTTAACCGTATTAAAAGCAGATATTACCACCCTAGATGTCGATGCCATCGTCAATGCGGCCAATTCAAGTTTGCTGGGCGGCGGCGGCGTGGACGGCGCCATTCATCGCGCTGCGGGCCCTGAGCTGATCGAGTATTGTCGCACGTTGAATGGCTGTGAGACTGGCGATGCCAAAATAAGTCCAGCGTTTAACTTGCCTTGTCAGTATGTGATTCATACGGTCGGCCCTATCTGGTATGGTGGCAATAATAACGAAGCAGCTTTGCTTGCCAGCTGTTATCAAAAATCTTTAGCATTAGCGACTGAGCAAGGGTTTGCCAGTATTGCTTTTCCGTCGATTAGTACAGGCGTCTATGGTTATCCATTAAAACAAGCGACTGAGATAGCAATTGATACTGTGAGGGCATTTGTATTAAGCAATCTTAAACAAGCGCATACGTTCTCAATTCGTGAGGTAATATTTTGCTGCTTTTCGGACAAAGATGCTGCCGTTTATAAACAAGTATTAGAGCAGAAGCAATAAGTAGATTTTTAGAATTGAACCACTAAAAAATAAGTGCAGGGCGACTGATATAAATTTTATGTAGCCTTTGTCTGCGTAGGTACAGCAAGTAAGGAAAATTTATACCAGTAGCACGTCGTCATCAATGTAACGATGTCATATCGAACGTATTATATAATCGGTAATGTCTACAATAGGCCTTTTAAAAACTCTAAGCCGCCATCCGACAATACAAACAAAAATCCTGACATATTGATAACAACGGTCAAATAATAGGTCAATCGAAACTCCGGTTTTTGTGACTTATGACGTAAGTAAGTCTGCGCCACCATTGCTCCAACCCAGCCGCCAAGCGCACTCATTAAATGCAGTGTAGACTCAGGTGTGCGCCAGTCACCATTTTGAGCCGCTGCCTTGTCTTTGGCATACATTACATAGGTAATAACGCCCAACGCTGCGTACCAAGCCACCACCAGCCAGCTTATTTTATGAGTGGCCACCAATAAGATTAAGACCGCATAGAATCCAGCGCTGAGTAACAAGCGCTTTTTTTGTCCCGCTTCAAAATCTGCTTGCGCGCTACGTTTGGCATTACGCTGACGTATTTGCTGGTTTTTTTGTGCCATTTTTTGCTGTACAAATTGCAACTCTTGCACGTCTTTTGCCTGCAGGCGACCTTGATTATCTCGTCCAACAGTAAACACGACCTGTTCACCCACCTCAGGACGACGGCGCGCTTTAAACTCATTGATATGAAAAAAAACGGACTCACCGTGCTCAGTATCAATAAACCCAAAACCTTTATCATCTTGCCACTTTTTGATGTGACCTTGCTGCTTATTTGCCATATCTACCTGCTTTTTTATTATTAGTCGTTACTATGGATAGTATAGCTTGTTAATCAACTCATAAAAAAAGCTAAGAGTAAACCCTCAGCTTGTTTAGATCGGGCATGAAAGTATTTTAAATACTTATCATTAAAACAAAGACATTAACGACACTTTTTTTGTTCATATAGATTGGTCAAATTAGCACGGCGTTCTTTTGCAGCGTCAATAGCTTCTTCTGTATTAGAGTAAGTACCAATCAATGCTGGCCAAAATAATACTGCCGCGGCTACATTCTTGCCCGTAATTTTACGCTCAGCACGCGCATCTTTTTCAAATTGTTCAGCTTCTTCAATTTCACTAAGAATTTGTGTACATGACAAGTTAACATCGCTTACTTTTTTAGTCTGTACGACATGAGGAGTCGCACAACCTTGTGCTAATAATGCAAATACACCGATTACTAAAATAGCTTTTTTCATGGTCATCTCAAAGTTGTTTAAATTGAACCTTATACAATAAAGTTCGCTGCGTTAACGAATAAAAAACATTTATATACAAAATAGAAACATAAGTCAACTTAAATTTACTTTCATCAGTAATCAGTGAGGTTTTATTTCAGTAATTAAGTGGCTAATATATATGTTTCATACTCTCTCCATGATATAGCGGCATGTAACATACTGACTATGCTAGACTATTTATCTGCTATAAAAAACAGTTTCTAGTTCTAACCTATTTAACATAATTCACAAAAGAAATGATAACTATGACCGATTCGCAATTTATTAATCCCAATGAAGACACACGTATCACTTACGGTAGTCTTGTGAAGCTGCATTTTGAGGTCTCGCTAGAAAATGGTACGGTGATTGACTCAACCTTTAGCCGCGACACTCCTGTCAGCTTAACGATTGGTGATGAGAGCTTACTACCAGGCTTTGAACAGGTTTTGATGAATCTACGTGCTGGTGACACACGAACGGCCCATCTTGAGCCAGAGCAAGCATTTGGCGAATGGAATCCTGATAATATCCAGCATTTTAGCCGTCCTCAATTTGCGCTGGTCGCTGACAATCCTGAAATCGGTATGATGGTAGAGTTTGAAGACAAAGGCAAAAACACCTTGCCTGGTACGATTAGCGCCATCGATGACGACGAAATCGAAGTCGATTTTAATCATCCTCTCGCTGGACAAGACGTGCTGTTTAAAGTAAAAGTCTTTAAAGTGACGCCCCCTGGTGTTACAGGTATAAAGTTAATGTAACCATCCAAACACCTAATAAACTATAAAAACGAATGCTAAAAGGATACTTGTATGCAATATACAACATTGCCCCAAATCGATGAAAAAGTTTCTAAAATTTGTCTTGGCACCATGACATGGGGTCAACAAAACACAGAGTCTGACGCCCATACACAAATGGATATGGCACTTAGTGAAGGCGTGAATTTTTGGGATACGGCTGAGATGTATCCCTCACCACCGGACAAGGACAAGCAGGGTGATACCGAGCGTTTCATGGGTACATGGTTTAATAAAACCAAACAGCGTGACAAAGTCGTTCTTGCCAGCAAAATATCACCGATGGACTTTTTGCGTGATGGGCAAACGCGCTTTAATGCCGAACACATCAGTAGCGCTATTGATGGCAATTTGGAACGTTTGCAAACTGACTATATTGATATTTATCAGCTGCATTGGCCTGAACGCCAAGCCAACTTTTTTAGTCAACGTGGTTATACTGAAGAAATGGCGGCCCAATCGCTAGACGACTTAACGCCTTTTTTAGAAACCATACAGGCGTTAAATGATGAAATTAAAAAAGGTCGTATTCGTGCTTATGGATTGTCAAATGACACTGCTTGGGGTCTGATGCGCTATCTTTGGGAAGCAGACAAAAACGGCCTTATCGCCCCACTTACCGTTCAAAACCCTTACAGCTTGCTGAACCGTTTATACGAAGTTGGCATGGCTGAAATAGCCCACCGCGAAAACGTTGGGCTGCTTGCTTATTCCCCGCTTGGGTTTGGCGTTTTATCTGGTAAATACCTTGGCGGTAAACGTCCCGCTGGTGCACGTCTTACCATGTACGATCGCTTTGCCCGTTATACCAACGAACAAGCCGTAGCAGCCACTGAGCAGTATGCTAAGATTGCGGCAGATGCTGGTTTGAATATGGCGCAAATGGCATTGGCCTTCGTTAATTCACGCCACTTTGTGACCAGCAATATCATTGGTGCGACGACGACGGAACAGCTCAAATCCAACATCGACAGCGTCAATGTCACCTTGACGCCAGACGTGTTAGATGCGATTGAAGCTGTACATGCTCAGCATCCTAACCCGTCTCCTTAGAACATTGTCTTCAGGCTTCTGTAAGTTGGTTTTAATCCACTTATGATTGGTTCATAATGAAATCAATGCGTGCATAGTCATGTGCGACTGGTATCAACTTTCTTTGCTTGCCGCTAAAAAGAGGCTACAAAAAACTCATTCCAGCCGCACTAGATCACGTATAAAGTCACAAGAAAAAGGCGCAAACCGCGAGTATTATCACTGCGAGTTGCGCCTTTTTTGTGTTTATTTTTGAATAAAAAAAGACTCTACACGTTCGACTCTGTTGTTAGCACCCGAGAATGCAACTCCGACAATCCTTCTTGCATACGTGCTTGCAGCAAATTGGTCAATTGGCTTTTATTTAGACCTTTGGGATCTATTGGCTCAAGTGGTAACACATAAGCGGTGACGTCTTTACTATCCAGCACCTTTTTCAGACTCTGCTTCATGGTCAGCTTGCCATAATAAGGTAACGCATCACTCAACGTGCCGTCTTTATTGACATACGCAATCACAAGCGGACGCACAGGCACATCAGCATCGATGGCGGCTTGTAGCAAAGTACCATGAATACGTTTGACCTTTTTACCATCGGTCGTGGTTGCTTCTGGAAAGAAAATGACCGAAAACCCTTCGGTTAGAAAGCTGGCAATTTGCGTGGCAACCGAGCCTGCATCTCCGGAACCGCGCTCAATAAACACTGTGCCCGCCGCATGCGCCAACTTCCCAAATATAGGCCAGTCACCGATCTCAGCTTTGGATAAAAAGAAAGCTGGGCTAAGCGTACCCACTACTGGTATATCCATCCATGACACATGATTAGATACCCATAAGCCATGAAGCTGTTGTACGGGCTCAACGGCAACAACCTCTACCCCAAAAGAGCCGGCCATTTTGCGACAAAAGGTTTGGATGTAGCGTGGTAGCGTTTCGCGTGGTGGCTGTTTAAAAGCCCCAATGCGTTGGGCGGCGCGTAGTCCACCAGCGATCGTCGTGGTCATACCAGCGATTTGTTTGCCGCGACCCAATTGCTGTTTGAGTGAAAAGCCTGACTTAGATTGACTCATCTGTGCCCCTCGTGGTTAAAAAACTTGTGATTATATATCTAAAACGAGCGCCATGAGTATAACAAAATTCGCTCAATCAGTGATGATTTGTGCACTGAATTATAAACTGCTTTTGTGAATATTGCTTCTGTGAATAAAAAAGGCCACCTCTTTCTTCCAACGCTTATTGTTGATAAAAACGCCAATAAGATAATCAACCTCTCCAATGACAAAGCATTCACTTATCAACTCTGTAACATAAAATCATCACTAATTGTCTCAATACGCTTTAATGTCAATCAATAAGACCACATATAAACAGCTATCTGAACGCTGCGTTACTATTTTGATGCATTGATTACAGGCTTAATAGAATGAAAAATCTCATTCTTTTGAATGCTGTATTATCAGGCACTAGTATTGTGGCGATTTATTTACTTTATTGAATAGGTGATACTCTTTGGATTATTTTGAAAGACATGAAGGTGGCGAACGCGCCATCATCGTACATTTAGACATTCGTCAGATTCAAGATCCTGATGACTTGAGTGAGTTTGAGTTATTGGCAGATTCGGCAGGCGCAGATCGTTTGGCGCTGGTTACAGGCTCACGTCAAAGACCTGATGCCAAATACTTTGTGGGTAGCGGTAAAGCAGAAGAGATAGCAGAATTGGTTCGCGAGCATGATGCTGATATCGTCCTTTTCAATCATAGCTTATCGCCTTCTCAAGAGCGTAATATTGAAGCGCTGGTCAAATGCCGCGTGCTTGACCGTACCGGTTTAATTTTAGATATCTTTGCTCAGCGTGCCCGTACTTACGAAGGTAAGCTACAGGTAGAACTTGCTCAGCTCAATCATTTATCGACACGTTTGGTACGTGGTTGGACCCATTTGGAGCGTCAAAAAGGTGGTATTGGCTTACGTGGACCGGGTGAGACTCAGCTTGAGACGGATCGCCGCTTACTACAGACTCGCGTCAATCAGTTAAAAAGCAAGTTAGAAAAGGTACGTCAAACACGTGCCCAAGGCCGGGCGCGCCGCCAAAAATCTGATGTACCGACCATTTCGCTCGTGGGTTATACCAATGCGGGCAAATCGACTCTATTCAATCGTTTGGTTGATGAAAACATTTATGCAGCCGACAAGCTATTTGCCACGTTGGATCCGACATTACGCCGTTTAGATTGGCAGGGTGTTGGACGGGTCGTTTTGGTAGACACTGTTGGTTTTGTTCGTCACCTGCCACATGAGTTGGTCGAATCATTTCATGCCACGCTAGAAGAGACGTTAGAGGCGGACTTGCTGCTACACGTGATTGATTCGTCTAGTGAAGACATGCATGAACAAATTCAAGCAGTAAAAGACGTATTGGCTGAAATTGATAACGATGTACCAGTACTCAATGTTTATAACAAAATTGATTTGACCGATGAACCTGCGCATATTGGTTATGCGAGTGAAGGTAAACCCAACCGCGTTTATGTGTCTTCTAGAGAAAATCTCGGTATGGAAGGTCTAACACTTGCCGTTCAGCAGCTGCTGACCGGTAAGTTGACTACCTTCGATTTGACCTTACCTTATAGTGCGGGTCACTTCAAAAACACTTTGTATGAGCTGGGCGTTATCTTGGAGGAGAGCTACGATGATAATGGTCATGAGTGCTTGACCATTCGTTTGCCAAGCGAGCGCTTACGACAGCTGCTTGGGCAAGCCGACTTAGATCCTTTAGAGGTATTGCCACTAGCGCAAGCAACCTTGCTGATGCCAGTCCTTGAAGAGTTCGAAAAATCTGATGATGAAGAAGAGCAGACGTTAACGGAAGCAGAAGAACAGGCCTTTGATGAATTTAATTCGCTAAATACCACTACTGCCAACTCAGACGACACTGGCACAAAAGCAGCACCTATTACTGATTCTCAGATTTAAGTAATGATATACTAAGCAATGCCTATTATTTGAAATAGCTGTCGCAGTCACACCTAGACGATATCATTTGATATCGTCTTTTTTGTTTTGCCGTTTTTTATCTGATATGTCGCTTTTAGTTTTCATATCTTTTTAAGATAATAGAGGACGCTGCTTTTTTATAGACTTTATTAGTCTATCTGCTCTCTATATAATCGTTCGTAGGTGGCTTAATAAAGCTTAATTTATTAAATGCATTTTTTAGAGCAAGAGCGTTTCTTTTGAATCGAATACCTGCACTATCTATATTTGACTTGGCCAGAATCTTTATGAAGTCTACTCCCTCATCCAGTTTACCTTTATGGCTAGCTGTCATAATCACACTGGCAATAGTCATATTCGTTCGTGAGTCGGCAGTGATTATTTGTCAGTGGGCAGGTATCGAAAAAGCGGCCAATATTGTTGGCTTGATCGCGATGTTTATCATTTTAATCACATGGCGATTGCTCAAAGGCCTACCTAGCTGGTTGACGCATGCCAGTAATACCTTGCTTGTCGATAGTGGCTTTGCTTTCTTGCCAGTTTCTGCTGGAGCAGGACTGTTGCTGTTTGCCTTAGGAGATGAGCTATGGGGCGTGATACTCACGATGATTATCAGTACGTTGATTCCACTTTGGGGACTGGCCATACTTGCCAATCGTTGGTTAAATCATAAAAACGATAGTGATAGCACCACCATCGATCAGCAGAAGGGACAGCTGTGAGCTGCGGGGAGATGTCATGATTACTGATAACGTGTTGCTAACTACGCTTGCCGCCATATTACTGACCTTAGCGGCTCATGTGATTGCTCGAGTATTGGCACGCAAGCTGTCATGGTTGCCGATGGTCATTACCGCCCTTGTCTTGGTGCTTGTATTCTTGTTTTTATTGCAATGGGATTATAATCATTATTATAGTGCTGCCAAGCCTGTATTTGATCACCTATTAGGATACGTCACCGTACTACTAGCAGTCCCCTTAGCAGCGATGAACTTTAAAGGATTACCGATCAAAAAGCTTACGCTGATCGTTGTCCTTGCAAGTGCTATTGGTGCTTTATTACCGATGTCATTGGCATACCTTATGTCATTAAGTCACGACACCATATTGGCCTTTGCTACTCGTTCAGTGACCACGCCTATTGGTTTGAGTGTGGCAGATTTGATTCGAGCGCCATTGCCAATGGCAAACTTGATCATTATTGTCTCAGGGCTACTTGGTGGTACTTTAGCGCGTTTCTTATTTCGTGGTATCGACGATGATCGAGCCAAAGGGTTGGCGCTTGGATTGGCAGCCCATGCGTTTGGTACGGTAGAAGCGTGGCAAATCAGCCATACCGCTGGGCGTTATGCTGCTTTTGGACTGGCGGTAAATGGCTTGGTTACTGCGGTTTGGGTTCCTATTTTCATTGGGACGCTCAGTGGTTAAGTAAATGGATATGTTAGATTCACATATTTCTATTTTTTAAGTTTATTCGTTTATTGACATATCTAATCTCAATATCATGTTGATTTGTTTATAGTTATTTAGCAGATAATATTAATATTTCGTGCTTATTTTGACAATCAAATGTGTTGAAAAGTTATTATATGTTATAGTAAGCCACTATTATTTTTTGTATCTATCGCAAGTGGTTTTTAGTTAGACGTGATTTTTGTTAGGTGGCTATATGCCTTATAGCTGCAAAATCCTACAAACATAATGACCGCTTAAATGCGCAAAAAAACACGCCTATAAGCAAAGAGATTTGCTATTACTCTATAAAAAGTGATGACCCTATGATAAATATTGCAACCTTAGTTAATCGCTGCTTACCTCCTGCCCTACTCACCACTCTTCTTCTATTTGGTTTTTCTATTGCTGCCCAAGCAGGCAATATGTATATTTATAAAGACAAAGGTGGGCAAGTTCTCCTTACTAACGTCAATCCAAGTGGTAATTTTGATAAATTTACGAAAAAAGTAAAAGTCACTTACTACAAAGACTCTAAGATGTATGACGGCAGTAATAGCAGCAATAATTATGGTAGCAGTGCTGCCAGTAATAGCAGTAGCCGTAACGCGTATGACAGTTATATCCGTGCGTCTGCTGAACGAAATGGTGTGGATCCCGCACTCATGAAAGCCATGATGCACACAGAGTCGGCATTTAATCCGAATGCACGTTCGCCTGTCGGGGCGCAAGGACTTATGCAATTGATGCCTGCCACCGCTCGTCGTTTTAATGTGAGCAATCCTTGGAACCCAGCTGACAATATAGAAGGCTCTGCTAAGTACATCGCATGGCTCATGCGCCGCTTCAATAATAATGTCGAACACGCTGTGGCTGGCTATAATGCTGGTGAAGGCAACGTCGATAAATACGGTGGTATCCCTCCTTTTAAAGAGACTCGTAATTATGTCCAACGAGTGATGAGTCGCTACCATAGCTTGTACAAAAATGATGCTGGGCTTTCTGGTGGCGGCATGAGTGCCAACAATCAGACAACCAATAGAACAATGAGTGACGGCTTACAAAATGTTAGCTACGGAACCAGTAGTAATATCAATAGTGCCAGTTATACCAATTCAGCTTATGCTGCACTACGTTAAACTCAGCTTCAACTCCTGAACACAAAACTCAAAATCCGAACACAAAACTCAAAATCCGAACACAAAACTCAAAATCCGAACACAAAACTCAAAATCCGAACACAAAAAAGCCCGTTAATGAATTAACGGGCTTTTTATTTATTTTACTTAGCAACTTTATCTTGTAGATATAACCTGAAAGATAAAGTCAAACCGTGAATGTCAAATAACTGGTATTCAACATTCATGGTCATTTTTAGTAAAATTAAGACTTACTTGTTAGCAGCCTGAGTAGCAGCAACTTCAGCAGCGAAGTCTTCTTGCTTTTTCTCGATGCCTTCACCAACTTCTAGACGTTTGAAACCAAGTACTTTTACGCCTTCAGCTTTTAGGACATCACCAACTTTTTTCTCGTTGTCCATGACGTACGGCTGACGTAGAAGAGTCACTTCTTCTAGGTATTTACGTAGACCACCTTCGATCATTTTTTCAACGATGTTGTCAGGCTTACCAGACTCTCTTGCTTTTGCTTCGATGATGTCTTTTTCGCGTGCTAATAGGTCAGCTGCAACGTCTTCGTCAGCAACCGCAACAGGATTGAACGCAGCGATATGCATCGCAAGGTTCTTACCAGTGTCAGCGTCGCCACCTTCATAAGAAACGACCACACCGATACGTAGACCGTGACGGTATGAAGCAATGTTATTACCCTCTAGGGTTTCAACACGGCGAATCTGAATGTTCTCACCGATTTTTTGTACCAATGATACACGTGCTTCTTCAACCGTTTGACCATCGCCATAAGGCAATTCAGAGATAGCAGCAACATCAGTGACGTTGTTTTCCAATGCAAGATTGGCCACTTTTTCTGCGAATGCAGTAAAGCTATCATCTTTTGCAACGAAGTCAGTTTGGCAGTTAACTTCTAACAAGAATGCTTTGTTATCGCCTTGTGCGATGATGATAGCGCCATCAGCTGCGATGTTACCCGCTTTTTTAGCTGCTTTTGCTTGACCAGATTTACGTAGGTTATCAATGGCTACTTCAACATCACCATTTGACTCTTCTAACGCTTTTTTACATTCCATCATGCCAAGACCAGTACGGTCACGCAATTCTTTTACCATTTTGGCAGATACTTTTACTTCTGACATAAGAGTTACCTCAGTATTGTTATGTATGGGAGTGCTTAACTTATACTTAATATATTTGCTGTCTATCAATAAGAAGGCATGACGAGTAGAACTACATCATGCCTATTATAAGCTTACTTATACGCTGTTAATAACCTGTTATGAATAGTGAAAAATAAATCATCAAACTATCCTGACAAAGTTAAACCCTTTGGGTCAGCTATTTATTCTGCTGGAGTTGCAGCTTCTTCAGTGTCAACTGATGCTTCTTCAGTAGCAGGCTCTTGCTCAGCTTTACCGCCAGCTTGAGTTTGTGCATATTCTTTACCAGCAATGATTGCATCAGCCATAGAAGTTACATATAGAGATACAGCACGGATTGCATCGTCGTTAGCTGGAATGATGTAATCAACATTGTCTGGGCTCGAGTTTGTATCAACGATACCGATAACTGGGATACCCAAGTTCTTAGCTTCTTTGATAGCGATCGCTTCGTGATCTACGTCTACAACGAAGATAGCGTCAGGTAGGCCGCCCATGTCTTTGATACCGCCCAATGAACGCTCAAGTTTTTCCATGTCACGAGTACGCTCTAATGCTTCACGCTTAGTCAGCTTAGCAAAAGTACCGTCTTCTGATTGCTTTTCAAGTTCTTTTAGACGGTTGATTGACTGGCGTAGTGTTTTCCAGTTAGTCAACATACCACCTAACCAGCGATGGTCAACGTATGGCATGCCAGCACGAGTCGCTTGCTCACGAACGATACCACTTGCAGCGCGCTTAGTACCAACGAACAATACTTTGTTTTTCTTAGCAGCTAAGCCATTTACGTAAGTCAATGCTTCGTTAAATGCTTTTACAGTGTGCTCTAGGTTGATGATGTGAATCTTGTTACGGGCACCAAAAATATATGGACCCATTTTTGGATTCCAAAAACGTGTTTGGTGACCAAAGTGAGCGCCAGCTTGTAGTAGGTCGCGCATTTCGATTTTGGTTGGATTCTTTGTAGCCATGTTAAAATGTCCTATTGATTGGGTTATGCCTCCACATCACAAAAACTGCCTATCTAGCGACACGCATCTGCTAATAGTGAGTGCTCGTTGAGACCACACTACCCTGTTGCAAATTAATCAAGTCGCCAAACACCCAGCAATTTTTTGCCATGATGTGTGTGTCATTGGTTGGTTTAAAAAAAGCTATTGTCTGATCTAAGAAAAAACTTAAATCCAAACGATAAAATGAGTGATGAAAATAGCTGTGCCGTATTTTATCATATAATCTATTCAAATCTCCAGCAGTTTATCGTTGTGGCCTTATCCAGTTAAACATAAGATATAAAGGAATTAAATGACAAAAAGCGACACAAAGTGTGTCGCGTTTTTTAGTGGGCAATTTGTGCTTAGATAGCTCACACTTAATCAATTTAGTCAGGCAATCATTGAATTTTAGAGACTAGAAAGCTGAGTTTAGATTAGGCAATACAGATCCCAATCATCGCCTTGTAATTACGCCAAGTGAATGGGGTAATATAGCTTTGACGGTCTTTTGGTAGATAAGACACGCTAGGAGCACCTTCAACGATGTGCGGCGGTGAAATAATAAACTCTGACCCAAATTCAGTACGAGCATTACCAGAAATAGTATTGGCCATTTCACCCAACAAATCTTTCATCATCGTGATAGAAGAGTCCGGCTCTTCCATCACTTTTATTACCTCTCGTAACATGACGCTAGGCGCACTCACATACACACAGCCCTCAAGAGGCCCTGATATCTTAATAACACCGCTATAATCATAACCTATAGCGCTCCTATTATGGCTTAGATACGGCGTATCAATGTCTACTTCTGAGCCATCAATCTGTACAAAAAATGCGTTAATTGAGCTTAAAAACACGCCCAGCTTTTCTATTTTAACCATAATATATTCATATCCATCTTTATTACGCGGCAGGACAGTTAGTCCTGCAAACAAACTACGATCTCGCCAACTTTAGCATGCCAAGTGATGGGAATGATAAAAGAGCGCTCATCATTCGGCAGTACGATACTTTGCGGAGAGCCCTTGAACACGAATGGCACAGAAATATGAAACTCTGAACCGAATTCTTTGCGTGCATTACCTGCGATCGTATTGGCGACTTCACCAGCCAAATCTATGTAGTTCTCATCACTTTTATCGGTTTCACCCATATTGTCTAATATAGAAGACAACAACTGATGGGTTGCCGAAAAATATACCACGCCTTTTTGTCCACCAGATATACCAATCACGCCAGTATAATCATGAACTTTAGGCTGTTTATTTTCTAACAAATATGGGGTATCAGCGACAAGCTCTTCTCCCCCAAATTGATTAAAATAATTACTAATAATGCTTAAAAAAATCTGTAGTTTTTGTTCTTTCATAATCACATCTACTTAAGTCGTTGAATAGTATTAGTCTTGCATCAGCTCATATAAAGCCTCCACAAGCTCCTCCTCTGAAAATGGCTTACATAAAAAGCCGCTTGCACCCAACGACAACGCCTCAATACCTGTAGATTTATCAGACAACGCTGATACCACTAAGATACGGACGTCAGGATCAATCGAGATGATTTTTTCAATACATTCAAGACCATCCATTTGCGGCATGGTCAAGTCCATAGTGATCACATCAGGACGATGTATATTAAATTTTTCAATGGCTTGAACACCGCTGGTGGCCGTAGCAACCAACATAAAATTTCCTGAATCGTACGCGCGCTGAATACGGTTTCTGATAATGTTCGAATCATCAACAATCATTAATTTATGCATAACTTATCTATTACCTTTAATAAAGTGCTTGTCGTCCTTGACAATATCCCTGCTATTTTTAATTAAGCTTTAGGTAAAGTAATGACAAACCGTGTCATCTGACCCAGTTCACTATTTACATTAAGCTTGCCGTTATACTCTTTAACTTTTGCTTTGATGATGTCGAGACCGACGCCGCGGCCACCATCTTCATCTGCATGCTCTTTGGTAGAAAAACCTGAAGAAAATAGTTGCTTCAATAGGTCATTTTGGCTGAGCTGATTTGCCTCTTCCGTACTGAAACGACCTTCTTTGCTCAATTTTGTACGGATACCGTCATAATCAATGCCCTGACCATCATCTTGTACCATTAACAAAACGTCTGAACCGTTGTCTTTTACTTCTACATCAATGGTTCCTACGGCATCTTTACCCGTGGAATGACGAACGCTTGGTGCTTCGATACCATGAACTACCGCATTACGTAGTAACTGAATGCTGATCTCTTTGATTGGCTTCACCAGATGGTCTGGTATGTCCGCTTGCGTTAGAGTATCGCTTTTCAGTTGTACTTGCTTGCCTTGTCGTGCTGCGATATCTTTTGCAAACTCTTTATAAAAAGACAATTGATCATCTTTCTCATCATCCAAATCAATACTCTGACCATGATCAGCGTTTATGTTACTGATAGTATGGTTGGATTTATGATTCTCAGTGATACTGGTTTTTGCAAAGCTATCGCTGATTGGCGCTGTTGCAGGTTTTACACTTGGCGGTGCTGAGCGGTTGATACGTTCACCCAAAGTAGCAATGGTATTTGACAGGCTGAGCAAGTCATCCAAATGCACGGCTAACGGTAAGAAGTCATTGCCCGATAGTTGACCTTGATTCTGCAACGCGTGCAACTTGTCTTCTGCATCTGAAGCAATCTTAGTAAAGCTGTGCAGTTTTAACGCAGAAGCCTCACCTTTTAAGCTATGCATTTCACGGTAGATAGCTTTTAACTTGCCTTCTAATTCGTATTGCGAGCTACCAGGGTTTTTCAAGATATTGTTCATCTTCTCGATATGCGTTTGCGTGTTTGCAATAAACTCGTTAATAATTTTCGGGTTTACATTCAAGATGGTGGTTAACATCTCAATTTGCATGTCGTTTTCTGTACGTTCTTTTTCTAGACGCTGTTCTAGATAGACGGCATCTGATACGTCATTCACGTTGACCAAAATACGCGCAATGTTTTTGTCATCGTAAACACGTGAGAATTTAAAGTCCAAGAAGCGATCATTGAGCCCTTTATTACCAGAGGTATTGTGGAGCATGACTTTGTGCAAAGGATTGAGAGAATCCACCAATTTTTCTTTGACTCGTGGATTGTAAAGCTGCTCAATAAACTGCTGTGTGGTCTTTAGATCTTTATCTGAGATACGACCACGCAGTACATTGGTAAAGTTTTCTCCCGCCAATCTATCAGCACCGATAATATCGTTCAGTGCTCGAGAATGCTGTTGACCAATGCGCAAGTCTTTATCAAGCAAGAATAGACCCGTATTAACCGTTTCCATAATTTCTTGAGTTTCACGACGAGCGGCAAGTGCTTCAGCATCCGTTTCACGTAAACGACGTACAAAGAAGAATACGAAGATCAAGAAGTAGGCAAAAATAGCAAAAACCCCAATTGCCTGAATAAGACGAATCGTAGATGCTTCACTCTCTGCACTATTGAACACGTCATCTGTAAGATTATCTAAAGAATCGTTCATCAGCAAACTTGACGTTTTTGCCTGCTCAACCGCTTGTGTCAACGCGTCAGTAGAGGGAACCATAATATTATCAGCATCTTTTAGATATGTCTGAATTTTAGGTTCTAACGCTTTCCACTGCTCATTGGCGGCAGTAATGTTTGCTTGGGCATCACTATCTATCTTCGGTAGAGTATAACTTCTGCCTTCGGTATCAGTAATCGTTCCACCTTGTTCAATAGCAGCGATAGAGCTGGTAATTGA
Organism: Psychrobacter sp. 1176_08; assembly: GCF_052850615.1. Taxonomy (NCBI): domain Bacteria; kingdom Pseudomonadati; phylum Pseudomonadota; class Gammaproteobacteria; order Moraxellales; family Moraxellaceae; genus Psychrobacter; species Psychrobacter sp. 1176_08. The sequence goes on from NZ_VXCU01000004.1 coordinate 23,554, forward strand.
CGCCGTGTTTTTCTCCAAACGCTCTAACACACGTTGTATATGAGGAGAGTTGGTATCTTCACCGTAACTGGCATCTAAGTCGAAAAGGTCTTTAATAACGGCTTGCGCGTTATTCGCCACTTTGTTGGTCTGGTCAATCAGAGCCGTGTTTCTTTCTAATAAACTGGATGTATAAAACGTAAACGCTAGCAAAGCACCAATCAAAGATAGGAATAGTGCAATTGAAATAATCAGACCTTGATAGCGCTTATTGTCAATATTAGGTGTGGTTGCCATCTTTAGAATTCCTTAACTCGATTGCTTAGTAGTAGTATCAGAAGCACTCTTAGCGGTAGAGACATTTTCACCCAACCATCGTCCTTCGATCTCTTTAAAGGTCCCATTCGCTTTTAGCTTGACAATACCTTCATTTACTTGATCGATAAGCTTACTATTGCCTTTCGCCATCAAGATTACTTGCTGAGCGGCTGGATTATCCTGACTTTCATAAGGAACAACTTTGACGTCATATTCTGGATGGTTTTTTGCCGTATATTGCAAAATAGGCAAGTCATGCAATATAGCATCTACCTTGCCTTGTACGAGATCCTCATACATCAAAAAAGGAGTGGTTCTGCTCGTTAAACTACCGTAACTACCCATTGCTTTAAGCTGATCTTCTTGCTTTGTGCCTTCCACAATCCCTACATTCTTACCTTGCAAATCTTCTAAACTGTTAACATTCAAACCATCTTTAATATACATGATTGCTGCTGGATTAAAGAAGTAAGGTACTGATAAGCCGTATTTTACGGCTCGGTCGTCTTTGTAAGAAATACCTGCAATGCCCAAATCTCGACTACCCGACTCAACACTGTCAAACAAGTTTTGCCACGTTTCTTTATAGAATTCGACCTTGAACCCCTGCTCTTCGCCAATAGCCCGAATAGAGTCAATATCAATGCCCTGCATGTTGCCATAATCATCTTGGAACGAAAAAGGAGGCGTTGTACCAGTTGTTGCAACCTTAACAACTGGTGCAGTGTCAGGTAGTTTGCTCACAAAGCTGTCTTTATTTTCTGTTGCTGATGTACCAGCTGTACTAGCGCTTTCTTGAGTGGCTGAGTTACCGCAGCCAAATAGGCCAACGCTCAACAAAATGGGTAACGCTCGATATAACTGCATCATAATCTATCCTTGAAACTTAACGTTGTTATACATATTGATAAATGACAATCTAGCAAGGTTAAGTAATATCTCTACATATTTACTTACAGAAAGTTACGTTAGATAATACTTATCTAATTTTACTATTGCAATAATTATGTTCCGTCATTACGTATAATTTCTCTAATAAAGCAAAAGAAGCCAAGGTTTATATTTACCAAGTAATATTTTTTCAACAAACAGGTATTTAGAGAGGTGTTCTAAAGACGTAGAGGAATATAGCAGCCATAAAAAAAGCATTCATACATGATGAATGCTTTTGCACTATAAAAGAGAGATATCGATGTTTTACATCAATCGGTTTCATCAAGATTTAAATTACGATCAATCTTCCAAACAAGGAATGTACCTAAGCTCATCAATGCAAACATAGCAATACCAACTTTTAGGACGGGATTGACTGGGAACAGGTTTAATAATAAGCCCCCAAAAATACCGACCGAAAACATGAGTGAGCCTTGTAGTGCGCTAGCCATACCAGCGCGACGCTTTTGAAAGGCCAATGCGATGGCAGAAGCGTTCGGCTGGGTCAAACCCAATCCTGCAATACAAAAGAAAATACAAGCAAGGACCAATGGCAGCCACGCATCCGTACCCAATATCAAACCAATGGTAAATAGGACGCCTGCAGAAACAACCTGCATCATCGCGCCAAAGCGCAAGATACTTAAAATACGAAAACGGTTGGTAAGCCACTGGTTAAGCTGAGTCAAACCGACAAACCCCGCCGCATTCATACCGAATAACCAGCCAAAGTGTGTCGCTGAGACGCCATAAGTGTCCATAATTAATTCAGAAGCTGAGCTGATATAGACAAACATTGCGCCCATAAGCAGGCCGCCACCGATCGCTGGGTAGTTAAAAGTTGGATCTTTCAACAAATCCCAATATTGGCTCAAAACTTCTCTAGCAGGACGCACATTGCGATTTTCTTCCGTCAAAGTTTCGAAAAAGAAAAACTTGGTCAATAATAAATTCAGCGCACCAAAGGCTGCCAAAAACCAAAAAATAGAATGCCAGCTGAAAAATTTCAAAAACAATGCACCAAGTGAAGGGGCAAGTATTGGCGCTAAGCCCATCACCAAAATCATGATAGAAAAAGCTTTAGCAGTTTGTTTGGCAGTCAAACGATCACGAATTGCCGCTCTTGTCACCACGGCGCCCACACAAGCGCCAAGTGCTTGCGCTGTACGTCCAACAAATAATACGTACTCGTTATTGGTTGTAGCACAAATAACCGAGGCGATTACATATAAAGTCATACCGATATATAAAGGCTTAACGCGGCCAACACGATCACTGAATGGTCCATAAAACAGCTGACCGAATACCAAACCCAAAAAATACGCCGGAACAGAGTTGGCCATAAAAGCCGTTGACACGCCAAAATCATCACCCATAGACGGGAGCGCAGGCAGATACATATCAATAGATAACGGTCCTACCGCTACGATAAGTCCAAGCATCATAATCCATGCAACAGGCAAATCAGCAGAGCGCACTCGTTCAGAAGCAATGGGTTTATTGGGTAGAGAGGATTTTGGAGCAGACATATTCAGACCATTTTATATAGTGTTAGTTTTATGATTTATACTTTCTTTATTCACCGTTCTTTATTTATTATTTTGACAAGCTTTATCAACAACAGCCCGCAATTATAAGGCACATTTACTTATATCACCGTTACTTTTATATTAGTCAGCAGATACTTTTATATCGTATTGATTACTTGTGTTTCGATAGACGGATGACACCAACCAACCCTTATCTACTATTCAGCTCATTTGTCACCATATTCACCTTCTCTAATGAAAAATCTTCAATTGAACTGACGCTTGGCAAATGCGGTACTGGCTTGCTTGGCTTTTCTAAGCGCCAGCTTACGATTGTGACCCAGCATCATTTTAAGCTGCCATATTTTTTCTTTATATAACGTGATTTTAGGTTGTTGGTACATGGCGTTGATGATACGTTTACTTGCCAGCACAGCATCGGGAGAACGCTCGGCAAATTCAGCGGCGAGTGCCTGCGCCTGCTCAAGTGGGTTATCACTACAATGACTGATGATACCGAGTGCCATACCTTCATTGGCATCGATAATGCGTGCACTCATTGCCAGCTCTTTTAGTACATCTTCTCGTACAATCCCAAAGGCAGATTGTGTCAAACCCATATCCGGCACTAAGCCCCATTTGGCTTCCATAATAGATAATTGGCAATCAGAGTGACTGATACGCACATCACAAGCCAGCGCTAATTGCAACCCTGCGCCAATACAATAGCCTTCCAAAACAGCAATAACAGGTACTGGTAATTCACGCCAAACCAGACAAACACGTTGAAAGGCACTCTGCCATGGTTTGACAAGCTCCCAAAAGGCAAATGCTTTATTCTTTGGATGATTCAAATCGCCCAAATCGATACCTGCGCAAAATGTTGCTTCTGCACCCTTTAAAATGACGACACGTATGGTTTTGTCTTTACCGATACGACCTGCCACGGCAATCAGCTCATTGATTAGCTGAAAACTCATGGCGTTCTTTTTGTGGGGACGATTCAAAGTAACCGTCAATATCTGGTTGGTGATGCTGACTTGTAACGTCTCATACTGATAAGTGGCAATCGCGTTCATAACAGTCCTTATTAAAGAATAGAGATAGAATAGATACCAGCAATGTTAGCAGGCTTCTATTTGTTCTACCGTAGCAATAATTGACTGCTTCGGTAAACTCGCTAGCTGAGCATCAAACCTATCCAAGTTATATCATCTTCCATGTCATGTCGTTTTCACTCAAACGATGATAGTTCAGCTGCGGATAAGCAGACAGATCTAATGTTTGTAAGTTATTTAATGCGGTTATTAGTGCCACATAATAAGGCTCAAGCATGGCAAACTGTGCAGGCGTAATATGCTGGAGGTTCAATAAACACTTATCCTCTAAGTCTTGACTGGCCTGACGCAGTTGCGGCACACCCGTATAACGACTCCCGCCCAATATGCGATGAGCAATTTGCGCCAGCATATGACGATCACGGGCTTCCCATGCTTGCGTCAATGCCTGCTTTTCATCATTGATGGTATCCAGCATCATAATGATGAGTTTGGCTGCCAAATCAGGTTTGTTTGCGGAGCGAGTCAAGGCGTCTTGCCAATCTAATATTTCTAAAAGATTGAGGTCATCCATCCGCGAATGGTTTGGATGTGATTGATGATTGCTAAACCCTGTTGTTTCTTGCTCATACTGTGCTAACTCTATACTTGCTGTGGCTTCATCATTGAAATTATCTGCCGTACCATTCGAGGGATGAAGTAATGAGGTAGTGCCTTGTTTTTGTAAGCGTAAGCTTTCATAACGTGGCTGAGTATCACGCGGCGTCTCTCGTCTATAATCCTCACGTGGCTGACTATCACGCAAGTAATCGTCACGAATTTTTTTCAAAGATAATGGCCGAGTTATTTTGCGCTGAGTGACCATCTCAGAGCTGCTTTCTTGACCATTCTCATTATTCTGGATCAACGGATAAGCAATCATGGTAGAGTCTGAAGGCCATGTCGAGTATTCGCCAATATCTATATTGCGCTCAACGTTCTCATGGAAATAGCCATCTGGAGAAGATCGATTTTGCAAGTTTGTAAACGCAGCTTTACTCTCTTGCAAGTCGATACCTTGTAAGGTGGTATCTGGCAATGCCGTTAATTCTGGTGTGGTTGTCGTACGACCCAGCCATTTTTGTAATACTTGTAATAACTGCGGCTGACTGATGGGCTTACCCACATAGTCATTGATACCACTCGCAATCAGCTTGTCTCTCTCATCAGCCAAGCCATGAGCAGTCAACGCAATAATGGGTACGCGGTTGTCATCACTTTCAATCGTACGAATTTGTCTGGCCGCTTCGTGCCCTGACATACGCGGCATCTGAATGTCCATAAAGATTAAATCAATATGACTCTTGTCCTGAGTAGCTCCTTTTTCTTCGCCACTTGTCTCTTCGGCATAAAGCGCAGCAGGTGATTTTTTGCTGATTTCATCGCGAGCTTCGGCTTTGGAGAGTTGGGTTTTATTTGAGAGGCTTTGCTTGCCACTCTTTGCCGTTTTGAGGTTTTTGGTGTGCTGCTTACTGATGATTTCTATAGCGTCAAAACCGCTACTCGCTGTAATCACCTGAATACCAAGCTCACTAAGCAACGCATCAAGCACCAGTAGATTGGGTAGATGATCATCGACGGCCAGCACGGTTACGCCTTTCCAACGTGGCTCTTGCATATTTTTTGGAACACTGCGATTTTGCGTATCAAGCATGGCATAAAGCTGACGCTTGTCTAAAGGCTCGTAGAGAATATTGGCATGATATCTGTTTAATAATGCCTGATCAGCCGCCACCTGATAACCAAATACCGCAAGCTTGCCTTGATAATGTAGTCGAATTTGCTTAAGTAACGCCATCATATCGTCCTGAGTATCATCATCAACAATGACCCAATCCCAAAAATTGCCACGCTCTTTTAAGGATTCAAGGACGCCTGGTAAGGAATTGGCTTGCGTCAGTTTGATTGGCAGATACTGCAAACTGGCTTTGAGTACCTGTATAGATGCTGTGTGATTGATCCATACCAATACGTTAAACTCGTCAGTGTCACTTGCCAATGGTGCCAATACCGGCAACTCGATCATTTGTCCAGTAGCGGCTTCCAATACATCGACATGCGCTGGCATACGAAACCAAAACGTTGCGCCTTGATTGGCGATGTTCTCTTGCGCATTGTCATGAAACCCAATGTCACCGCCCATCAGTCGCGTCAATTGCTTGGAGATGACCAGACCCAACCCTGTACCGCCATACTGACGAGTGATTGATGGGTCGCCTTGACTAAAGCTTTGAAACAGCATTTTTTGATCGGCAAGCGAGATGCCTTTACCACTGTCTTGTACGCTAATCATCAGGTAATTGTCACGGTGATCGTCCAAGCTGACACGTACTACCACATCCCCACTGTCAGTGAATTTAATCGCGTTGCCCACGATATTGGTCAATACTTGCTTGAGACGGAGCGCATCGCCATTAATACGCATCGGTACATCGTTGTAAAACAGCACTGCCATGCGCAGACCTTTTTCCGCCGAGACAGGTGAGAGCATATCGACCACGTCATAAATGGTGTCATAGAGATCAAACTCATGGCGATCCAGCACCAGCTTGCCCGCTTCAATCTTAGAAAAATCGAGAACGTCGTTCACCAATGCCAATAAATGTGCTGAAGATTTGCGTATGGTTTGTACATACAAGTCTTGCTCAGGGTTTAACTCACCATGACGCGCGAGCAGATTGATAAAGCCATCAATACTATTTAAGGGTGTACGTAATTCATGACTGATATTGGCCAAGAATGCTGACTTGGCTTGGCTGGTTGAAATAGCGGCATCACGGGCATTACGAATCGAGATGTTTTGCATTTCCATCTCATCAAACGCGAGTCGTAGATCGTCCTCTGTTTGTTCGGCATGATCTTTAAGTTCTTGAAAACTTCTGTGTAAACGACGCAATGTCTTAACCAAGTCTTGTTGCAACAAATTTAGCTCGCCATCCGACTCAACAGGAATGGGCTGGTATAGGTTTTCGACATCCGTACGTTGCAGCTGCAAACGTAGCTCATAAATAGGTGCTATCCAGCGCTTTGAATAAATATTCAAGCTTAGCAATAAAATCAGTATGGTAAACAAGCCCGTAATCACTAACGCCATGGCAATACGATAACGCGCAATATACAGCGGCTCATTGTCCATATCTACTAGCAGCCACAGTTTTTGCCCGTCAAAATCCCCTAATAGGCTGCCATAAGCCGTACCAATAGGTGTGGGTTTTTGCGACAAAAAACTCTCTTTTACATCGACATCCAGCAGTGGCCATTCTTCATTTAGTCCATACCCCACTGCCATGAGTACTTGATTGTTTTCATTGATAATAGCAATACGTTGTACATGTTGTTCAGACTGCATACGACCCAGCTTATCTCGAATGCCCTCAAGCTTGGTCGCCTCTGTTTCATCGACATTCGCTTCGTTATCTGATTGCTGCGTTTGCTCCAATAGCTCAGGAACCAGCTCGGCAATGACTGGCGTATGACGAATCAATACTGCTTCAGCCAAGACCTCTTGTTCTGAATTGCTGGCACGCATGGTTTCGTAAAAGACCAAAATGCCGCCGACCGCCGCTAGTACACAAATTGGTAAAAATACCAATATGATGAGCTGACCATAGGCGCTACTGGTATCAAAACGTTTTTTGTATGCCATACAATCTTTACTCTCTAATAGGTTTTTTGCAATGTATAGATAGCAGTGATAAGTTGCTTTTATTCATTGAGTATTGTGGGTATTTTAACAGCATTAGTGAATGATTCGTTATTAATAACCGATTGCAACGGTGTCTATGGCTACAATCATTTTTACAGCTAAATATAGATAAAGCCTGCTCATTTACCAAAATCTCTTGATGCCCTCAGCGTAGCCAAAAACAAAGTGATATAATGACGCAACTTCTTGCGCATCATTAGTTTAATAAAATCACTTTGCTACAATTAGCTGATAAATCATTAGCTTATACGGATAAGCACCATACTAAAGCGTGAATTTTAGCTCCATAATTATCATTAAAAAACGTATACGACTGTTTGAAAATACCTTTCAAAAACTAATAAGGATACTGTATGTCCACTACGGCCATGTCAAACGCCAACTTTATCACTCAAGTGACTGCCCTTGCCGATTGCGTCGGTCAGACACCATTAGTCAGATTGCAGCGCCTACCTGAGCAAGAACAAATCACCAATGGGGCAACCTTATTGGCCAAACTTGAAGGTAACAATCCAGCTGGCTCAGTCAAAGACCGCCCTGCTTTTAATATGATTTATCAAGCAGAGCAACGCGGCGATATCAAGCCTGGTGACACGTTGATAGAAGCCACTAGTGGTAACACAGGTATCGCTTTGGCGATGGTGGCTGCCATGCGCGGTTATCCAATGACGTTGCTGATGCCAACCAATTCAACGCAAGAACGTAAAGACGCCATGATTGCTTATGGAGCAACCTTGATCGAGGTAGATGAAGGCATGGAGGCAGCACGTGACTTAGCGTTACAAATGCAAGCAAATGGCGACGGTATTGTATTAGACCAGTTTAACAATCCTGATAATAGTCAGGCACACTACTTAACCACAGGGCCTGAACTATGGGCACAAACTGAGGGTAAAATCACTCACTTTATCAGCTCAATGGGTACGACAGGTACGATCACAGGTGTGTCACGCTACCTGAAAGAACAAAACCCAGACATCAAAATTATTGGGCTTCAGCCTGATGAAGAAGCTTCTATCGCTGGTATTCGTCGCTGGCCTGCGGCTTATATGCCAGGTATCTTTGACGCAGATTTGGTCGATGAGGTCATGGATGTCGATCAGCGTATTGCAGAAGTTTATATGCGTAAACTGGCAAAGACTGAAGGTATCTTTGCGGGTGTGTCTTCAGGTGCAGCAGCATGGGCTGCCGCTCAAGTAGCCAAAGAAAATCCTGATGCTGTGATTGCTTTTATCGTATGCGATCGCGGTGATCGTTATTTATCGACCGGTCTATACAATGTTGATGACAGCATAGCAGTCAATTAATGCAAAGTTATTTAGTACAAAGTTAGTTAATGCCACAGGCACTACCGATCAGTATGGTTTATTTAATATAAAAGACGTTAACGCAGCACCTCTTTTATAGTAGGTTAACTATAAGCTTATAAATAGTCAGGATTACTTATGTCACAAGCCTTACCATCTGACCCTATCTTAGTGTTTGATATCGAAACTGTTGCTGATATTGAGGCAGCTCGCCGTATTTATCCTCAATTGGCCTCACTCAACGATGCTGATACATTGAGCGCATTGACGGCGATACGTACCCAAGAAGCGGGACATGATTTTATGCGCTTACCATTACAGCGTATTGTGTGCATTTCTGCGTTATATATCAAGGATGGTAAGTTGTCGTTATTTTCATTAACGGCCGACAAGTTTAGTGAAAAAGACATTCTTACCAAGTTTTTTCGCGCATTCAGCGACCTTGAAACACTGCCTCAGCTCATCAGTTGGAACGGTTCAGGCTTTGACATTCCAGTACTGATATATCGCGCCATGCAATATGATTTGTCAGCGCCGTGGTTATTTGAAGAAGGCGAACGTATTAAAAACATGCGCTTTGATAACTACGTCAATCGCTTTCATACTCGTCATCTCGATTTGATGGACAGATTTAGCCAGTATGGTGCCAGTCGCCGTGAAGCCATGGATGTGGTCGCAAGCTTGTATGGATTACCTGGTAAAACAGATGTCGATGGTAGCATGGTTGGCGATCTTGTGAATAATGGCGATTGGCAAACGCTGTCGATATATTGCGAGTCTGATGTTATGAATACTTGGCTCATCTATCTGCGCTGGTTGCGTTTGACCGGTCAGTTGTCTTCTTCAGGTTTTGAGGTTTGGCAGCAGCAAAGCCATGACTATTTAGTAAAATATACTCATGCGGATGGCAGTGCGCGCCACCAAGATTTTATTGCTGATTGGTCATCAGCACCCCACTCGTAAAGCCCACTGTTCTCAGGCATGGCTTTTGTACATATTTTTCAGTTCTTTATCACTTATTATTAAGGCAGGTTTATGCAACCCACCGATTCAAAAACACCGACAGCGCTTGATGCGACGCAAAAAGCCAGTGACACTCAAAATATTGCAATTCCCCCTAATAAGAAAAAATCCAAGCCTTCCTCAAAGACACGTCGTCGTCTAAAAGAAGCAGAGCCATTGCCTTTCACTATTGATGGCTTATCGCACGATGGTCGCGGTGTTGCCGTATATGGTAATGGGTTTGGCGTCGCGGATGGTCATGCTGAAGAAAAACATGGTAAAAAAATCTTTGTGAGTTTTGCATTGCCGGGCGAAAGTGCTGTGGTCAAATTGACCAATGTTCGTAATAGTTTTGAAGAAGGCGATGCCATTAGCATTACTGCCAACCCAAACCCTGAGCGTGCCGTACCACCCTGCCCGCACTTCGGCGTTTGCGGTGGTTGTAATTTGCAGCATTGGGAACCTGCTGGTCAAATCAATTTTAAACAATCTGTATTGGCAGAAATGCTTATGCATCAAGCCAATGCAGCGCCCGATCATTGGCTTGAGCCAGTCGTTGGCGACCGCCTCGGCTATCGTACCAAAGCTCGACTTGGTGTTCGCTATGTTGTCAAAAAAGAAACGGCCTTGGTCGGTTTCCGTGAACGCTCAAGTAATTTTTTGGCTGAGTTAAATGAGTGTCATATCTTAGATCCGCGTATTGGTTTTGAGATTGAGAATCTCAAAACCTTGATTGGTACGTTAGAGAGCCGCGATAAGATCGCTCAGCTTGAGTTGGCGATGGGTGAGCAAATCCCAGAGCTACCAGATGGCAATCAACCTGTTGCTCTTATTGTCCGTAACTTAGAGCCATTATCAGATGCTGATATCGATAAGCTAAAAACATTTTTTGCAGCGCGCAATTGGCAGCTGTATCTACAATCTAAAGGCGTTGATAGTATTGAACGTATTGCTCTGACAGATGCCGATGACATGAGCCAGCAGTTTGGGCGCTTGTATTACCAGCTACCAGAGTATGATCTTACTTTTGAATTTATCCCTACTGACTTCACCCAAGTGAACTTGTCTGTCAATCGTCAAATGACCAAGCTTGCTTGTGACTTGCTGGACTTAAAAGCAGGTGAACGCGTCTTGGATCTATTCAGCGGTCTTGGCAATTTTAGCTTACCATTGGCGCGACTTGTTGGAGAAACAGGGTCGGTTATCGGGGTGGAAGGTAGTGAGGCAATGACTTTACGGGCAGCAGATAATGCACGTCGCAACGGCATCAACAATACTGAATTTTATAGCCAAGACTTAACGCAAGACTGCACTGATAAGCCATGGGCCAATCAAGGCTTCGACGCACTATTAATTGACCCGCCACGCTCTGGTGCATGGGAAATTATGCAATATTTGCCTAAATTCAATGCTGAGCGAATCGTTTATGTTTCTTGTAATCCAGCAACGCTTGCACGCGATACCAAAGCTTTATTAGAGCAAGGATATCGTCTGACGCACGCGGGCGTGATGGATATGTTCTGCCACACAGGCCACGTTGAATCCATTGCTCGATTTGAAAAGATAGCCATTTAATATTTCGTTCAACCTACTGCCCCCATCAAAATAATAAATAGCCGTTTTTCAATAACTTACGCTTATTTCAAACCTATATTAAGCTGAGCTAATGAGTAACGGCTGTTTACCCTAATGTCGTACAGACATTACATAGCCTCGCTTGATTTGTACCCTTAAAATGAGATAATAACCAACAATCTTCCTATATTTGTTTAGTCAAAGCATAGTGAATATTCATACTCGTAGCTTTATATATTGCACGTGTGCTTTTTAATTGCCAAAAATACAGATTTTTAGCAGTTGGACTGGTTTGTGGCTGGTATTTTAACCATCTACCCATTCAAAGTGTTTACATTGTAGATGAAGTTATGTTCAATTCAGGATAGCTAAGAGGAGTCGGCTATGGTAAAAATTCGTGAAGGATTGCCGCTAGTGGATGGACAGACCACACAAGCCGATAGTGCAGCGCTTGCCGCACAACTGGTCGCAAGCCAACGTTCTCATCAGTCTGCCAACAGCTATGCACAAATCCCACTCGATATCAAATACCAGCTGTCTACCAATAAATTACACACGACGTTTGATCGCTCGGCATTGCATTCTTTTCATAGTGACGATTTAAAGATTGAGAACGATTACGCTGATAATTCCTTTATCAGTAAAAAGCTGACCTTTTCAGAAAAAGACCTTGAGACCATTGATTTAGATCAAGTAAATATTGATGTGCCAACGTGGTTGGACAATGTTGCCAAACGTATTGGGCAAGAGTCTGTACCCAATCTCAGTGCAGCTTGTGAATTTATCCGTAATCATATGAATACCAGTGAGTCTGAGCGTTCAGGCGCCTATGTTACTGGTATCGGTATGACTGACATCTTAACCTACTTGTATCAAGATGAGGACGCACTGGTCGCAGCCATGCTATACCGTAGTGCTCGTAAGTCCGTGATTAGCCTTGATGATATCGAAAAGAAATTTGGCACTGACGTATCAACCCTTGTTAAAGATACATTGGCCATGGGTAAGCTGTCTGAAATCATTGAAAGCAATAAACGCTTAGAAGACCATTTCGTCAACAATCAGCGTGATCAGCTCTCAAATATTTATAGCATGCTGATCTCTGTCACCAACGATGTACGCGTGGTATTGATTAAATTGGCAGAGCGTACCTTCGCCATGCGAGAGTTGACCTTTTCAAAGGAAGAGCGTCAGAATCGCGTGGCACGTGAGGTCATGACTATTTATGCACCACTAGCCCACCGTTTGGGTATCGCTCAACTCAAATGGGAGTTAGAAGATTTGGCGTTTCGTTATCTTGCGCCTGATCGCTATAAAGAAATTGCAAAACTTTTGTCGGAAAAACGTAGTGAGCGCGAGTCTTATATCCAGCGCGTACAAAAAAAATTAAATGACGCTTTGATAGAAGCCAATATCGAGGCTGAACTGTCGGGACGTGTCAAACACATTTATTCTATTTACCGAAAAATGAAGCTGAAAGGTTTATCGTTTGATCAGCTTTACGATATTCGTGCACTGCGCGTATTGGTCAATAATCCGGCAGATTGCTATCATGTGCTTGGTTTGGTGCATGGTTTATGGCGTTATATTCCCGAACAGTTTGATGACTACCTCACCAATCCCAAATCTAATGGTTATCGTTCTCTACATACCGCCGTTATTGCTGAAAACAAATCTCTTGAAATACAGATTCGTACGCATGAAATGCATTTTGAAGCTGAGCTTGGCATGTGTGCCCATGTCAATTACAAAGAAGGTCTAAAAAACAAAAAAGACAACTATCTGAACCAAAGAATCAGCTCTCTTCGTCAATTGTTATCGATCAATAATGAAACGCGAAACCAGTTGCGCTCCTCTTTACTGACAGGTGAAGAGATAGATGAGATGGGTTTTGACGAAGAAGAGCAGCTCGTTGATTTCGACGAACTTGAACGCATCTATATCTTTAGTCGCGATGGTGATATCACCGAGCTACCAAAAGGTGCGACTGTGCTTGATTTTGCCTATTACGTGCACACGCAAGTGGGTAATCGTGCACAAGCCGCTCGTGTCAACCAGCGCTACGTGCCACTGACCTATCAGCTAAAAACGGGCGAACAGGTTGAAATCATCACTAAGGCGTCACGCGAGCCAAACCGAGATTGGTTAGTCGCCTCGCTGGGTTACATTCATACCAACCGTGCACGCTCAAAACTGCGCCAATGGTTTAATAAACAAGACCGTGATAAAAATATTGAGATTGGACGTCAAATGCTCAGTAAAGAGCTTGAGCGTCTGTCAGTACATCCCAACAGTATTGATTTAAATGATTATACTCAACATTTTAATGTCAATAACACAGACGATATCATCGTTGGATTGGTCACAGGCGATATTGGTCTCAATCAATTGACCAGCCATATTTCTCGGCAGCTGCATTTAGAACCAGAGAAGCCGCCAGAAGATTTTGTCCTCAGTGTAGATACTAGAGATACTGGCAAACTCGATGCTTATAAAATCCGTATTGACGGTTTAGATAATATCGAAGTTCATCTCGCGGGTTGTTGTCACCCTGTACATGGTGAGCCGATTGCAGGCTATATCACTTTGTCACGTGGTGTTAGCGTCCATAATCGTGGTTGCCCGGAGTATTTACGCCTTATCGAGCGTGATCCTGAGCGTGAGATAGCAGCGGCATGGCGTGTTCAATCTGGGCGCTATCAACCAGTAGATATTCATGTAGAAGCGTACGACAGACGTGGCTTACTACGCGATTTGACCCAAATTATTGATAAAGAAAATGTCAATATTCGTCAAGTTGAGACGTTAAGTAATGACGATAATATTGCATTTTTGAAGTTTCATATCGAAGTCTCTGGACTGGCCCATCTGTCTAAGCTTTTAGCCAAATTAGAGCAGCAGCATGGCATATTGCACGCCCGTCGTGCCGTTGCTTAAACACCGAATTGAACCACAATCTATCCATTTTAACGTAGAGTTATCATAAAATATTATGCCTGAATTGCCTGAAGTAGAAACCACGAAAACCAGCCTCACCCCACTATTGGGGCAAAAAGTTACTGCTATCAAAATCTTTCAGCCGAAGCTGCGTTGGGTAATGCCAGATGATTTAGACGCGCTAGTGGACTATGTATTAGATAGTGTCGAGCGCAGGGCAAAATACCTGATACTCAATTTTTCATCTACAGTATCAAATATTACCCCACAAGCTGATAGACCAAAAATGCGTCAGCTTTTGATTCATTTAGGAATGTCGGGCAGCTTACAACAGCTCAGTTATGGCACAGACAAACGCAAACATGATCATTTGGTCATCGAATTTACTAACACTAATAACGAACGATCACAGTTACACTACTATGATCCCAGACGCTTTGGGTCAGTATTATGGTATCAAGATTATGGCAGTAAGCTATTAGACCATCTCGGTCCCGAACCACTTTCAGATGCATTTACGGCAGACTATTTGTACCATCTCATTCAACGTACTAAGAGTGCCGATAAAAACAAAGCTGTCGAGACTGTTATATCAAGCAAATCCTCACGACCTATCACGCGCCCTATAAAGTCAGTCATTATGGAACAACAGGTTGTGGTTGGTGTTGGTAATATTTATGCGACAGAAAGCTTGTACTTATCTGGCATTCACCCCGCTACCCCTGCCCATCATTTGTCTTATGATCAAATAACAACGTTGGTTGGACATATTAAAACTATTTTGCAAAAAGCAATTAAGCTTGGCGGTTCTACACTACGAGACTTTACCGTTGCTGATGGTCAAACGGGGTATTTTCAGCAAACCTTGAACGTCTATGGTAGACAAGGTGAAGCCTGTTTACACTGTCAAACGGTACTCGAAAACGTCAAACTCAATGGTCGAGCCAGTGTTTACTGCTCCTTGTGTCAGCCATTGATTTAAACGCTACCTAGAATCTCATTACTAATTGTTTTCTGAATAAAAAAGACAATATTATCACCAATCGTTTTGAATCAAATATTTATATTTTTTTCACTGATGAGCGATTACACGTATTTTTATTGCTTATTCAGGCGCATCTTGCTTTAATATAGTAGACACTTACATAAATAGTGCATATGATTTATTTTTCTGTAATATCCAATTTATTGATGTTGTTGTTATTCTTCTTAGTAGAAATAATACCAACTAATAATCCTACCAATTGTGAATTTTAGGATATCGTTATGATTGTCAAAGCCAAGAAGCCACAGACAGTAAAGCAGAAATTTTTTACTGTTGCTGCAAGCTTAAGTTTATTGGTCATGAGTATGCAGCCTGCCTTGGCAGCCATAGAAATCGACGAAACAGATTTTGGCCCTTCTTATGGCACAATGATGGTTGATACTGTCGTAGGTAAACCTCTACAACTGGTTAATGCCGTTGCTGGTACGGCTGCTTATATTGTCAGTCTACCTTTTTCACTGATCGGCGGTAATGCAGATCAAGCACAGCAAAAGCTTTTTGTAGAGCCTTGGGACGCGATGGGTCGTTGCCTTGGATGTACTGTTGCTGAAGACAACTATTATAAGTCGCAAGTGGTCAGCAATGATAATCTTGTACGTATCGTCGTCGATCGGCCATCAGAGATTCTAATCAACACCAATGATAATGTCGTCGTTACGCCTGTCGTTAATCCTTAACGCGTTGCTAGATGGTTGAAGTTTTATCGGACACATTTATATCTGCACTCTGAGTATCTAAATAGACAAAAAAAAGGCTAACATCGCGTTAGCCTTTTTTATTGGTTGACTTTGATTAAGCCAAAATATTAAGCACCTTTTTTGCTACGACCGTGACGCTTACGCTCGCTTTCAGTGAGGTAACGTTTACGGATACGAACAGCTTTTGGTGTTACTTCAACCAATTCGTCATCTTGAATAAACTCAAGTGCTTGCTCAAGCGTAAACTTAACAGCTGGTGTCAATGTCAATGCTTCGTCAGTACCACTAGCACGAACGTTGGTTAACTGCTTAGCAGTGGTAGGGTTAACAACCATGTCATCGTTACGCGAGTTAAGACCAACAATCATACCTTCGTAAACTTCAAGCTGTGGCTCAGCAAACAATTTACCGCGCTTCTGTAGGTTAAACAGTGCGAATCCTAAGCAAGTACCATTTGCCATAGAAACCAATACACCGTTAGAACGACCACCAACATCACCGATCTTTTGCGGACCGTAATGTGAGAAGCTTGACGTCATGATGCCACTACCTGAAGTCAGCGTTAAGAACTCTGAACGGAAACCAATCAAACCACGAGCTGGTATCGTTGCTTCAATACGCATACGACCTTTACCATCAAGCTCCATGTTAGTCATCTCGCCTTTACGCAAGCCAACTTGTTCCATGATAGAGCCTTGATGCTCTTCTTCAATATCGAAAACAACATTTTCATAAGGCT
This sequence comes from Psychrobacter sp. 1176_08, assembly GCF_052850615.1. Lineage (NCBI taxonomy): Bacteria > Pseudomonadati > Pseudomonadota > Gammaproteobacteria > Moraxellales > Moraxellaceae > Psychrobacter > Psychrobacter sp. 1176_08. The sequence continues at coordinate 40,419 of NZ_VXCU01000004.1, forward strand.
CTTGAAGTTTACCATCTACTTCTTTTACGATAACTTCTGGGCCTGATACACCAAGCTCAAAACCTTCACGGCGCATGTTTTCGATCAATACAGATAAATGTAGCTCACCGCGACCTGAAACTTTAAATTTATCAGGAGATTCAGTATCTTCAACACGTAGTGCTACGTTATGAATCAGTTCACGCTCAAGACGCTCACGAATATTACGTGACGTCACAAACTTACCATCACGACCAGCAAACGGCGAATTGTTTACTTGGAAGTTCATAGAAACCGTAGGTTCATCTACTGTTAGTGCTGGTAATGCTTCAACGTTGTTAGGATCACAGATTGTGTCTGAAATATGCAGTGCATCAATACCAGTAATACAAACGATATCACCTGCTTGTGCATCTTCTACTTCAATACGATCAAGACCGTGATAACCCATAATCTTAAGGATACGGCCGTTACGTGTTTTGCCATGCTTATCAATGACAGTGACTGGCGTATTCGTTGAAATCTTACCACGCTGAATACGGCCAATACCGATAACACCAACGAAGCTATTATAGTCTAGACTTGAGATTTGCATGCGGAATGGCGCATCAGCATCCACTTGTGGTGGCTGTACAACATCAACAATGGTCTTGAAAAGCGGCGTCATGTCATCAGCTAAAGCGTCTGCTTCTAAACCGGCAATACCATTCAAAGCTGAAGCATAAACAACTGGGAAATCCAACTGCTCATCACTTGCGCCTAGATTGTCAAACAAATCAAAGATTTGATCCATTACCCAGTCAGGGCGTGAGCCAGGACGGTCAATTTTATTGATAACAACAATCGGCTTTAGACCTTGCTCGAATGCTTTTTGCGTTACGAAACGAGTCTGAGGCATTGGACCATCAACAGCATCTACCACTAGAAGTACGCAATCTACCATCGACATTACACGCTCAACTTCACCACCAAAATCGGCGTGACCTGGGGTATCAACGATGTTGATACGATACTCAGTTTCTGAAGTTTGATCTGTCCATCGAATGGCTGTGTTTTTAGCCAAAATAGTGATACCACGTTCTTGCTCAATATCACCTGAGTCCATTGCGCGTTCAGCAATGTTTGCGCGGTCACCAAAAGTACCAGATTGATGTAATAGCTTATCAACCAAAGTCGTCTTACCGTGGTCAACGTGGGCAATAATTGCAATGTTACGCAGGTGTTTGATATCGTTCGCCATATAAAATGCTCGTTTTGTCTTAAAAAAGTGCAGTAGCAGTAAGCGCCGCTGGATAAACGTTTTTTATAAATCAGATAGAGATCGAAGGTTTATTCACGATAGAATTTACAATAGGTAAAATATTTAGAATAAGATAATTTCAATACAATCATATATCTATACTGATAAATTCATCATACAGATAGCTATGCTAATGTACATTCTGTCAATCTACAGAATGTTTCGGGAGGTAGTATAACATTATTGCTTCATAAATTTATGTAATAACTTACTTTTCTGAATGTATAAATAAAAAAAGCTACCCATTAGGTAGCTTTTTTTGTAACTGTATATTTAACAATATAATCAATCGATTATTACTTACTGAACAACCATATCTTTAGTTTGCTCAACAGTCATTGTTTTGTCACCAGTGATGATGGCATAAACACGACGGTTCATAGCGCGACCTTCTTCAGTATCGTTTGGTGCGATTGGGTTGTCATAACCATAGCCAACAGTTGATAGACGGTTTGGAGCAACACCGAATTCGTTAGTTAACATAGATTTAACAGCAACGGCACGAGCTTCAGATAGACGTTGGTTATAACGTGCTGAAGGACCTGTTTTAGAAGCATGACCTTCAATACGTGCTGTAGAGTTAGGATACTCGCGCATCTTCTCTGCTACTTTAGCGATTTCTGGCTTGTATTGATTTTTGATAGCTGATTTGTCGTTATCAAAGAATACACGTAGCTCCATTTTCAGTTCATCAGTAATATCTACTGGTACTGGGCAACCAACTTCATCAACAACTACGTTCATTGGAGTGCCTGGGCACTGATCGATACTATCAGCTACACCATCACCATCAGAATCAAGATCAGATTCAACAACAACTACTGGAGTGTTGTCAACTACTGGCTCTTCCATCGGTGGTACAGCTACTGTAGGCGCTAAATGACCGCCAAGTACTACTTCTAGGCCAGCCAAAGCCATGCCTTCCCACCAGTTGTTGTCAAAGTTGTGAATCGCACGAGCTTCACCACGTAAGCTTAGTGCATCGTTGATGCGATACATAGCACCTAGACCTAGGTTACCGATAGTGTCTTTAGAACTTGTTACTTCAGTACCAGCTTCAACTACACCTACAGAAGAACCTTCAGCAGGACCGTAAGTTTCTTGGTTTTCTACCTTAACTTTAGACTGACCAGCACCGATTAGTACATATGGCTTAAGTGCATTGTCTGTATAGCCAGTAAATTCTTCAGTACCAATCAAGAAGTTACCAGAAAGCATGGTCTGTTCTACGTCAAAACGGTTAACACCAGCATCCGCTGATTTTTCTGAAGCTTCACCGTTAGTGTTTGTAACACCGTATTCTACTTGGAACTGAGTAGAAGGCGTCAATTCGATACCTAGTGCAGCACCAGTGTATAAACCACTTTCTTGAGCGACTCCACCGTTTGGTACTTGACCAGCACGGCCATCAATTGACTGACCATCAGCGTTTACGTAAAGATCTTTGCCAGTTTTAAGGATATCACGTTGCTTATCAGACGTATCACCAAACTCTTCAGTCATGTGATAACCAAGTAACAATGGGCTAATCGTTACGCCAGCGTTAGCTGCTAGAGGGGCAGCTGTTACGGCAACCAGAGCTAGAGCAATTTTATTCAATTTCATGGACTTCCTCCAAAGGATAATTTTAGTGATGCGTTAAGCAAAACCGATTTTCAAGACGCTCTAAAATAGACATCTTTCACGCATTTAAAGTTACAAAGCACAACCAATTAAGGAGTAGCTTAGCGATTATCAATTCAGTTTACAACTTTTTTCGTTAACCAGCTACACATTATTACACGATAATGTTGTAACTAAAACACAATAACCAGCTGAAGTTACCTAGAACTAACACACCTTACGCTTTTTATCTTTTGTATGTCAGTTCACAATAGATTGTAAAGGTAACAGCATCTATTGTCTGAGCGTATTTTAATACAGTTGATAATTTTTCTCTATTATTAAAAACCTTCATTCACTAATTGAAACATTTTTTGACAGTAGACATATATTCTGTTTATAATTAAAAAGCCAACATTATTTCATTAAAATCTAATATCTACCTAATAAGTCAAGCTGGGCTTTTAAATCGAATGATTTATTACAGATAACTCTATTTTATGAAACCACTTTATAAGAGACGTTTACCTTATAGAAAACTGGCTGTCATTATCTCCCTTCTCTTTAATAAGCTGATCTGCCCTATGGTTTACTTTGTTCTGTCTCGAAGAAATACTGTTTTTAATAAGATAACGAGACATAAGACGGAAGTCATCGTAAGTAGGAACATCGCCAACCATATTGCCAAGCAAGGTTTTACCCTTGTTGAACTCATGATTACCGTGGCTATATTAGCAATTTTAGTGACTGTGGCAGCACCTGCGGTACAAACAAAACTAGCAAGTATGGAAGCCAAACGTATTCAAAGTCAGGTAAAGCGTTCACTCGCATTAGCCAAAGCGGAAAGTTATATCAGGAAAGAGGATGTACTTGTGTGTCTATCTACTGAAGAAGGACACTGCCAAAGAGATGGTGGCACAATGCTTTTGGTATTTATAGATAAAAGTAACAGCAAAAATTATGATGCTCAAGTAGATGTGTTAATAAATCAGCAATCGTTAAACCTCAAATACAGTACGCTAAGCTTACGAGTAGGCAATAGGCGCCACTACACCAAATTCTGGGGCGATAGTGGCACTCCTAGAGGTCATTTTGGTCACATTAAGTATTGTCCAACGGTTGCTTATAATAAAGCAATGTATCTTATATCATTCAACCTATCAGGCATTGTTAAACAAAAACTTAATGAAAACCATCCTACTCACTGCGATGATACCTAAAACCGATCAACCCTATCATTAGTTGTCTTCGTGCATGGCGTTTTTCATCAAAATAACGGCTTGTTCAATGCCTACGAATATAGCATCAGCGATAAGCGCATGCCCGATGTTCAGCTCGTAAATACCTTCAATTTGTGCGATTGCTTTAACATTATTACGTGTCAGACCATGACCTGCATTCACCAGAAGTTTATGATCCATACTTTGAGCAAAGGCAACGGCTTGCTTGATCCGCTTTAGCTCAGCATTTTGAGCGCCCGTATCCTCTGTCAAACATACCTCAGCATAAGCGCCAGTATGTAGCTCAACAGCATCTGCCCCGCAGCTGATGGCGGCAGAGATTTGTGTGTCATCTGGATCAATGAACAATGAAACTTTCGTACCTACGGTCTGTAAGGTACGAATATATTCTGTCAATCCAGCAACCTGCCCTGCAACATTGAGCCCCCCTTCTGTTGTCAGCTCTGCGCGTTTTTCTGGCACCAGACAGACCCAAAATGGTTTGACCTGACAAGCAATCGCTAGCATTTCAGTCGTTGCCGCCATTTCTAAATTCATTCTAGTCGTTAATTGCTCTGCTATCTCATAGACGTCTGAATCTTGAATATGACGGCGATCTTCACGCAGGTGTATGGTAATGCCGTCTGCTCCTGCTTTTTCACACAATAGAGCGGCATCCAAAGGACTTGGGTAACTGACACCTCGTGCTTGACGTAATGTAGCAACATGGTCAATATTGACGCCCAATAAAGGTTTTTTTTGCGTACTGTTCGATGACTCTAATGATGTATTGGTCATAAGAAATCCTTTTGATAATGATGCCCAGTTGACTTATAAGTAATTTTTACTGGTGTAAATTTTTCAGCAAGCTTTATATTTAGGAGAAATTAAAAACTGTCCCATTACCACTGTTTTTATTTTGAGGCATAAGCTAGGTTAGCAATGATAAAATTCTTATTGATAACGCTGCTGCTGTTGCCATAATAAACGGCTTTGCAGCGGCTGATAATCAAGCAAATGATCAATCAGATAACGATGTAGTTTTGACCATTGATTAAGCGTGGTTTCAGTAATGCCCAACTGCGCCATCGCTATAATATCACTGCCCATAAAAATGCTTTGGCTTGTCGAACTCTCTAAATTTTCAGATTGCGCCGTATTTTGTAAAACAGGCATTAAGCCCACATCAGGCAAAAACCGATAAGAACTATCGGCGTCAATAGGGTTCTGGACGCTATCATGAGTCAACGCCAAGGTAAAACCCAATTCATTAAATAAGTGCTGTTCGAACTGGCGCAGACACAAACGCAGCTCGTTGGCACTCAAAGGCTGTCTGAGTTGTTGTAAGCTGTTTTGATAATGCTGCCACAATACTGGCATTGGGTCTTCAGTCGGCAACAGTCGCCACAGTATTTCATTTAAATACAATGCCGAATATTGATGTTGACCAGTGATGTTTTCGTAAGGCAATGAGCTTATAACAGTCTCTTCTTCTGTCGTTGTTTTGACCTGAGAAGGATTATTCGATGCAATACCGATTTGACTGAATGTTTTCAGATCACGTTTGCCTGTCGCAAAAAGCTGCAAAGGCATAAATAGTGGCGCGCCTTTTTTCCCCACTCCGTGGATCACACCATGTTGCTGAGAAAACAAATAATATAAGGCACGCTTTTCTTGATAAGGGCGCTGATGTAATAAATAACCGACTAACGCTTCATTACGCATTTTTGATTACCTCAGCATTGAGCCTTGCACATATTAAATTGACTGACACAAGGCTATTATAATCGTCCTATCAGTAACCAAGACTTGTTAACGCACGCTCGTCATCAGACCAGCCACGCTTCACTTTTACCCAAAGCGTCAGCATGATTTTTTTATCAAAAAGTTGTTCCATGTCTTTACGAGCATCCATACCAACTTGCTTGATACGCTGACCTTTGTCACCAATAATAATGGCTTTTTGACCACCACGTTCTACATAGATAGTGGCATCAATAAAAGTACAAGCCTTGCGCGGCCGACCAGTCTTTGGATCAACATGGGCCGGTTCATCTTTAAAGGCATCAATCTGTACGGTCAAATCGTAAGGCACTTCATCACCGGCACTGCGCATGATCTTTTCGCGAATAATTTCACTGGCCAAAAATCGTTCTGAGCGGTCAGTAATTTGCTCTGTGTCGTAAATAGGATCAGCGACTGGCAGATGAGACGCAATCACTTCTTGCAGACGATCTAAGTTTTGATTTTTCAGCGCTGAGACTGGTACGATATCAGCGAAATCAAAGCTGTCATTAAAGGTCTCAATAAGCGGCAACACACTGCCTTTGTCTTTTAACGTATCCGATTTATTAATCACCAGTACCACGGTCAAGTCTGTATTACCAAGCTTTTGCAACGTCAATAGATCATCGTCACGCCATTGGTCCGAGTCAACCACAAATAGCACCAAATCAACGTCTACTAACGCAGAGACAGCCGCTTTATTCATGCGCTCATTAATAGCCCGCACTTCATTACGATGAATACCTGGTGTATCAACAAACACGGCTTGCATCTCATGATTGGATAAAATTCCATGGATACGGTGACGGGTAGTTTGCGGCTTACGTGAAGTAATAGACAACTTCTGACCCAACAAATGATTCATCAGGGTCGATTTACCAACGTTTGGACGTCCAACGATGGCAACATAACCAGCCTTAAAATCGTCAGCGATGCGCGTATGACTGCTTGGTGCAAAGAACTCTTCAATCGCCAAATCATTCTCTGATGCGAAATCTTCGTTCATGATATCAGCACTGTCTTGGTCTACTTGCTTTGGCGTCATATGTGTATCTTCAGTCATATCGTTGGCACTATCTTCATTGTTCGGTGGCAAATCAGTATGATTGTGCATAGTTAATCCTATAGGGTTTATAACCAGCCGAAGGCAGTATGGTTAGGTCAGCTCTAAAAAGCGAAACCAGTATCAGCTGGAAAATAGATAAGGTTTTAGAACAAGCAATCTCTAAGATAAGCAGAGTAAGTACTTGTTAAAATAATTTTTAAAAAAGGTATCATAATTTTAGATTTATAGTAAATCTCATAAAAATTACGAACGCTTCTTGGCTGAATTTGGTAATTTATGTAATTGATTGATCATAAGCTCTGCCGCTTTTTGTTCAGCGATACGGCGGCTTTCACCAGACTCTGTAATATCAGCACAATTTTGGATATTGACATGACAACGCACGACAAAAATTTGATTTGGCGCGTTACCTCGAGTTTCCATCAGCTCATAAGTTGGCAAATCAAACTGCTTAGACTGTAGCCATTCTTGCAGCCGACTCTTGGCATCTTTTAACGCCTTTTGATCGTTCACACTATCAATCAAATCACCATACCAAGAAAGAACACAATTACGCGTGATGTCCATATCTTGACTGTCTAAATAAATAGCACCAATCAAAGATTCTACTGCATCAGCCAGTATAGAAGCACGGTTACGACCACCACCCTTACGCTCACCGACACCCAATATCAGATGATTAGAAAGCTCTAAATTTTGGGCAATAATCACCAATGACTCTTGGCGTACCAAAGTCGCACGCATACGTGTCAGACGCCCTTCATTCTGACCAGGATAACGGTGATATAAAGCTTCTCCTACGATCATTCCTAAAAGTGCATCGCCCAAAAACTCTAAACGCTCGTAGTTCTTTTTGCTATCAAACGATCGATGCGTCAATGCAAGTTTGGGGAGACTCAAATCGTTAAAGACATAACCCAACTTACGCGTTAATACCGCTAACCGTTGAATAAATTCTGAGCTAACAACAAGCGTATCGACAGACGTGCTATTTTTTTGGGGAATAGGAACCGCTTGGGAATGTTGCGAAGTTGGTTTCATGCGTGGCTTATGGTTATCCCTTCTGTGTTACTGATTGATTAAATAATGGTATGTAGTGATTGATTCTATAAAGGAAATTTAAGTCTTATTGAGCAAGTTAAAAAATGATTAAGCTATTTGGTGGTTGCCATATCGATATCGCCTTCGAAGCGATTGAGGATATCAACATTACCGAAAAAGTTATTGGTCACGGCATACTGCTTACGAATAGCCAGTTGCCCTGCTTTCTTATCAGTAAAAATAATGACATCTTCAGCCTTGGTGTCATAATCAGCATTGATAGATAGCTGTTTATCAACACGTTCAATGAACTGCTTGGTGGTCTCGTTGTTATTGTTTGCTTCTCTAAGCTGGGAGCTTAATGTTTTTGTCAATTGATAATCACCAATTTGAGCGGGTATGATCGCAATCATCAGTTTGATCGCAACGCCTAAAAGGATAATAGTCAAAACAATGCTTGTCACACTTGCACCGCGCTGCGTCGCCAATCCAGATAACTGTTGCATTACCCTAGCCCTCTACTGGTCAATAACAATTGATACTAGCGTTTGTTTAAAAAATCTGAATACTAAAAGTAGCTATTCATTAAATAGTCATAATATTAGCATAAAACTATTATTGGTAAATCAAACAATAGAGACTCTTGCACTCATTAATTGATAGAACCATTGCGTTCAAAGGTAGGTAAGTTTAACCCTGGTGGCTTATGCATCCAGATATAAACAGCTTTACCAGCCAGATTCTCGTCAGGTACAAAGCCCCAGAATCGACCATCGGCACTTCGATCACGGTTATCACCCATAACAAAATAGTGGCCTTCTGGCACATTGATACGCCATTCAGTGCCTTCTGAATCAATGACTTCTGGTGATTGCTGTTGTAAAAAAGGTGCGTACTGAGCACTATTCATGCCATTCAGATAACGTACAAGGTGTGTATTATCGCCTTGTGTTTCTTGAAAGTACTGCGCCACGCCTTCTTCTTGTTGACCCATGGTAGCCGCACTCTCTTCTGTCAGCACTTGTCCTGGACCTGCTTGCCCTGGCAAATACAGCTGTGACGTCAACTCAGCATTTGCAGCAAAATCTATGGGTTTGGTTTCAACGGGTACATCATTAATAGATAAAGTGCCTTGGTTGTAGCTGACTGTATCGCCCGGTAAACCAATAACGCGCTTGATATAATAAATACTAGGATTTTCAGGATAGCGAAATACAGCCACATCACCATGTTCGGGTTCACCCGTATCTAACACTTTATTATAAGTTAGCGGCAGCCGCACGCCGTAAGCATACTTATTGACGGCAATGAAATCACCCGTATATAACGTTGGTACCATAGAAGAGGAAGGAATATTAAAAGGCTCGATCAAAAACGAGCGTACTATCAATACCACTGCCAATACAGGGAAGAAATCATAAGCCCAGCGTACCAATAAGCTTTCTTTGCCATGCCCACGTGTCTTACGCTGTTTAAGCGCCAATTTGTCCAATAGCCAAATAATACCTAAGCCTATCGTCAACGGCACTAAAATTAAATTAAAATCAAAATCCATACCAAATTGCCTATTAATGAACAGCTTGCCCTGCTGCTTTAACGATCAGACCCACTATATTTGACATACTATTATGCAAAAAACCCATATGTAAAAAAACCGAATAATAGGAATTTTTGCGATTAGCTACCAGCTGTTAATCCTTAACTGTCTGCTTTCAACACGGCTAAGAACGCTTCTTGTGGGATTTCTACATTACCCACTTGCTTCATACGTTTCTTACCTGCTTTTTGTTTAGACAGCAGTTTTTTCTTACGTGACACATCACCGCCATAACACTTGGCCAGTACGTCTTTACGCATTGCTTTTACCGTACTGCGACCAATAATCTGACTACCAATCGCTGCTTGAATCGCCACATCAAACATCTGGCGCGGAATCAACTCTTTCATCTTAATAACTAACTGGTTGCCACGAAAACGTGCTTGATCTTGATGAACAATCATCGCTAGCGCATCGACCTTATCACCATTGATGAGTACATCGACTTTAACCAATCTGTCAACTTGATAACGCTCAAAGTTATAATCCAATGAGGCAAAACCACGAGAGACAGATTTTAGGCGATCAAAGAAATCCATGACCACTTCACCCATCGGAATATCGAAAACCAGCTGAACCTGCTTGCCCATAAAGCGCATATCAACTTGTACACCGCGGCGCTCGATACACAACGTCATGACATTACCCAAGTAATCTTGTGGCACTAAAATCTGACAACGCGCAATTGGTTCACGGAATTCTTCGATGTTGTTCGGCTCAGGCAATCTTGACGGGTTATCAATATGAATTACCTCGCCGTTTTTCTTTTCAATCTCATAGATAACTGACGGTGCAGTAGTAATCAAATCCAAATCATACTCGCGCTCTAGGCGCTCTTGGATAATCTCCATGTGCAGCATACCTAGGAAGCCACAGCGGAAACCAAAACCCAATGCATCAGACGTATCAGGTTCAAAAAATAGTGACGCATCGTTGATCTGTAGTTTTTGTAATGCTTCACGGAATTTTTCAAAGTCATTGGAATCAACTGGGAACATACCGGCGTATACTTGCGGAGTAATCTGTTTAAAACCCGGAATACGCTCAACATCAGGCGTTTTAGAATGCGTAATCGTATCCCCAACTGGTGCCCCAGCAATGTCTTTGATCCCCGCGATAATAAAACCAACTTCACCCGCTTCTAAAACCCCTGTATCTAAAGGCTTTGGTGTAAAGACACCGATAGAGCTAACTGGATGCGCCTCTTTGGTCGATTTGATATAAATTTTATCGCCTTTTCTGACGGTTCCTTGACGTACACGCACTAAAGAGACCACACCCAAATAGCTGTCAAACCAAGAATCAATGATCAGTGCTTGCAGCGGTGCTTCGCGGTCACCTGTTGGTGCTGGAATAAATTCAACCAAGGCTTCTAATAACTTATCTACGCCCAAACCAGATTTGGCCGATACTCGTGGGGCATCCACAGCATCAATACCAATGATGTCTTCAATCTCTTGAATGACGCGCTCAGGTTCAACTTGCGGCAAATCAATTTTATTGAGCACTGCCATGACTTCTAAGCCCTGATCAACTGCCGTATAGCAGTTGGCCACAGACTGCGCTTCCACCCCTTGTGCGGCATCAACCACCAGCAAGGCACCTTCGCAAGCCGCTAGTGAGCGTGATACTTCATAAGAAAAGTCGACGTGTCCTGGCGTATCAATGAAGTTGAGCTGATAACGCTCACCATTTGGATGATCATAGAACAAAGTGACCGACTGCGCTTTGATAGTGATGCCGCGCTCACGCTCAATATCCATGGAGTCGAGCACCTGCGCCTGCATCTCGCGATCTTGCAAGGCACCGCACATTTGAATAAAACGATCGGCAAGCGTCGACTTACCATGATCAATGTGGGCAATGATTGAGAAGTTACGAATATTGGCTAATGCAGTCACAAAGCGCCTACTAAATTAAGGGTGATAGAAAAATAAAACCAACGGGTATTCTAGCAGTTTTCCACTGCAAAGTAAGGCGATTTTATTATGAGAGATGCGATTAACAGGTGAAGTGACAAGCGAGAAACAGTAAAGACAGAAAGTACGACACTTATCAAAGCTTGATTCATTTCTAGTGCGATGTCTGCTAGCCACAATTGATGATAAATCAACTAGTGGGGTGTCTTCGTTTCAGAGAGCTCTATAGCGTTATTTTCAGCTTGCTGTGAGTATTTGTACATCCATGGCGATCGACCATAAAAAGCACCATTAAGCTGTGTTTGCTCGATCAAATACTCACGAAATCGCAGATAAAACTCATTGTCCGGACTCTCAGGTCGCTGCCAAAAATCTTTGAGCGCCTTTTGGTCTATGAGCTTGGGCGTATCATAAATGGCGCGACCCATAACCTTAGTCGGTTTTTTGTGATAGACCGATTGTAGGCCTGTCGTACTATTAATAGTCACCATTCCAATACTATGCTTCATGAGCGTTGGCAAGTGCATGTCACACCCGTAAAAAACGCGATTGGCTACTTGATAGCGCTCTGACAAGCTAGACACCAACTCACGATAGTCGCGATGCCCACGATCTAATGGATGATGCTTGAAAACAAGCAGTTGTTTTTGATCAGCGTGCTTTGAAAAACTCGCAATAGATTCATCGATAAATTGCACCACATCACGATAATCACTGTGATGAGTAATCTGAGAATCATTGTGCACTTGTAAACTGATGAGAAAATAATTGTCGCTCTCTTGCGTGGTCAGCATACTTTGCAGTTTTTTATCTGGGAAATACCCTCTCAATTTACGCCAAGGGGCCTTTAGCCAAGCGATTGCCTCTTGCCAGGCGGTCATACCACGATAATGTGAATAATGCGGATAACGGCTTTTGTATATCCAAGCAACGATGTAGTAAACAATTGCAGCAATGCTCAAACGATAAAAACGATTGTGAGTATAAAGAGGATGGTCATTGGCTTTTTTGAGCGCCTTGATGTCAGCGGTATTCAAACGTGAATAACCATTGATGCCATATTCTTGCAAGGTAATGTAATCAGGACGCAAATACCCTTCTTCAAATACAAAAAACGAGATACCTAACTGCTCACTCACACAGCCTGCTTGTGTATGGTGCGGGCGACAATCCCCAAAACACACCACGGCATCAATGTTATGCTTTTCAATAAAAGCTTGTAACCAAGCAGAAAATTGTGCCAATGTGTCTGTATATTCATACGTATTGGGATGATGATAAAAGAACGCATCACCAGCATTAAAATTAATTTTGCTGACTTTAATATCTTGAGTTTGTAAAAACGTTGAAAAACGGTTAAAAAACCCGCCCATCTTTCCTTGTAACAGCAAAACATGTCGATGAGTAAGTAAGTGAGACATCGAAGCTGCCATAGGAATCAATTACCATTAACTGAAGAATAAAAAAGAGTGTGGCTCTGCATTGCGAGCACGCACAAAAGTGCCAAGTGGTTGATTATACCGAAAAAAACCCTGCTTGTCGCAATGGATTTCTAGGACACAGATAAAGAGAATTAACGAGACATTTTACGTAGGCGCTGCTGCCAGCGATGACGTTGCTGCATAAAACGTGTGGCGGCGAGACGTTTGATCTCTGTAGGATTAACAGCAGTAGATAAAGTCGATATCATCGATGTCGATGAAAACACTGAACGCATTCCTTTACTGGTTTTTTCAACTTGCAAGGCTTCATTAGAAGTGCCTGCAAGCGGATATAAATAATCAATCACTTGTTCTACTTGCGCAAGACCATAGCCATTAGGCAGACGGTATAATGGATAACGAATCAAAGCACAATACAGCAACTGCTCAAGCGTCAACATAGTGTCTCGTGTGCGTCTTTGTAGGTACATATCTTTTGGCATTAGATGCGCATCAATATCTGTGGTAAGTCCCCACCCTGCATAAAAAGGCAAGCCATAACAGGTCACGTTTAGACCGCGTAGCAAGGCTTCAAACCCAGTCAATGAGCTGATAGTATGAATCTCATCGACGCATTCCAAACAATCAGGCATGGCCGTATCATACGCCACGGCTTGCACCTGACGCAAACAAGATTCTGTGACCTTACCTGCTCGTAGTCCTGCCTCCACATCGGGATGCGGTTTATAAATTAAGTATGCATCAGGATTGTCCCTACAAACCCGCTCAATCAAGCCACTATTGGTCTTTATAGCTGATCCACAATACTGCACTGACAAATCATCTTCTACTTGACCAATAATCAAAATACGACGTTTTCCAGATAGCTTGGCTTCTTGCATCCAAGAACTGGGTAAGTTATTGGTACTAGTCCCAACATTGTATTTACTCACTCGCTGAGTCAATAATTTGTTTTGTAGTGTTTGGACGCGTGTTTTTTGCTTAGGGCTTAATGCTTTACATTGACGCAGTAAGGTTTCTAAATCTGATGGCTGGGTCGCATCATAATAGATGCCTTGTTTATCAATCACCACCGATAAGGGTGCCAACAACGTCGCGCCCAAGCCATTTGAGCGGATAAATCCGTCTTCCATGCAATAAATTGTAGGCGGACTGATAAGTTTACTTTGTAGTTTTTCTTGTAATTGCTGACGTTTGGCTAAGCCCCAAACAAGCAGCGGCTGGTCATAGTTGACACGAAGATGATCGGGATGCAATATGTTTTTCAGACGTGGTTTTGGTTTAACAAACAATGTTGTACGTGGTAAATCAACAAAAGCTTTGACAAAGGGAAGCTTCCAACGACTGAACTCATATATGGTTAAATGACTGTCAAGACATGCTTGCCAGTGACGATTGGTGACCAGCCACTCAATCGCGGTTTCGATATCACAAGCCTGTCTCGTCGCTGGATCAACGTATCGACTGTAATCTATATAAGCGCTATAAAACAAGATCTCTAACGTTGTCTCGACTTTATTAGCAGATAGTAAAGAGAGTAAAGCTGGGTGTGATAGTTTTTTCTTACCTAGTAACGTCTTTGCAATACCCTGACGACGCTGCTGGACGGTTTTTAGCAGACGTTTTGGTGCGCCCTTATCATCAGTCAGACCCCAACCGCTATACCAATTGACGCCAAAACAATGCACTGTTTTGCCAAGCATCAATGCTTCAAAGCCCATATGAGAGCTGACCGTATAAACGTGATCTACCTGCGCTAATAATGCAATTGGATTGAGTGCTTGACTTAAGACTCGAACGTTTTTGGGCAGTTTTAAATTGGTCAGGTAGCCAGTTTTTGCGGCAGGATGAGCTTTTATCCAAATATGTGCATGCGGATAATTGCGACAAGCAGATTTTAACATGCGTCTAAACTGGCCTTTATTTGCACCAGCGCCTTTGATAGAGGCGTCGCCAGCTACTTGATCAATGAGTAAGACGTGGGATTTGGAAGCGTTTTGTACCGTAGTGGCACTCTCTTTATCCACCCACTCATCTAATGATGGACAGTCCATGACTGCATTGTATTTACTCAGTCTCTCATTACATATACGAGACATCAACTGTTGAGCATGGCGATCATCTTGTGAACGTTGCTCAGAGTTGGCATCGCTTTTAGTACGAGTAATGATAAGTTGCTCTAGATGTGAGGTTTTCGTCAAATCAAAATAAATACCCACATCATCGACAACCACACTCAATCCATGACGACTGCTGATACCTGAATCTAACGAGCGCAAAAAACCATCTTCAATACTCAAAGTAGCCAGATTGTGCTTAACAGCAGTCTTATTGGCTCGTTGATAGCTTTTTTTATGACCCCAACCGATAAAAGCATTGGGTTGTCTCATTGGAGCATACGGTATTTTTTGCTGTAAATTTGACCACGGATACCATCGCTGGATATCCGCTTGCAGTACTTGAGATAGCAATTGATTATTACGACTCATGCCCTTGCCAATGACTGCTAGGCACTTAGGTACCAAATGCTTAGGCGATGACAAAAACTGTGCATTATCAGAGGTAGCTACCTCTACTTTACTTTCATCTGCTACCATTTTTGTCATTATTAGTCCCTGTCTTACTTACTAATACTGCGTCAATCTACATTATCGCTAGTAATTGTTATAGATCTAACACCACTTTAGCTGCAATAGCCAACTGATAAACAATCTGTGATAGACCACGAGTGATTTCTACGCGCTTGGTTTTGACTTTTGGCAATACCATAATCTCATCACCCTGCTGGATACGGTAAGCAGTATTGACCACTTCACTAGCACCGTTTTGATGAATAATTAAGATCTCTTTGGTATCAGCATTATCAGAGAAACCACCAGAATTGGCAATGTAGTCCCCAACGGTATAATCTGGGTTAAAGGTAAGCGCGCCCTGTGCTCGCACTTGCCCATTCACCGTAATGATTGAGGTTTGCGCTGGTATCTCGATGATATCGCCTTGTTGCAGAATAATATCCTGCCATGAGTTCGGCACGACCACGATGCGACCATCAGTTTCTACATTACGAGCTTTGGCCACAAATTGTTTGACCAAGTTAGCATCATCCTGACGAAGCGCTGCTTCTTCACGGGTTGTAGACTGCGTAGCAAGCGTTAATTCTTCTAAACGATCAAGCGACTCATTAATCATGCGTTTTTGTTGCTCAGCAACAGATTGACGATAAATGGTCAGTTGTGTCAGCTTGGCGAGCGGGCTCGGCTGTAATTGTGGAATAATATCTTTGAGGCGAGCACCATACGGTACTACCATTGCGCCATTACCCGTATGAGCACCTTGCACCTGTACAGCGATTGTGCCAGCGTAACGATCTGAGGTCACAACCATTTGATCGCCATTATAAACAGGAACGTTTTGTGCATCGGCAAGAGAATAATATTCTGCGGTTTGCGCACGTCCTGCACTACGAGTAATACTGACATTGGTCGCATTGGCTGCTGGGTTAGCGACTTGTAGCACATCCCCGATGGTCAAATCATTCACGTCAAACTCAAACGTATATTCATTTTGAACTTGTCCGCTTACTGCAAACGTTTTCTTCTGAGGCGCTACTGTAATCACATCGCCATCACGAAATGAAAATGCCTGCAATTTACCTGCAAGTAGGAAATCATATAGATTAACTTGTTGTAGCATCTGACCATTACGTTTGATTTGAATATCAATATAACTACCACGCGTTGGGTCAACACCGCCAGCTCTATCCAAATAAGACAAGACTGAATCTGCTGCAAGTCCACCATAATATCCTGGCTGCTTGACAAATCCTGTGACGAACACTTTCACAGGTTGCGCTTGCTCTAGAGATGCATAGACGCCTACGTTTGAACGATAAACACGGCTGACAGCGTTTTTAACGACATTTTGCAAGCTACCATTCTGTACACCAGAGATACGCACGGGTCCAACGTTTGGTAAGAAAATATTACCTTGGGGATCAACGGTCATGGTCGCTGCATATTGATAGGCGCCCCACATGCGCACTTGCACGTTATCACCAGGGTTAATCACATAGCTGTCATTAAAGGTCGAGCCTGATGTGGTCGAAAACGCGCCGCGAAACAGCTGCTCACCAAACATCATGTCTTGCGTATTAATATCTTGATAAGGACGCGTGGTATTAATAACTGACTGACTTGGCAAGCTTGCCGCATTAACTGCTTCTTGTGTAGTTGCTTGACCGGGTACACCGCCTGCAAATGCTTGTGTTGAAACATTAATATTATTGCGATTTTGGTCCTGACTCATATTATTGTTGCTAGTACCAAAGCCAGAGCCTGATATCTGATCAGCATAACTGGTGGCTGCCATGACTGGCATACTCATCGCTGCCATTGCCAAACTTATCATTGTCACGATAGCACGTGGTTTCATATTCATGCGTCATATTCCTTTGCTGATCTCTCGATCATTACTGATATCTGTTTTATCCAAACTAGCTGCGATGATCACGAACAACTGCCATCACTAAGCGCACAAATCCATAAAGCATCAAGAGTAAAGCGAGCGATGTCCAAATTATATAAGCACGACGTGGATAGGTTGCTTCTTCAGCTTCATACGGCGTTGAGATGACAATCAAGTTTTTCATTTTCTTGAATGCTTCTAAGCGTGCTTTTTCAAGTGATGACAACGATAACTTATATAGCTCAGTCGCAAAATCAACATCGGCTTTGATGGTCTCAAACTGTATTGCCTGACGGTTCAATTTAGTCGTGTTTGACGATGTCAGTTTGGTTTGTTCTTGAGCAATTTGTTCTTCAACTGCTTTAATCTGACTTCTCAATGACACTACCTGCGGTGCATCTGGATTCAAATAGCTCAATAGCTGTCGCTCTTCTGTACGTAACGAGCTAAGCTGCGCTTGCAAACTGCCTATCAGCTGATTAACCACTTGAGCATTCGATTCTGGATCATAAATCTCATTTTCGTTCTGATACTTTAATAATTGCTCTTTGGCATCATTAAGTCGTTCTTGTGATTCGTCTAATTGGGTCTCTGCAAACACCAGCTGATCGCGTGCAACTTCTTGAGAGATACGGTTCACGAACTGCTCAGACTCATTTAAAATCGTTTTGTTAAGCTCAAAAGCATATCTTGAATCAAAGGCTTCTGTCGACACTGAAAGCACATAACTTTGTTCATCTAAGTTGATATGAACGCGCTTTTTAAAGTACTCAAGTAACTCTTCTTGCGTGGCATCAGGATCGATCTCATTAATCGGGTCCGAACCATCTACATGGTACGCTTCTCGGAACTTAAACTTGTTATCAAGTCGCTTTACCATATCATTGGACAAAATATATTCAGTCAGATAGGTTGCATCTTCTTTGCTGGTACTATTAACACCCAGTAAAGCTGATAGACCGCCACCAGAAGGCACACTGGTATCGCTTACCTGTTTTACCACGACATCAGCAGTCGATATAAAACGCGGGTGCGCAATTGTCATGACATAAAATATCACGAGTGCCCAAGGTAGTATTACCAAGCCGATAAACAGCGAGAAGTTAATTACCTTACTTTTTTGCTTTGTGGATATGCTTTTCATAAACTTCAATCGCTTCTGTTGTATCGTCAAAGACGTGTGCTGTTTGATCCATCAGCACAATACCAATATCGCAGTTACGCTTAATATCACCAATGTTGTGCGACACGATTAAAAATCCCGCTTGTGCCCGACGCGCCGCCAAAATCTCTTCGCTACGTTTACGAAAAGCGGCATCACCAACCGCGCCCGCTTCATCGAGCATATAGTAGTCGAAATCAAAGGCCAAGCTCAACCCAAAGGTGAGACGTGCCTTCATACCAGACGAGTAACTTTTCACTGGCATATCAAAATAACTGCCAATATCGGCAAACTCCTCAACAAAACGAATCTTTTCATCAATATAGGGGCCGCTTGAATATAGGCGACAAACAAAACGGACGTTTTGTCTACCAGTCAGGCTTCCCTGGAAACCGCCTGCTACTCCTACTGGCCAAGAAATCGTCGAATCAGTAATGATTTCACCCTTGTCTGGTTCATCAAGTCCACAAATAATACGCAGCAAAGTCGATTTGCCAGCACCATTACGCCCTAATAAACCCACGCTTTGTCTATCACCAATGGTCAGATTTAAATCTTTAAATAAATAGTGCCGACCCTTCTTGGTCATAAATGACTTAGAAACATTTCTAACTTCAATCATTTATTTACCTTTTTGTTTGTTTTATCTATTTATATCTATCGAGAACGCAACATATCACGCTCAGCATACTTATAAAGTAATAATCCTAAAAAATTGACCGCAAACATCCATTTCAAAAAATAGCCCATATCAATATGATAAGCTGGATAGTTAGGAGCAAATGCATGACGCATCAGTTCAATATTATGGATAAAAGGGTTATAAAGTAGGTAGCTAAAATAAGGCTCAGGAATAATATGAATGGGATAAACAATACCTGATAGAAAATATAATATGGTAAAAAATATCGTGATAACTTTACTAATCTCGCCACCATAATGCCCGATAACCATCATAATCAATGCGACACCGAAGCTGAATATGAATAACGTCAACCAGCAAAACAGAACAATGTGCAAATTTTCTAGATTTGCATAAATATCAAAAAATGCCAAGCCGACCAGTAGTAATATAGAGGTAAAGAAGTAAATCACTAACTCTAAAAATGAGCGAGCAATGATGACATCGATATGCTTGATTGAACGATACATCAACAAGCCTTTATTTGCATCAGCAGCACCTAATGCTCTTACAGCTATTCTTTGGAACATGCGAAATGGCACCATTCCAACGACTAAAAACAAAGAAAAGTCCATTCCCGGTACTAAACGTTCACGAATGGCACCAAATATGACTAAAAAAATAAGTACTTGAAACACTACCTCTAATGGCGCCCACAAATAACCCAGTCGATAACCGCCAAAGCGCGTTTGCAGCTCGCGCATGAGCAAAGCGTGGAATGCTGCACCCATGACTTTTAGGCCACTGCGATGCTTGATAGGACGATATGGGGGTAGTTGAACAGACATGACGTTACAGGACTTTACCGAAAACAGTCCCTATGATAAGTAAGCGGGACATAAGTTACAACAATTAATCTGTTTCTAAACAGATAAACCTATGATTTAGCAAGAAAGCAGTAGGGAACTCGCTTCTATTTCGTTGAATTTAAGCCTATTCCGTTCCTAGCTTATCTTCAGCTTTCGCATTTACTCAAGCCAAAAAAAAACCAATCACAAAGGATTGGTTTTTTTAATACTACTAAATATGGTGGCGATGAAGAGACTTGAACTCTTGACCTCACGATTATGAGTCATGCGCTCTAACCAGCTGAGCTACATCGCCGTTTTAGGCTGCACATTATGCCCAAGCTGCTGACTCTCGTCAACCCCTAAAAGGCATTTTTTGCAAAAAACTGAATTTTCATTTAAATTAACTGCAAGTATTACTACCACGAACGATAAAAAAGGTTTGGTAAACCGATAAGCCGGGTTCTGTCGTGGACAATCATTCCTCTAGGCGTATCATCGCTGATACGCTCAAGCAACCTACCCGCATCGAACGCGGGCCGCGCCATGCCGATGCCTATTTGGTCTTGCTACGCGTGGAGTTTACCATGCCGTGAGATGTTGCCATTCACGCGGTGCGCTCTTACCGCACCCTTTCACCCTTACCGATGATATCTAGGATACCAAAGGCGGTCTCCTCTCTGCTGCACTGGTCGTCAAGTTACCCTGCCCAGCCGTTAGCTGGCACGCTGCCCTATGTAGCCCGGACTTTCCTCCCCTGCTTCATCTGTTGCCAGTGTGCAGCGGCGATTGCCTAGTCTACCAAGCGCGCTAGTATAACAAACCTCATGCTTGGCTGGGAATTTCTTTTTGGTTTATTTTTGACACGAACAGAAAAATTTAAATAAAATCTTTCGGTAACGCTAAACAATGATCATCTACCAGTATATCGGCATGAGTGGGGACGGCGTTATTTAGATAAGGTATTTGTAACCAATGCGTGGCTGGATAGTGTTGTTTAAGATACTGCTGAAGAAAATCAATCGTGCTATTGGCAATCTCAAAATCCGTATTGTCAGTGTCGTCATGGATATGATTATAAACAACACTATGTACAGATAAACCGCGTGCTGTGATGGCTTCTAAACTGAGTAACGTATGATTGATACTGCCCAAGCGCCCCGACGTAACCAATACGATAGGATGGCCTTGCTCAGCAATATAATCCAAGGTAAGTAGGTGCTCTGTAATCGGCACAAGCAAACCACCTGCGCCTTCTAATAAAACCACGTCATAATTCGCTTGTAAGCAGTGCGTCGCTTCAGTAATCATCTCGATATTAAGCGTTTGCTTTGACAATCTTGCGGACAGATGCGGTGATGCAGGTTTTTCGTAGCGGTAAGGACAAGTGGTAAAATCCAAATCACACGGCTGTAACGGCAGGCTCATTAATTGCCGATGCATGATAATATCATCGGCAATGCTCATCTCACCGCTACATTCATCGACTGCGACGCCCGTTTGGACTAGCTTTTGAGTAATGATATTCGTACCCTGCTGCATAAGCGCCTTAGCAAGCAAGCCTGTTACGTAGGTTTTGCCAATGTCGGTATCGATACCAGAGACAAATAACACGCTCATGGTTGACCTCGATTTTCTAAATACGTATGAACCACTTTTAACAGTGACTGACACAAAGTGATAAGCTCATCATCAGTGATAATATAAGGCGGCATGATGTATACCAGCTTACCAAATGGTCTGACCCAAATACCATGCTCAATCAGCAACGATTGAAAAATGGGCATATCGACTGCTGTTTCTAACTCAATCACAGCGACTGCACCCAAACAACGTACCTCGGCTACACCTACTAGCAGTGCAGCTGGGGATAATTGTTGCTCCATCGTGCGTTGCATATTAGCGGTACGCGTTTCGATATCGTAAGACAATATCAAGTCAATCGACGCACAAGCGACGGCACAAGCGAGCGGATTGCCCATAAAGGTCGGTCCATGCATCAGCGCTGGATAGTCACTATGATGAATCGTATCTACAACCTTGCGCGTGCATAAAGTTGCCGCAAAGGTCATATAACCACCCGTCAATGCCTTACCAATCGTCATAATATCAGGGCTGATATCAGCGTGTTCACAAGCAAATAGCTTACCGCTACGACCAAAACCAGTGGCAATCTCGTCCGCAATCAACAATACGTCATGTTCATCACATAACTGCCGCAATAGCTGCAAATACTCAGGACTATAAAAACGCATACCACCTGCGCCCTGAATAATCGGCTCGATAATAAATCCTGCCAGCTGCGCGCCGTGTTCTACAAAGAACTCAGATAAGGCCGCACGATCCTCCGTCGTTAGAGCACGCTCAAACCCGAGTGGCGGCGCTGGTACAAAGTGCTGCATTGGCAGCTGTTTGCCATACAAGCTGTGCATACCATTCACGGGGTCGCACACGCTCATGGCGTGCCACGTATCACCGTAATAACCTGAGTGGGTTGAGGCAAACTGCTGCTTAGTAGGGCGATTGGCAGCAGTTTGATATTGTAAAGCCATTTTTAGGGCAACCTCAACCGCGATACTGCCACTATCGCCATAAAATATCGCCTCAAGTCCAGCAGGGACAATGTCGAGTAGCTTTTTGCCCAAATCGATGGCGGGCTGATGGGTCAAACCACCAAACATCACGTGCGCCATTTTACCTAACTGTTGCACAATCGCCTCATTGAGCGCGGAATGATTGTAACCGTGAACACTCGCCCACCACGATGACATACCATCGATGAGACGAGTGCCATCTTGGGTAACAATATAGATCCCATCGGCATGGTCAATCACAATATTACGGTAAGTCGGTGGCAGGCTGGCGTATGGGTGCCAAAGGTGCTTTTGATCAAAATCGCTTGTTGACTGAAGTATATCTGTCGTCATGGTTTTGTCCCTAAAACGTGTTACGTCTACTCTTAGCTATGCTTTTTCCATCATTTACTGACCTGTAATACGTTTGTATTTGGCCAATAAATCATTTTCGGTTTCGACATGGTTTGGGTCATGAGGAATACAATCAACAGGGCAAATCACCACGCATTGCGGCTCATCAAAATGACCCACACATTCGGTACACAAATCAGGGTTAATGACATAAATATCATCCCCTTCTGAAATCGCCTCATTCGGGCAGGCAGGCTCGCAGACGTCACAATTGATGCATTCATCAGTGATTAATAGCGCCATAAACTGCTCCTTTTTAATTTGCTCAAATCGTTTGTCATATAGTTGATGCTAAATACAGTAGGTACAAAAGATATTAGTAATCCAATCTATTTAAGATTCAACTTTTCAATAAATGCTTGCGAGACACAGGGCGGGACAAATTTATTCACATCACCGCCAAGCTTGGCAATTTCACGAATCATGGTCGATGAGATAAAGGAGTAATTTTGAGAGGGCGTCAAAAAGACGGCTTCAAAGTTTTCATCAAGCTCGCGGTTCATATTGGCCAGCTGAAACTCATACTCAAAATCTGACATGGCACGCAAACCGCGTAAGACGGCGGTGGCGTTTTTTTCGCGCATAAAATCGACGAGCAGCCCTTCAAAGCCAATCACCGATACCTGCGGCAAGTCCGCGAATACGGTTTTGACCAAAGACACGCGCTCCTCAAAATTAAACAGCGGTTTTTTATGATGACCTGAGGCGACAGCAATCACCACCTCATCGAATAGTTTGGTGGCGCGTGTGACCAAGTCCACATGACCGTTGGTAATGGGGTCAAAAGTACCCGGATACAAGATTTTGGTGTGTAGCTTTGATGAATTGGCAGAAGACGTAGGAATGCTCATAGCGTGACTAATAGGTTCGGTAGTATTAGGGCATATGCTAGCAAATTTTGCTCAAACTTAATACTTATCTGCTACATTTGTCCTAACAGCTGACTTACCTTTTCATCAGCGGCTTTGCTACAATACTTGGTTCGACTCATCTGTCTTATCCGTCAAGCAAAAGACAAGCTTGATGCTAGGATTAGCATGAGGAATTAGTAGGATTGATTATAAGAGCGCTGTATTTTTATCCGTTCTTATGGAGAAATTATGTCGAAAAAATCAAAAAAACCGGACAATCAGATTTGTGCCAATAAAAAGGCGCGTCATGAGTACTTTATTGAAGAGGCCTTTGAAGCTGGTCTGGCGCTGCAAGGTTGGGAAGTCAAAGCGATTCGTGCGGGGAAAATGACCATCACGGAAGCTTATGTGATCTTTCGCAACAACGAAGCTTTCTTATTCGGTGCGCATATTCAGCCGTTGTTATCCAGTTCAACGCACGTCAGCCCTGACAGTATGCGTACTCGTAAACTGCTGCTCAATCGCCGTGAAATTGAAAAGTTATTTGGTGCGGTCAATCAAAAAGGCTATGCCTGCGTACCCTTGTCTTGCTACTGGAAAAACTCACTGGTAAAATGCCAAATTGGCTTAGCATTGGGTAAAAAACAGCACGACAAACGAAAAACTCTTAAAGACCGTGATTGGGAACGTGATAAGCAGCGCGGCTTTAAGCAGCATCTAGGCTAAAGTGCGATATTCAAAAGTCTAAGGTCACTCTATAACAGATTGGTTGACAGCAAAAAGGAGGATCCACTTCATAGTGAGTCGTCCTTTTTTGATCAATTGATTAGGGCGTTTCTCTAATGCTTTACACCACTTCCGCCATTTTTGTGACTTGTATGTCTCTATGAGCTTGGCGGAACTGACGCACACCGTGGACAATCAAACAAGCAATGCCAAGCCAAATCAACCCATAACTATAAATCATGGCCGATTCAAAAGGGTTGCCCAATATCGTTATGGCCAAAATAAACAACAATGCTGGCTCTAAATAGCTCATCATGCCATAAACATTGACTGGTAGCATTTGGCTGGCATCAATGTTGGTTTTCATTGCCAACACACTAAGCAGTCCCAATCCTGCCAGCATCGCGATAAAAAAACCTGACCCTGTCACCAGCATTAAGCTACTTGGCTCAAAGAAAAATAAATACGCCAAAGCAAAGGGAGCAAAAATGGTCAAATCAACCAACAACCCAGTGATGGCACCGATACCTTGCATACGGCGCAAGATATAATAAATAGGATACGTACCGCACACCCACAGCGTTGCCCAAGACACGCTTTGCGTACGTACAATCTCACTGCTCACGCCCAATACCGCCAGTGCCACTGCCAGCCATTGTAGACGGCTCAACTTTTCGCCAAACAAGACGCACCCAAATATCACCATCATTAATGGGAATAAAAAATACCCCATCGCTGTTTGGACGCCTTGACCATTCACGGGTGCCCATACAAACAACCAAAGTTGACTGAGAAAGATCGGCATTGGTAACAGCAGCCAAGCCCATTGCTTTACGGTGCGTAATGCTTTTAGCTTATTGATGTGTAGACCAAAGCTGCCACTCACCCATAAATACCCAATCAGCACCGCCCACATCGCAAGCATTCGCCAGATGAATACTTGCGTGCCTGATAACGGCGCTAGAAAGCTGCTATAAGCATAAAGTACGCCAAACAATACATTGGATAGCACGGCCAATATCACACCCACTATCAAGGTACGTTGTTGAATGCTACCTGCTGTCCAAATGGTCGGCAAAGGCACACGCGAAACAGCGGTTGCTACTGTATTGGCAAATACATTCGATAGCATTGAGGTAGACATATAAGCACCATAAATTTGAGTATAGTCATTTCCACATAAAAGAGATGCGTTCAAAGCAGCGTTATTTTGGGATACATTTTTCTCGCTTGCTGTGTCCTTCGTACTCCAGAGGCTTCGCAATATTTATCCCAGAAGTACTGTCTTCTTTTAAATGAAATCGACTATAGATGTAAAAAAGCTGACTGTTCTTTTATAGAGCAGCATCGGTTGTTAATATCTATTTTACTAATGCTTTAAGATAAAATTTCTCTATCCAGAAAAATTAATGAGAAAAATTATTGTATTTCTTCTGATATCTGAATTATTTATCATTTTTTGATTTATAGTGACAACTTATAATGATACGGAAATGTATAACCCTACGGTGCTAGGAGAAAAACGATGAGTGAAAATCTGGACGCGATCGACAAAGCGATTTTAAATTTGCTACAAGATGATGCGACGCTACCCTTAAAAACAGTGGCAGAACGGGTTCATGTGTCTATTGCCACGGCTCAACGCCGTATCCAGTTGCTGATCAGCAATGGTGTCATTACCAAGCAAGTCGCTATTGTTGATCCTAATAAGGTGGGCTACGGGCTTACGGCCGTGGTGATGATAGAGATGGCGCGCTCCAATAACTCTATGCAGCATCGATTTGAGCGCTTGATGCATGCACAGCCACAAGTCATGAGCTGCTATGAAGTGTCTGGTGATGCCGATTTTATGCTGATGGTGAACGCCAAAAACATGAACGACTACCATCAATTTACGCGCGGTTTACTAACCTACGAAAATAACGTGCGTCACTTTACCAGTCAGTTTGTGATGAATTTTACTAAGAGTGGCACAAAAATTTTGCTCGATTAAAAATAAGTCTGTGATCATCGAAGATAATCGGTCTATGTAGTCAATGATGAGTAGATAAACCCCAATCAAACAGAGTAAGATGTAAACGAAAGTTTGATCATAAAACGACATACAATCGATTCACTATAAAAACAAGACAGCGCGACTGGGATACATTTTTTGCAGCCTCTGTATTCGCAGCACTCAAGGAAAATGTGTAACAGTCGCCTCTAGCCTGCAGTGTATCGATATTATGTCGAACGAGTTATAAATTCATCATCAATCAGCATCATTCACCAGATAGCATCGGTATAGATAAGGAAATCCTACTATGAGCCAGTACAAAGACCCTGCCTTTAATAAGCCGCAAAAAGCAGATAGCCGCAAACATAAAAAGACGTTGCAAGCACAGTTGAATGTAAAAACAGTCGTGATAGGCGCAGCGCTCACTACATTACTCGCCAGCTCAGGCTGTGCCACCAGCTCATTGCTAGAGAGCAATAGCCAATTTAGTACTCAAACGACAAAAACCATTTTGTCTGAAGATCAGATTGTGGCTTTTGGACGTCCTGCTCAAGCTCTACCAAAAACGCCGAATGCAACCATGGTCATCGTTGGTGAAAAAAACAGCTATGTGTTGACCCAAGGCGGTACGGAGATGGTCAGCTTATTGAGTAATTTGACGCCAAAGAACATTCAAGTTGATAACGACATGAGTTTTTATGTGCCCAATAATAATGGCTACTTTCAAGGAGAAATGAAG
This sequence comes from Psychrobacter sp. 1176_08, assembly GCF_052850615.1. Classification (NCBI taxonomy): domain Bacteria; kingdom Pseudomonadati; phylum Pseudomonadota; class Gammaproteobacteria; order Moraxellales; family Moraxellaceae; genus Psychrobacter; species Psychrobacter sp. 1176_08. The sequence goes on from NZ_VXCU01000004.1 coordinate 67,765, forward strand.
CTGTCTTACGCCAAATTAAAAGATGAGTTTAAGCGTTCAGACTATCAATTCTTTTTACAAAATAATGGCCGTGATTGTACCTCTGCCAGTGATCAACGTATTGATGCACAGCGCTTTTGTTTTAGTGTTCCTGTGAAAGGTGCTATTTATCCGCAGGTCAGTAATTTAAGCATGATTCAGTCAAATTATCGCGCTTTGAGCAAACCTTATACGGTCAGCTTTTATACACAAACGCAGCAAGACCAAATCAACCGAAGTGGCACCAATGCCGCGCAGAAACTAATCTTACTGCCTTTTGCGCTTGCCTTTGACGTAGTGACTTTCCCCTTTCAATTACTGGACAATTAACAGTATTTTTGTCCGATTCAGGGGCTGTTTGAATGTGTGGCACGTTATGAATACGCTTCTATACGTATTCGTAACGTGCCCAATTGACGTATCAAAATAGTTTTTCGACGACGGCTTTTGGATAACTTTGTTTGGCCGTCTCAGCGGCTCGAAACAAAATGTCGTCTGCTTCAACGGGGCCTGCAATGTCACACAGATACACATAGACAAGCTGCACCACATTATTCAACAGGTATTCATCATCAGGCACAGGTGGGCGACTGCCCTCTAAAAACTGACTCATATTGATAACATGCCCCTTAAAGGTGCGTTCTTGCGAGACAGCTTGGTGCACATCTTGAAACAGACTGCGACGTTCTGATGCGGTCAATTGCTTGCTCAGCGTTTCCATCACGGTATAAAACACTTCCACCACTTCAGACGTAGGTATTTTTTCAGTTACGTCCTTGCTATGGCTGTCCGCTGTTTGCAGATTGTCTGCCTGCATCGTATCCCAAAAACCTTTACGAATATCAGACTTGTACACTTGTAGCTCAGGATAGCGCCTCGTCGCATCCAATACGCATTGCTGCATCATTTTTACAGAGACTATCGAGTACTGTTGCCACTGACGAGTGAGTAGCCGCACCTCTTCAGGGTTCAGATATTCTGCCAATACATCTGCCATCGCGGACACGGTTTGATCTACTGATTGAGTATCCATATTCATCCGTTTGCTCCTATAAATGACGCTCGGTGAGAGTTTTGGTATCAAACATCTGCTTTTGAAACTCAGGATAACCTAGCTCAGCATGCTCAGTATAATCAAGGCCGCGCTGCTCATGTAAACGGCTTGCCTTTAGTCCAAAACTTAAATCAATCAGCTTATACATCACGAGACCCAATCCCAATCCCCAAGCGAGCGCCACACCAACGCCTAACGCTTGTACGCCCACTCGTGATAGGTTGAATAAATCTCCTGTATAAAACAATCCCGCCGCCAGCGTTCCCCATGCACCGCCAAAACCATGCACGGCAACGGCCGAAACCACGTCATCTATTTTGAGCTTCAATAAAGCTTGCGTTGATAAGACATAGACGACGGAGGCCACCGCCCCAATGATAATAGCAAAGATAGGCGAGGTTGTGGCACAGCCTGCGGTAATGGACACCAAACCAATCAAGCTTGCGTTGACGCTGTCGCTCAGCAAAATCGCTTTGTTGAGCGTTCTTGATATCAGCATATAACTTACGACCGCGCTGACCGCCGCGATGAAGGTATTGACTGCGATCAGACCAATATTGCCTGTGATAGACAACGTCGAGCCAGCATTAAACCCGAACCAACCAAACCATAAGATAAAACCGCCAAGCGCCAACAAAGTCATGTTGTGGCCTGCAATCAATCTGGGCGATCCATCTGGCGCGAAGCGGCCAAGCCTTGGGCCGATGACCAATATACCTGCCAGCGCCAACCACCCACCGATAGAATGCACTACGGTAGATCCAGCAAAGTCAATAAACCCAAGCTCAGCCAACCAACCTGACCCGCCAAAATAGCCGCCCCATACCCAACTGGCGAATACTGGATAAATAAATAAGCAAATCAGACACGCAGCGACCGCATAGCCGATAAACGATACGCGCTCTGCCATCGCGCCACTCGCAATCGTCACCGCTGTTGCCGCAAACATCATCTGAAAAAACATCACCGCCCAGTCCATATTGGACAAATCGACTGGCATAAAATGATCGGTACCGACAAACCCTGTCTGATTGCTGCCCATCATGAGCCCAAAACCCACCAAATAAAATGCTAGTCCACCAATACACATATCGGTGTAGTTTTTCATCATGACGTTGACCGCATTTTTTGCGCGTACTGATCCGCTCTCAAGCAAAGCAAAACCTGCCTGCATAAAGAACACCAAGACGCCGCCCCAAATAATCCAAGCAATGTTTTGGTACTCAAGCAGCTGTGCCACCGTTAAGGTCTCTGCTGCCGCAGCATGGGCACGACTTATCGTTCCCAATAGCAGCACACTGAACAGTGGCAAAAGGCGCGACCATGATTTTGGCAAAATCTTGGCTTTGTTTAGCCCAACAGGATTTAGCGCAACAGCATCTAGCCCAGCAAATGATGGTTTCATCTTCTCTCCAAACATTTATCTATCCCAAAAAATTTTATTGATGCACTGTTTTTACGCATGAATGCACACCAATAAGCCCTACTATTGCTGGAGCAAAACCTATGCCAAATCCTATTTTCTTGTATCAGGAAATACGCTTGCTTTTATAAAAACAGACAGTTGTTAATCAATTTATCAATCTGACTTTATTATTACGTGCATTGTCTAATAACTTGCTTTATATATGCAGTTTCTCTTACGCTATCAATAACTTATCCCTACCTGAGTCGAATTCATGTTAAAATGAGCGTTTTTAAATTAGCCATCCATTCCAGCATTAACATATTCGTTAATAACGGCTATATTTTTAGTACATTTTTTCTAATCAACAGGTCCGCCCATGTCTGCCGATACCATTGCCCGCACCGCCTTTAAACAAGGCACCAAACCACTTTATGATTACGACAAACATTGGGCGAGCTGCTACGAGCCTGCGCCTTACCTACCTATGAGCCGAAAAGAGATGGACGATTTGGGCTGGGATGCTTGTGATGTCATTATCATCTCAGGGGACGCTTATGTTGATCATCCAAGCTTCGGTATGGCGATAATTGGTCGCCTGCTAGAATCGCAAGGCTTTCGCGTTGGTATCATTGCTCAGCCCGATTGGAAGAGTAAAGACGCCTTTATGGAACTTGGCAAACCTGTCTATGCTTATGGCGTGACCGCAGGCAACATGGACAGTATGATCAACCGCTATACTGCTGATCGCAAGATTCGTAGCGATGACGCGTACTCTCCAGGCAATGTGGCCAACAAGCGCCCTGACCGTGCGGCGATTGTCTATAGTCAGCGCTGCCGTGAGGCCTATCCTGATGTGCCGATCATCTTAGGCGGTATTGAGGGCAGTTTGCGCCGTATCGCGCATTATGATTATTGGTCAGATAAAGTCCGCCGCAGTATTTTGATGGATGCGCGTGCCGATGTTTTGCTTTATGGTAATGCTGAGCGTGCCATCGTCGATGTGGTACATGGTCTCTCAAAAGGCTATAGCTTTGAGCAAATGAGTAAGTTGCGTGGGACGTCTTATCTATTGACCCCAACGCGTCGTCATTGGCAAGCAGGCATGACCGAAGTTGCCAGTAACGATGTCGATACTGTCGGCCGTGTTGATCCGATCATCAACCCGTATGTGATGACCGAAGACGTTGATAGCTGTTCAATCGAGCAAAACAAGCCATCTGACTCGCCTGTTGGGCAAGCGATGCCGTCGTCAATGTCCTCGCAATATCAGGGCTTTGTCGCAGAACCTGTCACCAATAAGATTATCAACGCTGAGCAAGTGGACGAAGAGACTCAAGTGGTACAACTGCGCGGCTTTGATAAGCCTATGACGGCACGTAAGCATAAACTCAAAATGCCACCACGCGAGCAAACGGTCATTCGCCTGCCTGATTATGAGCATGTCAAATCTGATCCTGTGCTCTATGCGCATGCCAACCGCATCCTACATCTTGAGACCAATCCGGGTAACGCACGTGCGCTGGTGCAGCGTCATAGTAGCGGCGCAGGTAACTCTCACACCTCTATCGATGTGTGGCTCAATCCGCCACCGATTCCACTCTCAACCGAAGAGATGGATTACGTGTTTGACTTGCCGTATGCGCGTTTGCCGCATCCAAGCTATGGCGATGCGCGTATCCCTGCTTATGACATGATTAAGTTCTCGGTCAATATCATGCGCGGCTGTTTCGGTGGTTGTACCTTCTGCTCAATCACCGAGCACGAAGGCCGTATTATTCAAAATCGCTCAGAAGAGTCGATCTTGCGCGAAGTAGAAGCCATTCGCGATACCGCACCTAACTATACTGGCGTGATATCCGACCTTGGTGGGCCAACAGCCAATATGTATCGTCTGAGCTGTAAAGACGAAACCATTGAAAAGAACTGCCGTAAGCCGTCTTGCGTCTATCCTGATGTCTGCGAAAACTTGCTGACCGATCACAGTAATTTGACCAAGCTATATCGCAAAGCGCGTGATATCAAAGGCGTGAAAAAAATCCTTATCGCGTCTGGTCTGCGTTATGACTTGGCGGTTAAAGACCCTGAGTATGTCAAAGAGCTTGTCAGTCATCACGTTGGCGGCTATCTCAAGATTGCCCCTGAGCATTCTGAAGAAGGCGTGCTATCGAAGATGATGAAGCCTGGCATGGGCAGTTATGACCAATTTAAAGCCATGTTTGAGCAATACAGCCAAGAGGCAGGCAAAGAGCAATATCTGATTCCTTACTTCATCGCCGCCCATCCGGGCACCAAAGATGAAGACATGATGAACCTTGCCCTTTGGCTAAAAAGTCATGGCTACCGCGCTGACCAAGTACAGGCGTTTTATCCCAGTCCAATGGCGACAGCGACCACCATGTACCACACCCACAAAGACCCACTACGTAAAATCAGTCGTGATGAAGGCGACATGGATATCGTCAAGTCTGGCAAACAACGCAAATTGCATAAAGCGTTCTTGCGTTATCATGACCCAAAAAACTGGGTAATGCTGCGTAAGGCATTGCAAGATATGGGTCGCAGTGATCTGATCGGTAAAAACCGTGGCTGCTTGATTCCGCCATTCAATGCCAGCTTGGAAGGTCGCGATGCGGCGCAAGACAGCTATCAATCTGCGCGCAAAAAGAACAGTCGTCTTGGCAATGACTCAGTGAAGCGTAGTCATACTTCTTCAAACAACCCAAATGCTGGTAAAAACACTACCAGCAAGAACACCAAAAAGCGTGTAAGTAAAGGCAACTTCCAAACCCAGCATACGGGTTTACCACCACGCAAAACCAAATAGTTCAATTGGCTTTACAAAAAGCGCGTATCGGCTATGAGGTTGATACGCGCTTTTTTATACCAGTCAATTTTTCTTCTGAAGATTGATAACTCACCTGTGACGTTATTCCAAATTTATCTGAAAGGAGTGTTACATTAGTCAATGATCGAGTAACGAAGCAAACATGTAACAAACAATTTCTAACATTCTCCAAGAAAGCTTTTGGTTACCATAAGCGCTATATGCTTAACGCATTGTTAAATAGAAATGTACGATAATTCTGATATTTTTGGAGAACCCGATGAATACTTTAACTAAAATTGTAACTGCCCTACCTGCCCTTGCCTTACTGAGTGCGTGTGCCACCACGGCTCCAACGACGCCGAATGCATCAGACACACCTGTGAAAGACAGCATGCCAGATGCCGCTTATGACCGTATGGCAGCAGCTCCTTATACCTGTACTGATAACAGCAAAATCATGGCAAAACAGTCTATTAATAAAAATCAAGCCATGATCAATGCTACCTTGCCAAAAGTAAAATGGACAGAGCAAAAGATCGTCTTAAACGGCGGTGTACAAGGCGATACAGCAAGCTATGTGAATGACTCAAACCCAGAAGCAACCTATGCATGGCACATGAAAGGCGACAAAGGCATCTTCGCTATCAAATGGGCTAACGGCAAAGAGTATCAAGTAAACTGCCAAATCTAATAATATAGAATATTTAAAAATTGGCTTTTAAAAAGCAGTCACTAAAAACAGTCATCATTGGATGGCTGTTTTTTTATGTGCGTTTGTTAAGGTCATCATGACAAAAATCATGATAGGACATCCGCAGCCTCATAAATAGTTTCATTAAAGTGAATAGTTTGGCGCTTTTATCTAGAGAAGCGCTGGGAAACCTGTCAAAATAGCGATTATAGACCCCACCACTACTGTGGTTGTCATCAATAATAAAGAGGATACGTCGATGGCTAAGCGCCTCACAAGTATGATCATCATTGCAGCGGCCAGTATGTGGGCGCTGACTGGATGCGACCAAGGTGCTGAAACCGCCAGTCAATCCTCCGAGGCAGCAGGAACAACCGTAGAGACGTCAGCCGTGACTACCCATACTATTGATTGGTCGCTAGTCGATAGTGGCGAAACGCCTGCCAATCTCGCAAATTATCAGTATCCGTTTGCGCTCGATAGCCAAAACGTTCTTGATTATGCCGATTACTTCGATGTAGACACCGCTACCGCTCAGCATAATCTGACCATCAGTATGGCGAGCAATGAGGCACTGTCTAAAGTGTTGGATCAGTTGAGTGAACAGTATGTCTCACATGAGCTGACCGATGATGACGAGATGAAGTTGATCATTCATACCACACCTGATGTCGCTGCTAGCAGTTATGATTATGTACTGTCAGACAAATTCGCTAAAGGGCTGCTATTACCGATCGAAATCAAACCTGACGGCAAGAAAGGTGATGTGAAGGCGCATGGAGAGGTGGTAGAGTAGCTCGATGTATTTTTTACACATCATCAAACCACTTGATTATAATAAAGCGCGAATCAGCATATAACTACCCATACCGAACATCATGATGTTTTCGGTCAAAGAGATCGCGCCCAGTGGCACGTTACTATCGCCGCCGACGCAGGCGCATTTTAGCTCGCGCTTATCGATATAGACGGCTTTAATAACCGATACCCCGCCAATTAAGCCGATGATAAAGGCGACCAAACCCGCAATCGGATTGAGCCAAGGCTGATCGGCAAGCATAGCGATACCGGCGAACGCTTCTAAAAACGGATACACATAGGCATAGCGTACCACGCGGCGTGCGAGTAAATCATAACCCAAAAACCCCGTCGTAAACCCTTCTAAATCCTCAAGCTTTTTAATCGCCAATACACACATGGACAGCGCGACAAACCACATAAGCGCTTGCATCGATAAGACGCTGACGGCAAATGCCCAGCATAATGCCAGTGTCATCAGCGCGGTAACAGCAAATATCGCAATAATGGGCGCGTAAGTGGTGTCGTCGTCTGTCTCGGGTTCATGATTGCCCAAAAATACTTGCAGTTCATCATTACCGCCAACACGCTTGCCATCAATAAAGATCTGCGGCGTGGTCTTGACCCCAAGCGTCTCTTTGACCAGTGTATTCTCATCTTGGGTCGCGATATGGCGATCAATGATGTCATAGCCTGCGTGCTTGAGCGCATCGATTGACTTGAGGCCAAACGGGCATAGATGGTCTGGCATCACCATACGAAAGATGATAGCTTTCTGCCCGCCCTTCTCTTGGATATGCTCGCCTTGTAGGGTATCGATGAGATGCTGTACTTGCGGACTTTGGCTATTGCCTATGGTGTCGGACTCAGACTGATGATTGGTATGGTCTGCCATAACGCGCTCCTTACGTTTTGCTTATTCACTGCTTGATAATGACTTTTTTTATCTCCGTGACTATTATTTTATAGGTATCAATAAGGGCGATCTGAATCAGTCTTGTTAACTTTGTTAGGTTTAATGATAAGTGATCGGTTTTGGTGAGTTGTCCGTAGAGTACAGTCTAACTAAGGAAGGTGCGAAGAACAAAGGTAGGTGGCGTGCGCTGGATTAACGCACGCTTTTTTTAATGGCTGGTTGGTAAGCGATAAGGATTGTTTGAAAGGTCGATTTTTATTTTTTTTCCTAAACTATTCGTACCGCACAATAGCTTTGCCAAATAAGGCTGATATTGCGTTGCGGCTGGTGCGATGTAGATTTTATCTAAATGTGGCTTTACCTCTGGCTCGTATTCTACGTATAGAAACTTGCCAAAGTCCATCTGCACTCTAGGATCATCTAGTGACGTAATATATACCATGCGACATTCCTGCTCTTCTTGAAATGCTGAATGCTTAACTAGATATTTTAGAGGTAGGATTATCATATCCAATAAGCTATCTATTTCAGCTGAATCTTCTTTACTTAGGTTGTTTAAAGACCTCTTCTTATCTATAGCACCGTTATAAATATTTTTTAACTCTACAAACGCCTCTCTAAAATCTTCGGTTTTCTTTTCTATATAATTCTCATATTCAATGCACTCAATTTCGGCTTTAGCGATACTACCTCCTTCCAAATTTTCACGACCAAACTCACGGAAAAATGTTAGGCGATTCCTCTGAGCTAGATGGATATAGTCGGAAGTAGGATCAATATAAACACATCTCATGACTGATTGCTTTTCTATTCTCTTAACTGAACTATCTTCTTTATCTGAATTATTATTTACATTTTTTATTGTTCTATCAATAGATATATTAGTCATACTAGACTGAGTATCAGTTTCCTTAAAGAAATCTTTATTAAAAACCAAACTAACACCAGAGGCTTCTTTGTTATCTTCTTTTCCATACAATCTAAATTGATTCAAGCTATCATGGTTGAAAGTAAAGCAGCTAATAAACGCATGCAACTTTTCATCAAAATCAGGCTTATAAAAAGAGTTCTCTTTCACGGAATCAAGGTAGTTTGTAAGCAATTTACCTTCGCTAGGGTCATTAACATTATTGATGGTATTTAAACGAAAAGCGCTTGGCTTGTCTTTATTTTCTTCTTTAGAAAGCAGCTTATTGGTTGTATATGTACCTGTATAGTGTGCCAGTTTTCTTTCAGGAGCTTGCTCGTCTTCTGATAAAGGAAGAAAATCTAGTTTTAAGATGTCTATAATTTCTTCTACCTTGCCTTTCAAATCGTTACTCATCTCTCCTATTTTCTTAGTCTCAACATTCATTTTTAATTTGCATATTTTTTCATAGCAGCTGGACTGATATGAATAAGAACCTTCAATTAATTTAAATAAATTTAGAGATTTTATATAATCATCTTGGTAAAAATATTTTTTTGCAACCTCAAGAGCATCGCCTCTTATGTCATCAAAAATATCCTCTTTAAAATCATTAGAATTATGTTTAGTACCTTCTAAGAACTCAACTATAGAGTCATAAGAAGCATCTAAATCATTAATACCAAAGTATTGATTAACAAATATAAGTATTAATGCTTTATAGTAAATAGCACCATCATCTTTTCTTATATTCTTTAAATACTTCACACCTAATTCATATTTTCTATTCCTATCCATGTAGTCTTCTAGCTCAAACTGAGCACTTATATATTCTTCATCACCATCTTTTTCACGCGTCACCTTTTGCAACTTCTCAACTTCTCAACTTCTTTCCGAGTTTCTTCGTCTAGACCTTCCATGTCATCAATATTCATACCCTACTCCCCAATCATCGCCAAAAACTCATCTTCACCCACCACTTTGACACCCAGCTTTTCCGCTTTTGCCATTTTTGAGCCAGCCTTTTCGCCTGCCAATAGCGCAGTGGTTTTTGCGGAGATACTGCCCGAGACTTTTGCGCCCAGCGCTTGTAGTTTGGCTTTGGCTTCATCACGTGCCATGCTACTAAGCGCACCCGTGATGACCCACGTTTGCCCATCGAGTGGCAAACCCGTCGTCGCCTTTTGCTCGACTTTATCCCAGTGCACGCCTGCTTCACGCAGCGCGGTGATGACTTCGATATTGTGCGGCGCACGGAAGAACTTATAGGTCAGCTCTGCGGTGATTTCGCCCACATCAGGGGTTTTTACTAAAGTTTCAATATCGGCAGTCATTAAGGCGTCAAGATCACCAAATTGCTGCGCGAAGTTCTGTGCCGTCCCTTCGCCAACGCCCCGAATGCCAAGCGCATAGATAAAGCGAGCCAGTGTCGTATGCTTGCTGGCATCGATGGCATTGATGATGTTTTGAACGGATTTTTCGCCCAGTTTTTCAAAATTAACCATCGCGTCCTGATGCTCATGGAGCTTATAGATATCAGCGACGGTTTTGACCAGACCATGCTCAAAGAAGCTAATGAGCCAGCTTGCGCCTAAGCCATCGATATCCATGGCACGACGCGAGACGAAGTGAATGAGCGCCTCGGTCTGCTGTGCGGGACAGAACAGACCGCCGGTACAACGTGCTAACGCTTCGTCTTCGGGCAAGACTACAGGCGAGTCGCAGACCGGACAAGTCGATGGCAAAGTGACAGGTTCGGAGTTTTCTGGACGCTGATCTGTCCAAACGCGTGTGACTTTGGGAATGACGTCGCCTGCACGGTGGACACTGACCATGTCGCCTGCGCGCACATCCAAGCGCTGAATCTCACCAAAGTTATGCAAGGTGACATTGCTGACGGTGACGCCGCCGACTTTGACAGGTTCGAGCTTACCGACTGGCGTGATTTGTCCTGTCCGTCCAACTTGCCATTCGATGGCATGCAAGCGCGTCATGACTGTTTCGGCAGGGAACTTATAAGCCGTTGCCCAGCGCGGCTCACGCGATAAAAACCCAAGTTGTTGCTGTAACGCAAGGCTGTTGACCTTGATCACCATGCCATCGATTTCGAACGGCAAATCATTACGCCCTTCTATCACCGACTCATAATAGGCTTGCGCCTCTCTTGGATTTTTTATTACCTCCACCGCACTGACGCTAAAGCCAAGGGTTTTTAGCCATGCAAGCGCGTCTGATTGGGTCTCGATATTTTCAGGCAAGCCCTGATTGACCGAATACACATAAAACGCCAATGGGCGACTGGCTGCTACGCTTGAGTCTAGCTGACGTAAGCTTCCAGCGGCCGCATTGCGTGGATTGGCAAAGGTTTTACCTTCGTTCTCTTCGGCAAGTCGGTTTAAACGCTCAAAACCCGCCTTTGGCATCAGCACCTCACCGCGCACTTCTAACAATTCAATGTCGGCAGCATCAGCCAACCAAAGCGGCAGATTGCGAATGGTCTTGGCATTTTGGGTGATGTCTTCACCCGTCTGCCCATCACCGCGCGTGACCGCTTGGACAAACTTGCCGTGCTCGTATTTCAATGAGACTGCCAGACCATCCAGTTTTAGCTCCATCTCATACTCAGGGTTTTGCTGTGAGACGCTAAGGCGGTCATTGACGCGGCGCATAAAATCGCGCAAATCATCGTATTCAAAGACATTGCCCAGCGATAGCATTGGAATGTCATGCGTCACTTGAGTAAAGGCGGATAACGGTACATCGCCAACTTGATTGATCGGACTGTCAGGCTGCACCAAATCTGGATATGCTTCTTCTAATTCGAGCAACGTGCGACGCAATTGATCGTATTCGCTGTCTTCTAAGGTAGGATTGTCGAGCACGTAATACGCGTAATTATTCGTCTTAATCGTCTCGATCAACGTGCGCATCCGCGAGACAATCTCTGTGCTATTAACCACACTGCCATCGGTCGAACTGGCTATATTAGATGTTGCAGGTGCTTTTCTTTCCACTTGAGCAGATAGGTTTTTAGAATTATTTGGTGAGGTAGAGTCGGTCATAGTGGGCGTCTTTTTTGCGATTCAAGATGTCGATATGATAACAAGTTTGCAGGATGCTCGGATAATATTTTAAAGAAATGAAAACCCATTAAAAAAGGCAAATAACGTCAGTCGCTATTTGCCTTTTTAAAACTTATAACCACTTTTAGATGCTGATTAGCTTAGCCTTTAAGCGCTTAGCCTTCATAGTCACGAACTTGGTTACGCAGCTGCTGTTTATACTCTGGCGTGATTGGTTCGTTTTCTTCATCCAGCATGATGGCATCCAAATCGCTTGCCATCATATAGGCAATGCTCATCATACTATCAAAACTACGCAGGGCTTGCGGATGCGGCAACGATAAAAACACCACCACACCGTTATAGTTGTTGGTCGCAACACTATGCGGATCAAAAGGCGCAATACCATCATCCGTGATACCCATCATACTGAACCACAACATGCCAGTACCGTCTTTTTGCTCATAACGATGGAACATGTTCATCGCGCCATAGCGTAGACCGTATTTATCAATCAAGGCTAATAGATCACGACCACGAATGAAAGAGACAGGACGATCACGATACTGATGTGGCAAAATCGTGATATTGATGTTGTCTTTGGCATTAATCAAGGGGCCATTTTGTGCTTCATCGACTGGCTCTGACAGATGCTGATCAAGGATAGGACTGTTGTTATCGAAGCTTGGCTCATCTGCTGTATCAATCGCTGGCATCAGACTGTCAGTCGCCGACATCAAGCTTGAAAAGGCATCAGGCTCTTGTTCGACATTCATTTGCTCAGCTGTTTCGGCAAACTCTACATTGTCGGTACGCTGCTCTTCATCTTGCCAGCGAGCGTAATCGGTATTTTCTACCATATCGTTATCATGACTCACATTATTACGTCCAGCTGTTAGCTGCGCATCAACGTTGGTATGTGAATGAGTCAACGGCTCTTCTTCGACCACTGCATTTAAATAACTGCGGTCAGGACCAATGCTCGTCTCGCCAGCGACCGCATCATCCAAATCTGGCTGGTCGATAAGATTGCGCTCATGACGCGGTATGATAGGAATACCGTTTTTATCATAATCGACCGCTGCAACTTCAGCTTCTTTGCGACGCTTGAAGCTACGAATGACCATAAATAGCCCTGCAAGCACGATAAATGCAGCAATGGCAATCAATATAAACTGAATAGCGGTCATGAGAAATACATCCTAATATATGACAAAAGGGAATACATAAGAGGGGATAAATGGCAATAGTCTAGCATGGCTAATTCATATCGTCACCATATAGTCATCGTTTATCGTCAGCCCGATACACTTGTATGACGTTGTTATCCGAGCCTTAATGTATCGTTGGCAGCACTGTATAGTGAATTCAGTATAAAAGTGATACAACGCGGCTGGAATGAGTTTTTTGCAGACTCTGTCTGCGTAGGCACAGCAAGCAAGAAAAATTCATACCAGTTCCGCGTCGAACTATAATGGTTCTGTTTTATTTAGAATCGACTATATTTATTGCTTTTATTCAGAAATATAGCGTTCGGCCTCATCAAGCGACACGCTGACCAAAGTCGAAATACCAGCGCTTGGCATGGTGACGCCTTTTAATTCATGGGCAATCTGCATCGTCAGCTTATTGTGACTGATAAAGATAAATTGCAAATCATCGGCCAGCTCATGAATCAAACTGGTAAAGCGGGCGACGTTGGCATCATCAAGTGGCGCATCGACTTCATCGAGCACGCAGAATGGCGCAGGATGTTGCTTAAAAATCGCAAAAATCAAACTCAGGGCGGTCAGGGTTTTTTCACCGCCCGATAGCACCGCCAAACGACTGTTACGTTTACCTTTTGGCTGTGCCATGAGCGTCAGCCCTGCTCGCCACTGCTCTGCTTTGTGTTTGTCCGCAGGAATGTTGGCTGGCATGTCATCAACGCTCAAGGTTAGGCTTGCTTGTCCGCCGCCAAAGACTTTGGCAAACAAATTGGCCAGCTCTTGATTGACCGCATCGAGCGTCTGCATAAATAGCGTCTTGGTCGTCTCATCAATCGAGGCAATCGCTTGAGTCAAGGTTTCCATACTTGCCGCAATATCTGTGGTCTGTTGCTCAAGTGGTTCTAAGCGCTCGTTGACTTCTGCCAGTTCTGCCATCGCCGCCAGATTGACTGCGCCAATTTTGCCTAATTGCTGTTCAAGCTTGGTTCGTTCTTTTTCAAGATCAGCGATTTTATCTGGACGTACACGGCGATCATGCGCGATGAAATCCGCCAGTAAGTTTGAAACACTCATTCGTTGCTGCGGCTGCAAGTTTGACGCCGCTTTATACTTATTACTTACCTCATAAAATGCAGTGAGAGCGTCTTGCGTCTGCTGACTGACATCTTCCAAACGCGCCGCGCTCAATGCCAGTTCGGTAGCGTACTGTGCAAGTGCACTTTGCTGTTTTTGCAATGTGTCTTGCTGCGCCTCAAGCTGCGTTTGCTGCTGAGCATACTCTGTCTTAAGTGCTGCCAATGTCGTTTCGCGCTCTAGCAGTATGGCTTGCTGCTCATCACGCGCGGTCTGCGCGGTTTGTAATGCCGCTTGCAAGGCAGGCAGTTTATTTTGCTGCTGATCGTAACTAACTTTGAGACCTTGCTCGCTTTGTCGTGATTTGTCATAGTGCTCGGTCGCCCGCACCAAACTGCTGGCGCTATGCTCCAAACGCATCTCGCTTTGCTGAATACGTAGCTGCAACGCTTGCCATGCATCCTCATCTGCTTGCCGCGCGCGCGCAAGCTCACTGCGCTCAGCTTGTAATTGCTGACTGGTTACTCGTGCCTCTAGTATCTTGGGTGTCAGCGCTGCAATCTCGCTGTCAATATTCTGCTGCTCATGATGAAGTGTTTGCTGCTCTTGCTCCAATTCTTGCTGCTCTTGTTCGAGAGCCGCTTTGTCGATAATCAGACGCTTGCTGTCCGCCTGTAGGCGCTCAAGACTGGCTTGCTGAGTGGTGAGCTGCTGCTGATATTGATGTTTATCACGGGTTAGCTCAGCTGATTGTGCACGCGCTTCTTCTACATGGATGCTCAAAGCATCATGATCACACTGGTTTTTAGCAATAGTTTTTTTCTGATCTTCTATGGTCGTCTCAAGCTCATTAAGCAACTCTTCTAACGCTTGTAAGCGCGTACGCTGCTGCAAACGCTGGGTTAAGAACTGACTGTTACTTCCCTCTTGCGTGCCAGCAAATTTGCTAAGGTTAATCGTTCCTTGACGACTGACTATCCATCCGTCAGCAGTGAGCAAAATAGCGGACGCTGGTAGCGCTTTTAAGACCGTTACTAGCGCCTCTGATGTTTGCTCATCATTTGAGTCAATCGATGCAGTATACAAATAACAGTACTGCCACAGCGCCAAGGTGGGCTGCACAATCAATTGTGATAAAGGCCACACTTTGTCAGTCAGTGCTTCTGGTAATGTCTCGGACAAGGGACTGCTCAACGTGTCTACTTGACGTGCGCTATCTTCACTTTGCTTAGCAGTCTCTAGCCATAAGCTATGACTCGTTTCCAATGCTGACTTACCTTTTGTATCAGCATTCTGGTTTTGTCCAGCTTGATACGTCAGCAAGTCGCTCACATGAGGCGTGAGCGCCTGCCATAAACTATCCGCTTGTTGAGAATCATCGTTATCATAATTAACACTTGAATGATGAGTCTTATGAGTGATAAGCACATGACTGTCTAACCATAGCGACAATATGCTATCAAGCAGCGATGCATACGCTTGCCCTGTGGCGCTCAGCTCAATCTGCTCACGTACTGTGGTTATGTCTAGTTCGCTATAACGACCAGCAGCACGATTAGCAACCTTGGTTGTTGAGTCCGTCGTTGGTATGGCTTTTTGCTGAGCGCTTGGTACTGGTTTGGGATGCAGTATCTGATGCAGCGTATCGTACTCACCTGCCAACAATGCATGACGTTTTTCATGCTCACTCAATTCACGCTGCTGTGCGATTAGGCGTTGTTGTATGTTGTGCGCTTGTGGCTGTAATTCAGACAGACGCTCATCCACGCTGTCTTGCTGCCGCTCGATCTGCTGCAATCGTTTATTGAGCTCACTAACTTGCGTCTCTAACGCCTGACTTAAGACTTGGGTATCTAACGACTCTTGGGCATTTACATTATCGGACGGCGAGACAGACTGTTGCAGTTGTTGCCATAACTGCTGCCAATTTGACTGGCGACGTTGCCATTTATCATAACTTTGCTGATAGCGTTTTTGTGATTGGGCGTTAATCGCTTGCTGTTGCTCAAGCGCGCGCGCATTGTCTTGTAAGCGGTTTAATTGGTTTTGTGCTTCATGCCAAGCGCGCTGCAATGGCTGCTCATTGCGTTTATGAGTATCGCGTTTTTGTGTCAGTTGGGTAAGCTGTGGGCGCAGGGCTTCTACTGTCGTTTGCTGCTCAGTTTGCTCAGCTTTTAGTCTATCTCTCTCACTCAACGCCTGCTCGCGCTGCTGATCCAAGCTAGTCAACTGCTGCTTGATAGCTGTCAGCTGTGAGGTTACATCGCTTAGTTGATGCTCGGACTTTTGATGAGCGAGCTGCTGCTCATAGTGGGCACTCTGCGCATCGTCCTTCAGCCATTGTTCTTGGTTGATATGCGCGCCAAGCTTGTCTTGTTTGGCTTTTAGCGCCTCATAGCTGGCTTGTAAGGTGGTAACGTCGGCAGCGCTACGCTCGTGAGCGAGTTTTTGCTGCTGCTGGTTATGTTTAGCTTGATAGAGCTGCTGAATGGAGAGCTGCTGCTTAATATCTGCAAGCGTCAAGGCCATCTCTTCATAGCGCTGAGCATTGGCTGCTTGCTTAGACAGTGTCTTTTGTTGGCGTACCAGCTCGCTTTGCATATCGTGCAGTCGGGCTAAGTTTTCTTGGGTTTTCTCTAGCTTTTTTTGTGTCTCTTCACGGCGCGCTTGATAACGCGAAACCCCTGCCGCCTCTTCAATAAACTCGCGTAGCTGCATGGGACTGGACTCAACAATACGCCCAATCATGCCTTGCTCAATGACCGCATAACTGCGCGCGCCAAGTCCCGTACCCAAGAACACATCAACCACGTCACGGCGGCGACAGCGCGTCCCGTTGATGAAGTAATCTGAGCGTCCTTCCAAGTTTACCTGACGACGGACGGACAGCTCTTGATAGAGATTGAACTCATGACGAATGCCGTTTTGCTCATCTTGCGTGTGTTCAAAGGTCAGCTCAACGCTGGCCACACTTTTGGCGGCTTTGTCTTGAGTACCTGCAAAGATGACATCACTCATCGCGCCGCCACGTAGCTGTTTGGCAGAGGTTTCACCCAGCACCCAGCGAATGGCATCAATCACGTTGGATTTGCCGCAGCCGTTTGGCCCGACAATGGCGGTGATACCATGACGGAAAGTGAAAGTCGTTGGGTTGGCAAAAGACTTAAAGCCTGCCAGTTTTAGGGATTTTAAACGCATGAAGGATCAATAAACTTAGCGAAAACAGGCGGCTATTCTACCTGAAATTGTCATGAGTTTTTAGGGTTAACGTGATAAGTGCATAAACGATTTTGATTGCAGGCTTTGATTGAATCCTTGCAGCAGTTTTTGTTCGACTTGGCAGAGACTGTTTTCTGCTAAATAGCGATTGTTAAACTCAATCAACGACTGCCACGTGATACTGGCCACTTCTAAACAATCAACGATATCTAGCAGCTCTTGTCTTAATAAATACTGATACTTTTTGGGTCTTTTGTGGCATAGCGCAAGCTCTCGGTCTACCAAGCGTTGCTTATTGCTCTCTAACGCGCTACCACCAATAAATAACAATAAAAACTTGGCGTCTTTATCGATAAAACCTTTTTCGACCAAGTGCTCGTACATCAAGCAGTACTTTAAGAGTTGATCGGGGTTTTTTCTGCCATTGAATTTTAATTCATTGGCGACCAGTAGATTCGATTGATGGTTATAGGCCAAGTTGTCCATATACATGGCTTTTAGCTCGGTACTGGCTTCAAAAATCCCGCTATTACCATGTGTCGACCACGATCCGCCTTGCTCAAAGCACATAAATTGCCCGTAAAACTGATCGAGATAGTTGTCGCTACACAGACTCAAAAAAATATCGAGCTCTTTATTCAGATACTCTTCAGAAAAAAACATGACTCGGCGTACGGCTTCGCGAGCATTACAAATGCCCATCGTTTGCTTTGAGTACGTCTCTAATTGCTCAGACTCACTCATTTTATGGTTCAGCTTTTTATTGATGATGCTTTCTATTTCTTCTAACTCTTTATCTTTTAGCTCAGGCGCCGTCGCCCATTCAATGATTTGGCGTACATATTGTTTTTTGCTCACACCAAGAATCCGCTGCGGCTCCCACACCAAAAACTCTACCATGTTAGATAGCCCCATCGTCCACGGCATCGACTCTTTTAAATGGCTCATTGAACCAAAAACACGGCGATATTTTTCTGTCGCTTTCATACTGATAATGATTCCAGTTTAATTTTGAAGTTTTTACCAAGATTTTTTTACCACAACCACTGGCGCGCACTCAAGATGATTTATATTTGCCAAATGGTAAACTGACCTTTATGCTATCTACTTTATACTGTTCACTCATGACAATTTGACAACCGCTCAGTATACCAAAGTTTCCTCATACTACCGCCATCACATCGACCAAATTTATGCCATTATCTGCCCCTCAATCTCACTGTTTATCCGTACCCGAGTCACTTACGCTTGATCATTTGCCAGAGCTTAACCACCGACATCTTGTAATCAGCGGCTCGACCAACAGCGAGCTTATCGATGCTCTGCAAACTGGTGCATTAAATACTGCCAAAATGCATCTATTGACCGCAGAAACGCAAAGCTCAGGTCGTGGTCAACATGGACGCTCATGGCAATCACCACATGGCAATGTCTATCTGTCTTTGTATCATCCGATGCCCATGCCAATCAGTGGTTTGCTGTCCTTAATTATTGGGGTTGAACTGGCAAAAATGCCCGTTATTCAAACGCTAAATGAGCAATTGCGCGCACAAGGCTTGGCGACCATTGGTGTAAAATGGGCCAATGATTTAGGCTTTTATCAACTTTCTGATAAGCCTCAAAACCACTCTCGACAGCAAGATCAATCCACTCTGGGTGACTCTAAACCCACCGGACAAACACTCCCTTTTAATAAGCTAGCAGGTATTTTAATAGAGCCCGTCACGCAATCTGGCAAACTGGTGGGCGTCGTGATGGGCATCGGTCTCAATGTCAAAGCTGCGCCCAAACTGACAGCACAAACGTCTGAGGGAATGAGTTATAAGGCTATTAGCTTGCAAGATATCTGCGAGTGCTTACCCCCAAACGCGGTGACGCTACCAAGTTTGCGCGTGCTTTATCAGCAGATGAGTAAGGCATTGATGGCAGCAATGACACGCTTTGAGCATTTGGCATTAGAGAAGCCCACTGGTCACACCTATTATTTAGACAGTTTTTTAGAGCAATTTAGTTCGATGGATGTGCTGGCTGGCCTGCGCTTACGCGTCACTCAAGACCATAGTAATGAAGCACAAACAATGACTGGTTTTGCTTGCGGTATCGATACACATGGGTGTTTGCAATTACGCCAAGATGACGGTAAGATTTCTGCGCTTTTTACCGGACGCATCGACGTTATTCATCAGGTTTAAACCACCTATTTCATGAGCACTCACGTGAGTCACATATCTATTGATCATGGCGTCACTATATAAAGGGATTTTTATGCTCTGGCTTGATCTTGGGAACACTCGTCTTAAATATTGGCTCACTGATGACATTGGGCAGATAGTGGCGCATGATGCCAAACAGCATTTGCAAGCCCCTGCCGAATTATTGATGGGTCTGACCGATCGCTTCGAGCGCTATGCCCCTGATTTTATTGGCATCTCCTCTGTGCTGGGTGACGATCTGAATATGAAGGTGTCAGATACGTTAGGCCGTCTAAATACGCCGTTTGAATTTGTCCACGTCGATGCAGCACACCCACTGATGAAAAGTGCCTATAACGATAAGCAGCTGGGCTGTGATCGCTGGCTACAAATGCTGGGCGCCGTCGATAAGAAAAAACGCCAATGTATCATCGGTTGTGGCACCGCAGTGACGATTGATTTGATTGATCATGCGGAGCATTTGGGCGGTTATATCTTCCCCAGTATTTACCTACAACGTGAGTCGTTGTTTTCAGGCACCAAGCAAATCACCATCTCTAATGGGACGTTTGATAGCGTCGGTCAAGGGATAACCACACAGGATGCCGTTCATCGCGGAATACTCTTATCCATTGTTGGTGCCATCAATGAGATCAGCCATCGTCATCCAAACTTTGAGCTGATTATGACCGGCGGTGATGCATCTATCATTGCCCAGCACATCAATCGGCCAGTACGATTGCGTGATGACTTGTTGTTAAATGGGTTGGCGCGTTATTTTGATCATACCAAGCAGTCTTAGTATTCAATAGACACTTTTAGATTGAAAATAAAAAAAGCAGTACGTGTGAGGCGTACTGCTTTTTTATTATTGTTTAAGCTTTAGTAATACTCAAAAATTATCGGAACAGCGACGCTACCTGCTACTGTTTTGCTATCTTTTCTAAATGGTTTTAAAAGACTGCGGCGTAATTCTCTCATAAACTCACTATCAATTTTATCGGAGCCACTACTCTTCAATACGGTAATGTTTTCGATTTTGCCTTCTTTGTTTACCTTTAATAAGAACTCCATTTCAACACGTTTGCTTTTGCAAGGTTCCTCTGGATTACAATGACCTCCTAAGTTGCGAATGTGACGACTATCAAACCTTGGTTGATGTACCCACTTCGCATCAGAAGTTGCAAACTGAATGACGGGTTGCGATGGTGACATGTCTTCTAACTCAGCATTTGCGCTGTGTGTCGCAAATATACTCAGTACAAGCAGTACCCTTGTCAGCGTAGAAATAGTAGTTAATCGAAGGTTAGTTTTTAAGGGTGTTTTGAGCGAGGTAGTAGTCGGCATCATAAGCAGTGTCTTATAAACATGGCAGATAAAAAAGGCTAAGAGGCAGTTTTATTAATCGATCATTGTTAATCAAAAAATAAAACCGCACCTTAGCACAATTGTTTATTATTAACCAGCCATTACCTTAAAGTAGTATGGTTAGCCAAATTTAGAAAGTCACCTATTAGAATCTTATATCTTTATACTACTTGGTCTCATTAAACAGCTCACGACCGACCAGCATACGGCGAATTTCGCTGGTACCCGCGCCAATCTCGTACAGCTTGGCATCACGCCAAAAACGTCCAAGCGGATACTCGTTGGTATAGCCATTACCGCCAAATATCTGAATACCCTCGCCCGCCATCCATGTGGCTTTTTCGGCGCACCATAAGATCACGCTAGCACAATCTTTGCGCACTTCTCGACTGTGACCAGCACCACGCGCATCCAGCATATCAAGGTTTTTACCTACCGTATATAAGAAGCTGCGACCTGCTTGCAGGATGGTATACATGTCAGCGACTTTGCCTTGGATAAGTTGGAACTCTCCAATCGCTTGACCAAATTGCTTACGGTCGTGGATATAAGGAACGACATTATCCATCACCGCTTGCATGATGCCGATAGGACCTGCGGCCAATACGGCACGCTCATAATCTAGCCCGCTCATGAGTACCTTGACGCCTTCATTGAGCCCACCCAAAACGTTTTCACTTGGGACTTCAACGTTGTTAAAGGTCATCTCACCTGTATGGCTACCGCGCATGCCGAGCTTGTCTAGCTTTTGCGCGGTACCAAAGCCTTCCATGCCTTTTTCGACGATTAAAGCGGTCATGCCTTTGGCACCAAGCTCAGGATTGGTCTTGGCATAGACCACCATCACATCGGCATCAGGGCCGTTGGTGATCCACATTTTGCTGCCGTTCAATATGTAGCTGCCGTCTTTTTCTTCGGCTTTGAGCTTCATACTGACGACATCGGAGCCTGCGCCCGTTTCACTCATCGCCAGCGCCCCGATGAACTCACCACTGATGAGCTTTGGTAAATATTTTTGTTTTTGTGACTCAGAGCCATTACGTTTGATCTGATTGATACACAAGTTAGAATGCGCGCCATAGCTTAAGGCGACAGAGGCGGACGCACGGCTGATTTCTTCCATTGCTACCATGTGGGCGACATAACCCATATTAGAGCCGCCATACTCTTCAGGAACGGTGATGCCATGTAGACCTAAATCGCCCATTTTTTGCCACAGATCCATTGGAAACTCATCACTACTATCAATCTCACTGGCACGCGGCGCAATTTCATTGGCGGCAAACTGCTGGACGACGTCACGTAATGCATCAATATCTTCGCCAAGCTGAAAATTCAATCCGGGTAAACTCATAACCATTCCTTGTTTTTTGATATTTTATTTTTGATAAAGTTGATTCTGTTCAAGATGAAAATTGCATCTATTTCAAGCAAACGTTATTAGTAAGGCTGGGATGAATTTTTCGACGCCTCTGTCTGCAACGGCTCAGCAAGCGAGAAGAATTCATCCCAGCTACCAAAAAAATGATAGCGTTTGCCTTTTATTTAGTGTCACTTATTTGCTAAGACTGACGCTTATTGATTAAAGCATGGGCGACGTTTGAGCCATTGGCGCGACCTAAGAACGCACTGATACGCTCGCCCGCGATCACCAATTTTTCCAAATCAATTCCCGTACTGATACCCATACCATGCAGCATATACACCACATCTTCGGTCGCAACGTTACCTGTGGCACCTTTAGCATATGGACAGCCGCCCAGTCCAGCGACGGAGGTATCAAACTCACTGACGCCCATTTGTAACGCTGCTAAGGTATTACTGAGTGCCTGACCGTAAGTATCATGAAAGTGCCCAGACAACATCGCAATATCAGCATACTCTAACGCTGCTTGTAACGCTCGCTGCACCTTGAGCGGTGTACCAACACCAATCGTATCAGCAATACCGATTTGCTCTGAACCAATCTCCACTAAGCGTTTAGTCACATACGCCACTTGGCTCGGATCAATCTCGCCTTCATAAGGACAACCGACCGTACAAGAGATGACGCCGCGTACTTTGATACCTTGAGCTTTTGCCGCCGCAGCAACGGGCGCAAAACGTTCAATGCTTTCATCGATACTACAGTTGATGTTTTTTTGGCTAAAGGTTTCACTGGCGGAGCCAAAAATAACGATTTCATCAGGACGATGTACGATGGCATTGTCAAAACCGCGCATGTTAGGCACCAGTACTGAATAACATATATCTGACTGTCTGCTAGGCGCCAGCGCTTCTAACAGCGCGCCATTGTCGCCCATTTGTGGCACCCACTTTGGAGACACAAAACTGGTCGCTTCAAGCTTTTTGATACCAGCGTCAATTAAGTCAGTAATCAATGCTTGTTTGACGGCTGTCGGTACGATCATGGATTCGTTTTGTAAGCCATCACGTGGGCTGACATCGACGATTGAAACATGATCTGGGTACGAGATATTCATTTTTTCATCCTTTTTACTGACTGTCGCTACTATCACTACCACTGTCGATGCGCAACAACTCATCACCATCGGCGACCAAATCGCCCGCTACAAATAACAGCTCTGCCACCACGCCATCTGTCGGTGCAGTGATGGTATGTTCGATTTTCATGGCTTCGATGACGGCAAGCGGTTCGCCTTTTTTAACCGCATCTCCAACCGCGACTTTAAAAGCCACCACTTGTCCCGGCATCGGTGATTTTAAGCTGCCAACGGCTGCCGTCTCCTCACCCACATGCGCCATGATATCAATCAGTGTGATCTCATCACGGCCACCATCTGTAAATACATAGACCGTCTCATTATTCACCCAGCTCTGCGCACTGATACGAGCACCCTCTAACCACAAGGTATGAGTGTGAACATCATGACTGTCATAGCTCACTTGCCCTTTGTAGATAGGGTTTTCTGACACCCCTGTACTTATGGTTTGAGTATCTATATTGCTGTCGATATTGGTTTTCTCAATGGTAAGATCGAAACTACTGAGCGCTTTTGTGCCTTTTTTGCTATCTGCGCAGTCCGCATTATGCCAGTTGCTGATACGAGCAAGGTATGACTGTTCATCGTAGATTAGGCTAAATGAGCGGCTATAATCGCTATAAGCACGAAAGCCTGTCGCTTTACTAAATGGATCGTTGTTTGTCTTTTGCATTGCAGCTTCACTGGCAAGCTGCTGCGCAATCGCCGTCACCACCAACGTCGATAAACTTACAGGATGCTGATCAAAAAGTACGTCATGCTCACGCTCAATCAGTGCGGTATCCAGATTGGCTTTGCTGAACGAGTCGGTATTTAAAATATAGCGTAAAAATGCCACGTTGTTTGGCAAACCAACGATACGCATCTGCGCCAATGCGCGGTCGAGCTTCGCCAGTGCTTGTGCACGCGTAGGTGCATGTACGATTAACTTGGCAATCATAGAGTCGTAGAACGGACTGATAACATCACCCTCGCGTACCCCATCATCGATACGCACGTCAGCGCCGCTTTTATTAAAGGCAAAGGTGCTGTGATCAGGTTTTTGATACGTAAACAAGGTACCCGTCGCTGGCAAAAAGTTATTGTCAGGGTTTTCAGCGCAAATACGTGCTTCAATCGCATGACCGTTGATCGCCAGCTCGTCTTGTTTTTTGGGTAAAGGCTGACCTGATGCGACCAATAATTGCCACTCAACCAAATCGACCCCCGTAATGGCTTCGCTGACAGGATGCTCCACTTGCAAGCGCGTATTCATCTCCATAAAGTAAAAATTCATAGCACCCGCGCGCTGCTCAACAATGAATTCAACCGTGCCTGCGCCCACATAGTCAACCGCACGTGCCGCTTCAATTGCCGCTGTCCCCATCGCTTCACGCATTGCCGCATCAACCCCAGGGGCTGGCGCTTCTTCTAGCACTTTTTGATGGCGACGCTGCACGGAGCAATCACGCTCAAACAGATGCACATAATTGCCATGCGTATCACCAAACACTTGGATTTCGATATGACGTGGTTTTAGGGCATACTTTTCGATCAATACTTGATCATTACCAAAGCTGGTAATGGCTTCACGGCGACAAGAATCTAGCAAATCAATAAAATCATGGCTTTGCTCAACGATGCGCATGCCTTTACCGCCGCCACCAGCGCTTGCTTTAATCAAGACAGGATAACCAATACTGTCCGCTTGCTCTCGCAAAAACGTGGCATCTTGATTATCACCATGATAGCCCGGTATCAAAGGCACACCAGCAGCTTCCATCAAACGCTTGGATTCAGATTTACCGCCCATCGCACGGATGGCATCGGCAGATGGCCCGATAAAGACCAAGCCAGCATTTTGGCAAGCTTGAGCAAAGTCGGCATTTTCGCTTAAAAATCCATAACCAGGATGAATGACCTCAGCGCCCGTTTCCTTAGCAATCGCAATGATGGCATCGCCTTTAAGATAGCTGTCTTTGGGTGCTGAACCGCCTAGATAAACCGCTTCATCACACACCGCCACGTGCTTGGCTGTACGGTCCGCATCAGAATAAACAGCGACGGTTTGAATACCCAGACGTTTGGCAGTGGCAGCCACTCGGCAAGCAATTTCACCACGATTGGCGATTAGAATTTTAGAAAACATAACGATCCCTGTGTCTTGTCATTTTTATTGATTATAGGTACTAAGCGTAGCGGCGCATGGTCACATCTATCTGTTTTAAACTTTTTGTTGTCCAGTTTGTTATTCAGGTACTGTCAGCCAATCAGGCTTACGCTTTTGCAAAAATGCTTGTACGCCTTCCTTACCTTGTGTTGATGCGCGGATATCAGCAATTCCTTTGACAGTATCCGCAATCAAGTCATCCGTGATAGGCGCGCCTGCTATATCATGCAATAAGCGTTTGCAGGTTTTGACCGCATCGGGACTGTTTTTGACTATTTTGGCACACAGCGTCGCCACTTCATCTTTTAGCCATTCTTCACTCACACGCTTATGGATAAAACCAAGCTGACGCGCTTTTTTGGCATCGAATACTTCGGCACTTAGGAAATAACGCTGAGCGGCTCTAGCACCCATCGCTCTGATAACATAAGGGCTGATGGTGGCAGGCGCTAGTCCTAAACGCACTTCACTGAGACAAAAATTGGCAATTTTAACCGCGATGGCGATATCACAAACGGCGACCAAGCCCATGCCACCGGCATACACATCACCTTGAATGGATGCAATCGTGGGTTTAGGACATTGATAAATGGTCTTGAGCATTTGCGCCAATTTGTCCGCATCTGCTAAGTTCTCTTCATGGCTGTAATCTGCCATCGCGCGCATCCAATTCAGATCGGCACCGGCACAAAACACCTTGCCAGCCGCCGCTAATACAATGACTCGCACCTCATCATTAGCACCCAAATGAGTAAACACATCGTTTAGCTCGGCAATCATGTCATCATTAAAGGCGTTACGTATTTCAGGACGATTTAACGTCACCGTCGCCACATGCTGCTCGATAGTAACTAGTAAACTTTTATAATTATTTGTCTCTTTTTGCATAACTCTCTCTTTTTTTCGCGCTGTTATTGTATTTTGATAAAATCCTAGGGCTAAGAGATTCTATTGCTCAGCCCTATCTGTCGACCACATGCCACTATAAGCGTAAATTTTGACTTCTTGATGACGGATAAGATTAATCACTGACATTGCCAATCGTGATTTTTAGGCAAGCCTTTACACAGCTACATTCTAAAAACACCAAAAGTCGTCTCTTCTATCGGTGCGTTATACGCCGCGCTTAGTCCTAACGCCAGTACATTACGGGTGTCAGCAGGGTCAATCACGCCATCATCCCAAAGGCGTGCGGTAGCATAATAGGGATGACCTTGTTTTTCGTACATCTCACGAATCGGTGCTTTAAAGGCAGCTTCGTCCTCGTCACTCCACGCCTCGCCTTTACGATCGAAGTTATCACGCTTGACCGTTGCCAACACCGACGCTGCTTGCTCGCCGCCCATCACAGAGATACGAGCATTTGGCCACATCCATAAGAAACGCGGACTATAAGCACGACCACACATACCATAGTTGCCAGCCCCAAACGAGCCACCGACGATAACGGTGAATTTTGGCACTTTGGCATTGGCAACCGCCATGACCATTTTGGCACCGTGGCGGGCAATGCCTTCGTTTTCGTATTTGCGACCGACCATAAAGCCTGTGATATTTTGCAAAAAGATTAAAGGAATTTTGCGTTTGCAACACAGCTCAATAAAGTGCGTGCCTTTTTGTGCAGACTCACTAAATAAGATGCCGTTGTTGGCAATAATGCCGACTGGCATACCTTCAATATGGGCAAAGCCACAGACTAAAGTTGTCCCAAAGCGTGCTTTGAATTCATCAAAAGCGCTATCATCAACGATACGGGCGATGATTTCTCTGATATCAAATGGCTTGCGCTTGTCTGTGGGAATGATGCCGTACAGCTCTTTGGTATCAAAACGCGGTGGACGAGGTGTGATTTGATTCGGTATGTTTTTGGCAGGACGATTGAGATGACTGACGATATTACGAGCAATCGATAAGGCATGCGTATCGTTTTGTGCCAAATGATCGACCACGCCCGACAGACGAGTATGGACATCACCGCCGCCTAGATCTTCTGCTGTAACCTCTTCACCTGTGGCAGCTTTGACCAGTGGCGGCCCACCCAAAAAGATAGTCCCTTGGTCTTTGACAATAATAGACTCATCACTCATCGCTGGCACATACGCCCCGCCAGCAGTGCAACTGCCCATCACCACTGCAATCTGCGGAATACCTGCGGCACTGAGATTGGCTTGATTAAAAAAGATACGGCCAAAATGCTCTTTATCCGGAAACACGTCATCTTGATTGGGCAAATTGGCACCGCCCGAATCGACTAAATACACGCAAGGCAAATGGTTTTCTTGCGCGATTTCTTGCGCGCGTAGATGCTTTTTGACGGTCATTGGGTAATACGTGCCGCCTTTTACCGTGGCATCATTACAGACGATCATACACTCGACGCCATTGATACGGCCAATACCGGCAATGACGCCTGCCGCTGGGATATCTTCACCATACATGTCGTGCGCTGCCATTGGCGCCACTTCTAAAAATGGCGTACCGACGTCAAGCAGACGCTCGACACGCTCGCGAGGTAAGAGCTTGCCTCTTGCTAAATGTTTGGCGCGTGCACGCTCTGATCCGCCCTGAGCAACTTTGCGCAGGTGCACATATAAGTCGTCAACGATCGCTTGCATGGCGGCACTGTTTTGCTGAAATTCAGTAGCATTTGGACTCAGTTTACTGGTGATAATAGCGCTCATGATATCCCTTTTTCTTTGATACATAGATACGTAAATGCGAGTGGCTTTTTGTATGAATGACGCCAACTGCTATTTTTAAGTATTACTCACATAGTTCATCTTTAGTGTTTTAGCGTTGATAAGTAAGAGTAAGCTTACAACAAACCCAACTCTTCTTTCATTTGCTCAATGATTTTATATTTCTGAATCTTGCCTGTGATGGTCATGGGATATTCCGTCACGAACCGATAGTAGGTAGGCACTTTATAATGGGCAATGTGCTCACGACAGAATTGACGCACTTCTTCCTCAGTCAGACTGTCTGGCTCTTTTGCAATAATCCATGCCGCCAATACTTCACCATAACGCTTGTCCGGTACGCCAACGATTTGTACGTCACGAATTTTGGGATGGCGGTATAGATAGTTTTCAATTTCTACTGGATAGATATTTTCTCCGCCGCGAATGACCATGTCTTTGCTACGACCAACGATTTTGACATAGCCTTCTTCATCCATCGTTGCCAAATCCCCTGTCAGCATCCAGCCATCTTTAATGGCTTCGCGCGTCTTAAAACGACTGCCCCAATAGCCCTTCATCACCGAATACCCTCGGGTGAGTAGCTCGCCTGTCTCGCCAAGCGGTACAATGTCACCTGTCTCAGTATCGACGACTTTTACCTCAAGCGCTGGCTGCACCAATCCAACAGTCGATACTTGCTTCTCAAGTGGTGTGTGTTCATTGGTTTGACAAGACACCGGACTGGTCTCAGTCATGCCATAAGCGATCGTCACCTCGCTCATGTGCATCTTATCGATGACGCGGCGCATGACTTCAATCGGACAGCTAGAACCTGCCATGATGCCTGTGCGCAAGGTCGATAAATCAAAATTTTCAAATTCAGGATGATCAAGTTCCGCAATAAACATCGTTGGCACACCATGCAAGCCCGTGCATTTTTCGTTTTCGACTGCTTGCAAGACAGATAACGGCTCAAAACCGTCGTTTGGATAAACGATGCAGCCACCATGTGTGAGAATGGCGAGATTACCAAGTACCATACCAAAACAATGATATAAAGGAACGGGTATGCAGAGTCTGTCTTCTTCAGTGAGATTCATGGCCTCACCGATAAAGTAACCGTTATTTAAGATATTGCGATGGCTGAGCGTTGCCCCTTTTGGCGTACCTGTCGTCCCACTGGTGAACTGTACATTAATAGCGTCAGTGTTTTTAAGCTGTGCTTGACGCGCCGCCACTCTTGGGTCGTTGGCATCGCCTTCACGCATCCACGCCGAGAACTTTTGCATAAAGCCAAACTCTTCGTCGCTTTCTGGCTCATCAATCCAAATAATACGCTCAATCGTTGGAATCTCAACCAAATCAAGCTGCGTATAATCTTTATGATAAATCTCAGGGCACAGCTCTCGAATCAAGCTGGCATAATCACTGCTTTTGAAATGGCGCATGAGCACAAGCGCCGAGCAGCCCAGTTTATTCAGCGCGTATTGCAACTCAAAGGTACGATAGGCAGGATTGATATTGACTAAGATAACGCCGACTTTGGCAGTCGCAAGTTGCATCAATAGCCATTCAGCATTGTTATGTGACCAAATACCGATACGATCACCAATCTCAAGTCCCATCTCAATCATGCTGCTGGCCAATTGATTGACTTGTTGTTGTAGCTCTCGATAGGTCCAACGAATATTTTGATGGCACGATACCAGTGCTTCACGCTCAGGATATTTGAAGACAATGGCGTCAAAAAAGTCGCCAATGGTCGCTTCAATCAGCGGTACATCAGGGCCTTTATCATAACTTTGAGTAAGCGGGGCATTGGCTGAGCGCGCGCCCATATTAATACTAGGGATAGTATTGAGGATGTTTTCAAAATCAGGGGTTTGAGTCATAACGAGTCCTTTCGTTTTACTTTTATGGTACTTATCAATAGCTTAAAATAAATCACTCTTCCTTGAACAGCTCTTACATAACGTCAATTACTATACCGCCATAAACGAAAGACTGTCAATAATATCAATACAAAATGTATCATTTAATTGAGTTGTCAAATTATAGCGTTTATTAAAGATACCATAAAAACATGACGAATATTTGACACAAAAAAGCCAGTCATACTATTTCAGTATGACTGGCTTAGTCGTTAGAGACAACGATCAAATAACTGTCTCATTGAGCTTCATGCTTTTGAATATGATGACTGCCTTTACGCGCTGGGTGTTGCTGGTGCTTTGATAGTCACGGTGGCGCTAACGTCATTATTATCATTAAACAATTCCATGACTAGCTCATCATCGCTTTCGCTCTTAACTTGCCAATTGCCATTCGCCTGCGGTACACCGGTTGCCATGACAGAGATGGCCTTGTTTTTTAGGCGTATCATGGGTGGTTTATGATCATAGCCACCATGTTCTAGACCTAAGATATCATCAGCAATAGTCGCCGCCTGCGCACGCAATGGTGCGACGTAGCGACAAGCAACCCCATTGATCGACATGCAATCGCCAATGGCATAAATATTGTCGGTATGGGTACGTAATGTGGGTGCATCAACCACGATACCGGTACGGCGATCGAACTCAACGCCTGCAGCGGTTGGTAATTTATCATCAACGGTCAAACCAGTACTGGCAATCACATGGTCAACTACCACTGTTTGAGCCGATGAGTCATTATTGCCGTCTGAAAATGATGCTATCGGCTCATAGCTGACTTGTAGCTTACCGATACTCTCATGAGCCTCGTCGCCATTACTGATACGGCGGACGCCAGACACCTGATAACCACCCAAAAAGTTAATGCCCTGTGATTGCACCGCTTTGGCGATACGAGCCGTCGCTTTCGCTGGTAGCATTTGCGAGAGTGGCGCGTCATTTAGGTCAATCAAGGTTACCTGATGACCTGCCTTGAGTAAGTCTTCGGCAATCTCAGTACCGACCATGCCAGCGCCCACAATGGCCACATGCTGACTACCAGTCGCAAGCTTTTCTTGCAGCTGCCCAAAGCGCTCAATATGGTTGACGTGCCAGACCAAATCCTCTGGTAAGCTTTTTGGGAAAATGGGATGGGCACCCATTGCCAGCACCATTTTATCATAGCCAAGAGAGGTCGGTGCGCCTGTCGAATCGGTCGTATCAAGCTGTATGGTTTGCGCCACAGGATCAATATCGACAACATGAGTATTGGCCAGTAATGTGACTTGCGCCGCCTCTGCCGCATCAGTGCCAGTCGCCCGTACCAAGTCTGAGGCGCGTTTGTTTTGGCTAATTGCCATCGTAAGCATGGGTTTATGATAACGATCACCACTATCAGTCGTGACCAACGTGATTGGAATATCTTTATCTTTTGCACGAATGGCGTCGATGACATGCCAACCTGCCAAGCCTGCTCCGATAATGACGACACCATTGTCTGATGATGTTACCGATAGGGTTTCTGCGTTCATAGTAGCTCCAGTATCAATAAGGGATTATTTTAATTATCAAAAATCATGGCAGCCATTGTACCAGTAAACAGACATGCACTCACCTCAACAGTGAGAGGTACTAATTGCAAATAGTCAATCACACAAAAAAGCGCCTATAAATAGACGCTTTTATGAGTTATTTTATAAATAAGATTGAAAAAACAAGATGTATGAGTTAATAACCAGTGCCGCTGGTATAAACTTTCCTTGCTTGCTGTCAACGCAGAGGCTACGCAAAGTTCATCCCAGCAGCACTGTATTCTTTAAACGAAATCAAATGCTCTTTAACTAAAATGTTAAAACTATATTTTAATGATTGAGAATCTTCGATAAGAACATCTGCGCACGCTCACTTTTTGCACCTTCAAAGAACTCATCTTTACTACAGTTTTCGACGATATTGCCCTCATCCATAAAGATGATTCGGTTGGCTACCTGACTGGCGAAACCCATTTCATGAGTCACACACATCATGGTCATGCCATCACGAGTCAGCTCCACCATGACATCAAGTACTTCCTGAATCATTTCAGGATCAAGCGCCGACGTTGGTTCGTCGAACAGCATCGCTACTGGATCCATTGCAAGCGCTCGAGCGATTGCCACACGTTGCTGCTGGCCACCAGACAGCTCCGCTGGATATTTGGCAGCTTGTACCGTCAGACCGACACGATCTAGATACGCCATTGCCTTTTGCTTGGCTTCAGACTCTTTGCGTCCCAATACCTTGATCTGCGCCACTGTCAAATTATCGATAATGGTCAAATGCGGAAACAACTCAAAATGCTGAAACACCATCCCAACGCGGCTACGCAATTGGGGCAAATTGGTTTTTGAGTCACCGACAGAGATGCCATTGACCATGATTTTACCTTTTTGAAAAGGTTCAAGTCCGTTGGCTGTCTTAATCAGAGTTGATTTACCACTACCCGATGGGCCGCAAACAACCACCACATCGCCTTTATGAACGTGGGCGGTACAGTCTTTTAGTACTTGGAAATCGCCATACCATTTGCTGACTTCACTCATTTGAATGACTATCTCGTCACTCGCATGACCATTATTGGTGACCAGTCCACCAAAAGCGTTTATATACGTATCAGCATTACTCATCACTGGCTCCTAACCACATTATTTTTGATAATTGTTATTGATAGTCGCTACTCAATAAAAGTGTTAACACGAAAAAGCTGGTACAAAAACGGTCTTAAAATCTTAACCGTTTTTGTAGCTGCTGTACGCCAATAGACGCACTCAAACTGATGATGAAGTAAATCGCGCCAGCGCCTAAGATATAAGGCGTGAGCAGTCCCATTAATTCGCCGCGAACATAGGCTGCGCGGAAAAAGTCCGTCAGGCCAATGGCAAATACCAGTGTCGTGTCTTGGAATAAAATAATACATTGCTGCAAAATCAATGGCAGCATTTTTCGAAACGCTTGTGGCAAAATTACCAGACGCATGGTCTGACCATAAGTCATGCCAAGCGCTTTTGCAGCATTGACCTGCCCGCTACCAATCGACTGAATACCTGCTCGTACCACTTCTGAGAAGTAAGCAGCCTCAAACATCATAAAGGCCACCACACAAGACGCAAAAGCGGCATCAAGTTGCAGATATTTGCCAGCTATCCAAAAATAAATCATCGGTACGGCAAAATAAAACCAGAGCAACACCAGCAGCAGCGGCACTGAACGGAAATAGTTGACGTACAATTTTGCAGGTATCTCAAGGGCTTTGATACCAGACAAACGCATCAATGCCAGTATTGTTCCTAAACTGATACCACCAATAATGGCCAACACCAGCACTTTCAAGGTGGTCATCATGCCGCCCATCAGGCCGGGATAAGCGGTTGCCAATTCGGTCATCATATTCATTTGCGACCTCCTGCAATCAGTCCAGGTACGCGCAGTTTACGTTCAATGAAACCCATAATTGCAATCAAAGACAGATTGAATACCAAATAGATAATTGTCGCGTACGTATAGATCTCAATACTATTTTGAGTATATTCACTGATGGTTTTGGTTTGACTGATCAGCTCCATGACCCCAACCAGCGACGCAACGGACGCGTTTTTAAAGCAGTTGGTCAACTCAGAGCTAAGCGGCGGCAAAATAATACGAAAGGCTTGCGGTAATAACACTTCTTTATAAACTTGTGAGACATTAAAGCCAAGTGCATAAGCGGCATTGACCTGTCCTTTCGGCAATGATTCGATACCAGTACGCACCTGTTCGACAATACGAGCAGCAGTAAATAAACCAAGACCAATACTCGCCGACAACATAGCGGATGTATTTGGCGATAAGTCTTTATACCACCAATCTTGAATCGCAGGTGTCAGCCATCCAGGGGCAATATAAAACCAAAAAAACAGTTGAACAAGCAAGGGAATATTACGAAAAAATGTCACATAAGCCGTACCGATTGCACGAGCTGTCTTGTTGGGTAAGGTGCGCATGATGCCAAAGATGGTACCCACAACCATGGCGATAGCCCATGCGATACTGCCAATCAACAACAACCAGCCAAGACCGGTAATTATCCAGTGGATATACAGCTCATTACCGATGCCAGCTTGCTCAAAGAGCACACCCCAGTTCCAGCTATAATTCATGATTGTCTCTCCGAGCAACGATTAAAAAGCTCACGTATCAGCTTGACGATGATGTCAGGCAAATACGTAAGCAACGCTATAGTGAAAGACAAAAATTATTGCGCGGTCGCAGCTTTTGGCTGAGCACCGTCATGAGGATTGGCAATCAAAGCTTTTAAGTTGTCTGACATCTCAAAGTTTAGATTGACGTTTTTTGGTGGGACTGGGTTTAAGAACCACTTATCATAGATACTATTGATCTCGCCTGAGCTAAAGACATTGTTCAGCGCTTCATCGACCACTGCTTTAAATTCAGGATCATCTTTACGCATCATACAACCATAGATC
This sequence comes from Psychrobacter sp. 1176_08, assembly GCF_052850615.1. Taxonomy (NCBI): domain Bacteria; kingdom Pseudomonadati; phylum Pseudomonadota; class Gammaproteobacteria; order Moraxellales; family Moraxellaceae; genus Psychrobacter; species Psychrobacter sp. 1176_08. The sequence goes on from NZ_VXCU01000004.1 coordinate 102,256, forward strand.
TCAAATGATTGCGGCTCACCCACGATAACCCACTGATCTGGATTTTTTGCTTTGGCTTTTTCGCCAGCCAATAGCACATCATCCATCATAAAGGCATCGGCACGGCCATTTTCTAGCATTAAGAATGCTTCGCCATGATCTTTTGCTGAGATGATATTCATATCCATTTTGTTATCATCATTGTACTGACGGATATAACGCTCTGATGTTGTACCGGCTGTGGTGACCAAAGTTTTGCCTTTTAGATCAGCAAAATCTTTAATGCCTGAATCTTTACTGGTCAGTAGACGCGTACCAATTTCGAAGAAACCATTCGAGAATGCCACCTGTTTTTGGCGCTCTTCATTGTTGGTGGTAGAACCACACTCAAAATCTACCGTGCCATTTTGTACCAATGGAATACGGGTTTGTGATGTGATTAGGTTATAGCGGATTTTTAGATCTGGCATATCAAGCTTTTGCTTAACGGCTTCGACCACTTTCATTTCTAAGTCATGCGCGTAGCCGATAGGTTGATTAGGATCATCAGCAATATAAGAAAAAGGAATAGAAGAGTCACGGTGACCAACAACGATAGTGCCTGAATCTTTGATTTTTTGGAGCGTACCGTTGGTGTTTGCTGCAGGTTCTGTTGTTGTGGCGTCATCAGCTGGCGCTGTCTCAGTAGCAGTCTGATTGCTGTTATTACAACCCACTAGGCCTAGTGCCATAAAGGCAGCCAACGTCAACGGTTTGGAGAATAAATAGCTCATGAAACACATCCTTTTATCACATTACACAATATTGAATGAGTGCTTTGACGACACAGGTCGTAGACATCGACCCTATTGCCACGCATCCCTGTGGTTGTTGCTAGTATTTATCACAATGCAACTTAATGTTACTGTACAACAAATTCACAGGTGTAGGGAAGTTTTTTTTATTGAGACTATTATTTTGTGGCTCGTGCGCTATTTATCTTTCTATATTCAAATAAAGTGTGTCTGATGCCGTCTTATACCCTCTGTTATTTATAAGAAAATGCGCTTATTTGTGCTGTATAAATCGCTTAAAACAGTAACTCAATCTAAAAAAGCCAATTGATAAATCAGGATGAATCCCCATAAAGCTAACAACTTCTTAATACTATAACTGACCTATGACACAAGATACTCAAGTCCCTAATACAGACAGCCAAACCACTGGCCACCATAGCGACAATGACGTACGTCAACGTTTCTTTATCGAGGATTCGCCAGTGCGCGGTGATGTGGTGCGCCTATCACGAAGCTACGCGAGCACCATTTCTCAAAAGCCTTATCCTGAAGCCATCAAACGCTTATTAGGCGAGATGCTGACGGCAGCAAGTTTGCTCATTAGTACGGTTAAAATAAACGGCCGCTTGTCGATTCAGCTGCAATCATCAGACAGCGACAGCCTGCTCAATTGGGCGATGGCAGAATGCGATCAAGACGGCATCATTCGCGCGCTTGCCAGCTGGAAGGGCGAGACGGACGAGCAAGTGCAGGCATGGGAAAACATGACCCACGCCAAAGAAGCATTTGCAGAGCTTGGTGCACCCGGTCAGGGCGTATTGTTTATCAATATCCAACCTGAAGGTGGCGAGCCATATCAAGGTATCGTTGAGCGCAGTCATGACAATTTGGCAGATTGCTTGGCACATTATCAGAAACAATCGGCGCAGATTCCAACCTTGATTAACTTGGCCTCTGATGGCTTACAAGCGGGCGGCATATTGGTACAGATGTTACCTCGTACGGCAGAAGAGACGTATGAAGTTGAGCAAAACGAAGACGCTGGTATCGATGATGATTTGTGGATACGTCTGAGTGTGTTGACACGAACGCTTAAAGCAGAAGAGCTGACCACGCTTGATGCCAACGAAATTTTGTATCGCTTGTACCATGAAGAAAGTGTCGTCGCGCCGGACCCTGTGTCGTTATCTTTTGGTTGTACTTGCTCACGCGAAAAATGCGAAATGGCAATTGAGCAAATCGGCGAAGCGGAAGCGCTTGAGATCGTTGAAGAGCAAGGCGGTACGTTTGAGATGGACTGCGGATTCTGCGGTGAAGTCTATAAGTTTGATAAAGACGATGTGGCAGCGATATTTGCTGAGTAGTTTTTTATCACTATACATCAGTCTTTGTAAAAGAACCCTCAAGTGTAATGCTTGAGGGTTTTTATTATGTAATGATCAATACTTGTTATTCAAATCAACATTTTTCTCTATAACACCAACGCCAAACTTTTTGGATAAGAGTATATTCGCGGTCTGTCCGCATAATCACTGTGCCCATTGTCCAAGAGCCACTCCACTACCTGCTCACGAACCCGTCTACTGTTAATTAAGTTCATGTGACTTACGCCATAAAATACCGCTTTGTGTCCATCTGGCACAAATAACGCGTGCTCGACATCATCTTCCCCAAGCGCTGATGCCACTGACACCAAACCATCACCCAATAAGCTCGTCATCTTAGAGTCATAATGCGTTTCAATCAAAGCACTGGCAGCAAAATAAGTTTTGATACCACTTGGCAAGCGCGCAGGGTGGCGAAAATCTTGTGGCAGTACGCTACGACCTTCTAGTGCATTCCAGTCAGCATCTCGAATACTGCCATGACGCAGATCAATAATACCCGCACTACGCATATCCCCAAGCTTGGCAAGTGACCCTGCAAACGGCAGCTTGGCAATGATGTCTTGCACATGATTGCCAATACGCTCAAGCACAGCACCATGATGCGGTGAGCCTAGCGTGATCAGATTGCCGACGCGCATGATCCAATCTAAATGTTCTTGTTCGGCATAAAACAGCGCACTGCGCGAAACCAAGCCGCCCATGCTATGACCGACCAAATCTATCTGACTGATGTTGGGATTGTCATCGACTAAATCTTGTAATAATTGCGAAAACTGACGACCGCTACGCGAGATACGCCGTCCTGTATTGTAATCAAGGTATAAGACCGTCGTGTCTGGTTGGCTCTTAGCGATGGCATCACCCAAGCCAATATGGTCGTCTTGTGATTGCCAGCTCAAATGACTCATACACAGGCCATGGCATAAAATAGTGACACGACCTGATAGCGTATTGGTTTGCAGCTTGCCCTCTCTATCGTAGAGCTTCATGGGCACAGCAAGGACATTTTTATGCGTCACAAGATGGTCACCCATGACACCATTGAGCACATGTACCAATTTTTTTAAGGCATCAGGCAGTGGCTGTGCCGTTTTTTGGCGCACGTTATTTTTGTATAGGCGCAGCACTGAAGCCAGATTGTTGCCCACCAATAGTACAATATGGCGTATCGTACCGTATATACGTCCAGTGATACCGCGCTGCCAGTTATTGAGATATTTTTCATTAAAAAGACCCAACGGGCGTAAAATAACTTCACGGTGGATGGCTTCCACAATATCAGTAATCTCAACCACGCCCATCGTCGCAAGCTGTGCCAAGCCTTCAAAAAAATCAGCCAACGTGACATATTGGGTGGTTGTCTCATCACCTTCATCTGCCAGTAACTTAAGCAGCTCATCGACATCAATGGCTTCTAACTGGTCGATTTGCTCGTACAAATTGCTGTGTAAAGGCACGCTGGTATCTGGGTTTGAATGGGTTTCAAACGCCTGACTTGCATCCGTATACGCATCGATATCGAGGTTGGCATCGCTGTTACTACTATTTCGATTAGTACGGTTATCATAGAATAAATCTGGACTGCTCGTAGCATTCATGACGTTGGCACATTCAATGAAGAGAATAGTTGCCTATACTATCCTTTAAACGCATGAAATAAAAGCGAATGATTTGATCGGTAAGTGGTTTATTATCAAAGGGATAATCACAAAAAACAAAAAATCCCAAGCCTTAACTTGGGATTTTTGGTGGTTTGAGCAAAGACTACTCTTTTCGTTCGCCACTTATTTATAAGCGCTTGGATTTTTAAGGGCTTGGATTTTTAAGCGCTTAGATTTTTAAGCCACATTTTCTACTGTATCAAAGGACTCTGCCAAGATAACATCTCCATCATCACGAGTAATCATTACCGTGGCTGAGCGCGGAATCGTACCACCTGCGATGGCTCCCCAACTATTACCTGGATGCTGGATATTGATAAAGAGGGTTTTGAAGTCTGGCGTCATGGTAATACCTGTCACTTCGCAGCCTTCGGGACCGACAAAGAAACGTTTGATATTATCATTACTAGCAGGCATTCCAACTCGTGTTTGTTGTCCTGCCGACGTCGTTATGGCGGTTCCATCACTGACTTTACCAGGCAACGCTGCCAGCAACATACAGCTGGTGGTATCGGTGTAAGCGCCATCATCTGTCTGAATCCACAATACGCCACGTGGGTCGAAGTACAGACCATCGGGAGAAGACAAATCATTGCTATCATTTAACTGTGACAAGTTTTCTGCAGCCAGATCATAAGGTGTGGCAAACAGATAAATATCCCACTCAAAACTCATCGCTGTATGATCACCGCCTGCTTCTGCCCAGCGAATGATGTGACCATTTTCATTACCCCTGAGTTTACCATCAACGTTATAGCTGCGCGGATTAGAAGCAGAAAGTGGTTGGTCATCTTTGACGCCGCGATTGGTGTTATTGGTCAAGGTCACATATACCTCGCCTGTCATTGGACTGACTGACACCCATTCAGGTCGATCCATCTTAGTGGCACCAACCACATCAGCTGCTGCGCGGGCAAAAATCAATACCTCATCTTGTCCACTAAAAGGCAGTTCACTATTAGACGCATCCAAGCCATTTTGACCATGAATCAAGGCTTTCCATTCACCACTGCCATCTTCATTGAAAATAGCCACATATAGTGTGCCGTCATTCAGATATTTATCGCCTGCTTTTAAGCCACCACCAATGTCACTGTTTGACCACACAGCTTTTGAGACAAACTTATAGATATATTCGCCTCGGGCATCATCACCCATATAAAAAACGACGGGCTTGCCTTGTTCCACGGGCGCATAGGCACAGTTCTCATGAGCAAAACGTCCCATCGCTGTGCGCTTTTGTGGCATAGATTTTGGGTCAAAAGGATCAATCTCTGTGATATAGCCAAAAGTATTAAAGCCATTACGGTAATCTTCAGTGGCATTTGTCCCAACTGCCGTCATATCCCAGCGTGAAAACTCATCTGGTATGATGGCGTCTTTTGCGTCAGGGGTATGCCATAAATATCTGGAGCCTGGAGAGTTTTCTGATGCCCCATAACGCTCACGACCATAGTTGTGTCCAGCGCTTAATTGACTGGCATCTTGCCCACGTGCGAACACACCTAAGAAGTTTTCTTCTGTGGTGAGGTATGTGCCCCAAGGTGACAACCCTGCGCCGCAGTTATTGTTGATACCGCGAGTTTGATACCCTGTTGGATCGAACTTGGTCTTTACCAAATCAGATCCAGCCACGGGGCCAGCCAACTGCGAAGTCGTACTGCTGGTAATACGGCGATTGTATCTTGACGTTGGTACCATCTCATAGCCTTTGCCGTCTGCACGGCGGGTCATCTCGACCACTGCTACTCCGTGACAGTTGACCTCTCGGCGGATATCACTGGCAAGACGACGGCTTTGAAATAAAGGCGCGGCATCTTTATCTTGAGTGACGTAATAACCAAATGGGCTCAACTCTTCACTGTTCACATATTCATGATTCATTACCAGCAGACCACTTTCTGCGGCCTTGGCATCATATGCGTTGCCTTTTTTGCCAAAAAACCACATCCCATCATGGTTGTCGCCCATGCGCCATTCAAAGGACTCAGCTGATTGCTCACGATTGTCTTTCCAATCCTCAATCCCAGGCATCAGTGGTGTGCCAAGTGGCAATATGATTTCTGCTTTATAACCGTCTGCTACCGTCATTGTCTCGGCAGTTGAATGCGCTACGGCTTTGAACTTTAACGTTTCAGGGCGTTTTAAATCGCCTTGAGCAGGAATGGCTGCATCATTACCATTTTCTACGATAGGACGGCTGTTGTCATCATCATCGCTACAACCCACCAAAGGTAGCGCCCCAAAGAATGCGGCTGCTGTCAATCCTGTACCGCCTTTTAAAATACTACGGCGATTCAGACGACGATTGATAATGGTCTGAAAATCAGTGTTATTGGTAGGATTTGAATCTTCAACGATTTCGTGCGCGAGTTCTAGCTCTTTATTTAACAATGTCATTATCAGTCACCTTGCAGTTGGCTGGATTGGCGTAAAAAGATAAATGCGGCTAAAATTTTTTACCGCTAAAGTACGAATTACGTCCAAGTTTACTGCTGGTTTGTGACAGTACGTTGAAATTTTATGCTGATTCTATCTAAATATGCTAGATAGCTAAAATTTTGACATAAAAAAATCCCCAAGTAATCACTTGGGACTTTTATATAGTCGATTGACTTTAAAATCGAAACAGTGCAACTGGTATAAATTTTCCTTGCGTGCTGCTAACACAGAGGCTACGAAAAATTCATACCAGTCGCACGTAACCTCAACGTATCGATTGTATGTCGAACTGACTATAGGATGTATTTATATCAAAAAGATAACGCAGTTCTGATACAACCAACTTAGCGAACATTTACCTGCCATTCGTGCGCCCCAAGCGTTAATTTCAATTTATCATTCGCTTGTAAAATACCAACGCCGCTTGGCGTTCCAGTCATAATCACATCCCCTGCCTGCAAGCTAAAAGCGTGGCTAATCTCTGCCAGTAGCTCATAAACTGAAAACAGCATCATCGCACTATCGCCATCTTGTTTTAGCTCATCATTGATGGTGAGTTGGTAATTTACTTGACTAAAATCACCAAAAGATTCTGGCTTGAGCCAATCAGCAAGCACGCACGCCCCATCAAAACACTTAGCACGCTCCCACGGGTGACCTTTTTCTTTCAGCTTACTTTGTAAATCACGTAAGGTTAAATCAAGCCCCAACGTCACCCCACCAATCGCTTGCTTTGCTTGCTCAGCAGTTGCCGCTGACAAATCCGCTGACAGTTGAATACAAAGCTCCGCTTCATAATGCGTATCGCCATACACCTCAGGATTGGGGCGAACAATATCATGACGTACACTGACGACTGAGGAGGCAGGTTTCATAAACAATATAGGCGATTTTGGCACTTCATTACCAAGCTCGCGAGCATGCTCGGCATAGTTGCGACCAACGCAGACTACTTTGCCAATAGAGGCACGTACGTTGTCATTGACATTGGTAGTGCTCGTATCAGCATTGACGTTATCAGTAATGGCATCGACTAAAGACATATGTGGTGATTGACTCATATTAGGCGCTCACAGCAGATTATAGATAAGTGGGCCATACATACTGCACTATCTGTCGCTATTTTTCTAGAGCTTGTCTTCATTTTAAAGATAGTCCTAAAAACAAAATAAGTGGCCATCCAACGAAAAAATAGCGGGTTAATATATGAATATTAACCCGCTATTTCGTGTGTTTTTTAATACTATTTTGAGCCAAACCACTAAGGTATGGTGTTGGTAATCACATCTGGTGGTACATAGCTTGCATGGCGATTCATTCTTTTTTCAAACAATCTAAAGCTAAATAATATCACCCATGATAATAGAAGATAGATCACACCAGCTGCAAAGAATAACTCCATCAAGGTATAAGTACGCGCACTAATGGTACGAGCAACCCCTGTAATATCCATCAATGCAATGGTGGATGCCAGCGCACTGCCTTTAAGCATAAAAATCACTTCGTTACTATAGGCAGGAATCACGATACCAAAGGCACGAGGTAACGTGATGCGCGTGAGCTTTTGCCATTTTGACATACCAATAGCATCAGCAGCTTCTAGCTCACCAACAGGAATCGTCTGAATCGCACCGCGAATGATTTCGGCTAAGTAAGCACTGGTATTCATGGTAAACGCAATAATGGCACACCAATACGCTTGGCTCAGCACAGGCTCCCATAAGAACGAATTACGTACGGCTTCAAACTGACCCAAACCATAGTAAATCAAAAATATCTGTACCAGTAGTGGTGTACCACGGAAAAAGAAGATATAAGAAAACGGTAGTATCTGTACCAACCAGTTTTTTGACAGACGCAGCTGTGCCAAAACCAAACCGAAAAACAGTCCAATCACGCCTGAAAGCACGACCAGCTGTACGGTCAAAACCGCCCCATTCAACAGCTCAGGAATATTATCGAAAATGACCTGCCAATTCCAATCCATAGTATCTCTCCTCTATCCTATGGTCGATTGACTGTGAGTTGATTGACGGCTTATTTTTTTGGCATAGCGTGCCGCTGGATTGGCGCGCCACTCAAGCCACATCATAAAACCGGTAATCAACATGGTCAAACCCAAATAAATAATCGCGGCTGCCATATAAAACGTAAATGGCTGCTGCGTTGACTGAGCGGCACGCGATGACTGATACATAATGTCTTTTAGACCCACGACCGATACCAATGCCGTATCTTTTAGCAATACCAAAAACAAGTTACCCAAACCCGGTAAGGCAATCTGCCACACTTGCGGTAAAGTAATACGATAAAACGTTTGCAAAGGACGCATACCAATCGCTTGCGCCGCCTCACTCTGCCCTATCGGAATCTCTTGAATCGACATACGAAAAATTTCGGTCGCATAAGCACCAAAAGCGATAGACAACGCCATGACGCCGCCCCAGAATGCACTGATCTCGATATATTCGTTATAGCCGAATTTTTTGAGCAGTGTCATCAGCAGTATAGAGCCGCCATAATAGATAAACAGTACCAATAACAGCTCTGGAATACCGCGCATTGTCGCCGTATACACAGTCGCAATCTTACGCAGCAGCCAAATATTTGACAGCTTAGCTGTGGCACCGAGTAGTCCCAAAACCATACCAATGACCAAACTGGTCACGGCAAGTTTGATGGTGACGGTAGCGCCGCTTAGTAATAGCGCGCCAAATCCTTGTAAATCAAACACAATTATCCACTCAGTCTCTTTATATTAGCAATTTGCAAAATATGAGTTAAAAGAATCAGCATCAATGGCTGAGCGCTGCTGACAGTCGTATGTTAGACCCATCACATGGTGGTCTTATGCGTCATAAATTGACGTCAAATCAATACGATGACTGCTGCGAAAATTGACACGGTAGAAATGAGCGCTGATTTTATCATAATCACTACGCGCTATGTTAATACTCACGCGTAAAAGCTGTGTCTAAATAGGTACTTATGCGCCTAAAAGTGAGTTGAATCGGTCATATTCACAAAAATCAAACCGTCATTACGGCAGAATCGAAGCGTTTTGATGACCCATAAAAAAAGATACTGCCTTTGAGACAATATCTTTTTTAAAACAAATATAGGTAGCAGCGTACTCATTATTATCTTGGTACAAGACGGCTATTACCTATTCAGCAGGTTTTTCTGTCGCTGTGTTTTCTGCTGCACTTGTTTTTGGAATCGCAAAATACTTTTGATGGATTTTATCATAGGTGCCATCAGCCTTGATATTGGCCAATGCCTGATTGAGCTTCGCTTGTAATGCATCGTTTGGACGTACAGCAATGGCAAAATCATCATTGATATCGATCTCTTCACCTTTGAGCGCATAAGCACTGCCTGATTTGGTGCCAAGCCACTCTAACGCTGGCAACTTATCAGAAACCATCGCATCGACCCGATTTGAGCCCAAATCCAAAAACGCATTACTTAGGGTATCATAAAGCTTCATTTCCGCTTTTGGGTACGCCTTTTCAAGCCATTGTGAAGAGATGGTTGAGCGCTGAGCAGCAATAGAGTGCGAATTGATGTCCTCACTCTTGCTAGGATCAAAACTACTGTCTTTTTTGACCAAAAAAACCAGCGTATTGCTAAAATACGGTTCTGTAAAACTCACTTGTTGCGCGCGCTCAGGTGTCACTGACATGGCAGCCACAATCGCATCGTACTTACCCGCTTTTAGACCAGGAATGATACCGTCCCAATCTTGTGACGTGATATCACAAGTCATGTTAATATCAGCACATAACGCATTGGCAATATCGACATCAAAACCGCCAAGCGTGCCATCAGAATTGGTATAGTTAAAAGGTGCATACGCGCCTTCGGTAGCGATACGCAATACGTCGCCTGATGCTGCTTTATCCTGAGTCGCTGTATCAGTCGTATCATTTCGACCATTACCGCAACCTGTCAAAGCGAATACCAACATCATTGTAGCTAACGACAAAGGTAAATGTCGTGCCTTTATACCTGTAGCAACGGCTGCTTTTTTGGTTACAGATTTTTTGGTCATAGAATAGTGGTCAAAATGAACGCTCATGATCATCCTTGATATTTACCAATAAAAATAACGCTTCACATTATAAAATGGCAATGCGATGCACGCATTGCCAGATCTGCTCATCATTTAAAGTTGCTTTGATAAAAAGACACTTCGATAAAAAGTGCTTCGGTAAAAGGCACTTTGTTCAAAAGCTACAATATTAATTGGTCGCTGCTTCTGCTTGCTCTTCATTAGCGATAACAGCATTGGCATCAACATTGGTGTTATCCCCTTCAACCACTACCACTTTTTCTACGTCTGCCGTTGTGGCTGCTTTTTGTGCAGCGGCAGTTGAGCTGGTGCCGAAATAACTACCTGTGATTTGATCGTAAGTCCCTTTTTCTTTTAGCTCAGCCAAAGCTTTGTTGAACTTGGCAATCAGTGGATCGCCTTTACGGAACGCAATGCCCATCGCATCTTGGTCAGTAATGATTTCTTGGCCTTTTATTTCATAATCTTTACCAGCATCAGTTTTCAACCAGTCCATACCTGTGACTTTATCAGACATCATGGCACGCACACGACCTGATGTCAGATCCAAATACGCATTGTCTTGGGTATCATAGAGCTTGATATCAGCATCAGCATGCTCATCTTGCAAGTATTGTGAAGCAACGGTTGAACGCTGTGATGCGATAGGCTGACCTTTCAGATCTGCCACACTGACGTCATCACCTTTTTTACCGATCAAAATAATACCGGTATGAAAATACGGGTCGCTGAATTCTACGACTTCTTGACGTTCAGGAGTGATGGTCATACCAGCGATAACGGCATCAAATTTCTGTGCGTTTAGTCCTGGAATCAAGCCATCCCAATCTTGAGAAATAACATCACACTTTGCCTGCATCTGCGCACACAGAGCGTCAACCAGTTCGATTTCGTAGCCAATCAATTTGCCATCAGCATCTGTATAGCTAAATGGTTTGTAGCTTGATTCGGTGGCTATTTTTATATTCAATGGGGCATCAGCTTGCGTATCAGCAGCAGCACCCTCTTCTGGTGCTGAGCTGTCGTTACAGCCTGCCAGCATTAATACCGCGGCACTGAGTGGTGCCAGCCAAAACGCTTTGCTTTTTAGAGACTTATGTTTTAGAGACGATGTCATAGAGATTGTCATGTTTGCTATTCCTTCATTTTTCAATCAGAAGATTATGGACCAATAGAGAGTTATTGACCAAAGTTTGCTTGCTCAAGACGTGCCAGTTCACCATTACTACGGATTTCACTGAGCGCTTTATTAAAGTCGTCTCTGAGGGCATCACCTTTACGAACAGCAATGGCAATATTATCGTCGTTGTCGATTTCATCGCCAACAATACCAAAGCCTTCAGGGTTGTCTGCCAACCATGATTTTGCAGATACTTTTTCTGCCAATACGGCATCACTACGACCAGACTTCAGATCTAGATAAGCATTGTCATAATTGTCATACAACTGCACGGTATTACCGTTTTTGCCTTCATAGTTGTCTTGCAGATACGCACCAGGCGTGGTTGAGCGTTGACCGCCAAGCGTTAAATTGCTAATCGCCATAGGATCAAATTTGCCGTCGGTACTGGTCAACCAAACCATGGTGTTGGCGAAGTAAGGTTCGGTAAAATCCACTTTTTCTTGGCGTTCAGGCGTGATCGACATGCCAGCCACAACCGCGTCATATTTTTGTGCCAGCAAACCAGGAATAATACCATCCCAATCTTGAGCAACGATTTCACACTTGGCTTGCATCTGATCACACAAAGCGTTGGCGACGTCTATATCATAACCTGCCAAGCTACCATCAGCATTGGTATAGTTAAAAGGAGGGTAAGCGCCCTCAGTAGCAATACGAATGGTCTTGCCAGACGTGTCTGCTGCCGCTGGATCAGCGCTGGCATCCGTAGCATCATTAGCGGGTTGACTACAAGCACTCAGCATCAACGCGGCGGTAATAGTCATCGATGACCACAATAGGCGAGAATTCGACATCATATATTCCTTAAATTCTGATGGGTTTTAATACGAGGTTCTGATATTTTGTTTTCTGACGTCCCTGCCAGACAAGCAATATAGAGCGTAGAATATACCGAAACTTACTATGACTAGCTGTCGGTAAGCTTTCTGATAATACCTGACTCAAATATCAAAAACAAACATTTTGCATACCAACTGTCATTAAAGTGTAATAAACAGTGAGTGCGACTTATGAAGTATTTATTGACGGGTTCTCTAAGACGTTAGGATGATAAAATCTTTATCATCCTATGTTTTTGAATACTGGTTTTTGAGTATAAGACTAGTTCTGACGATGCGACGCCATAAAGTCTTTGACACGCTCAGAGGTAGGATTATCAAAGACTTGCTCAGGCGTACCAATCTCTTCAATCACGCCTTGATGTAAGAAAACAACTTTGCTGGATACTTCTCGAGCAAAACGCATCTCATGAGTGACGATGAGCATGGTACGGCCTTCTTCTGCCAACTCTCGCATGACAGCCAGCACTTCGTTGACCAGCTCAGGGTCTAGCGCCGAGGTCGGCTCATCAAACAAGAGCACTTGGGGCTGCATGGCGAGCGCTCGAGCGATGGCCACACGCTGGCGCTGACCACCAGATAGGTTCGCTGGATAAGCGTCTTTTTTATCCAATAGACCCACTTTATCGAGCAGTTTTTCTGCGTCACTAACGGCTTGGGCTTTTTTGATTTTCAGGACTTGCGTTGGCCCTTCAATGATATTTTGCAAAATCGTTTTATGCGGCCATAAGTTAAAGTTCTGAAAGACAAACCCGACCCGAGCACGCAAGCTCTCTAACTGTTTTATGTCTGCTGCTTGCAATTCGCCTGATTTGGCAGGTTTCAAAATCAGCTCGTCATTACCGATAATAATACGACCTTGATTCGGCTTTTCGAGCAAATTGATGCAGCGCAGCAAAGTGGATTTGCCTGAGCCAGATGAGCCCAAAATAGAGATAACATCACCATCGTATGCAGTGAGTGACACCCCTTTTAGCACTGCGAGTGAGCCGTAGCTTTTATGGACGTCTTGTAAATCTAAGGCGATAGGCCGAGTCGGATTTTTTGCAGTATCAAGCATGGTTTAGCAGACTTCCAATAAATATGAATGAAAACGTCAATAAAAAAGAGACAGATATGTCGTATACAGATTTGTCTTATATAGTATAACTGTCAACCGTAGTATTATGGTGATACCGCTATGACTGATAAGACAAAAAGTAAAATGTCATATTGTCTCTTATTCAGCGGTAAAAAGGCAAATCTTGTGTAAGCTCGGTCAGTCAACGAAACACATATGCCTCCTTAAACGACCAAAACAAAAAAGCCCAAACTGTATTGACAGCTTTGAGCTTCATTTTATCATTTAAATCTACTAGACGTGACGTTATCTGAGCGATGGCTTAGTAGGTCGAAACATGCTCTGAATCTTCAGTGCCATCGAGCATTTCTTTGTCATCAGCACCTACGGTGACTTCATCGTTGGCGCTTGCCACGGCCACATCATCTGTGCTGCCCTCATTGGCACTAGCAACAGCCACATCATCACTTGCTGTCGCAACGCCAGTGGCTTCATCTTCTACTGTGGTTTGAGCATCAACAGATGAGTCTGTTTCCATTGGCGCCTCGTCTTTTTTACCACAAGCGCCTAAGGTTAAGGCTGCTGCGACCAGTCCAACCGTTAACCAGCTTTTTTTGCTACTGCTATTTTTAATAACCATTTTTATTCTCCATTCGTAATCATTGATACTTATCACTGATATTTCATTGTTAATTACTTTACGAGTAGCGATTAATAGCTTTCGCTCGTTGTATTAGTTCCTAACTATACTCATGATTATTCAAGGCTACCTTAGTAGTTACACCTCAGTTCTGTTAAGGCTCGTAACGATGCAACGGATATTGCCTATATTGTGACATCATAGGGAAGTCAAAGACAAAACGGATAAGATAAGTGTAAAAAGGAGAATAATTACCTCCCATGAGAGGCGGTTGTTCACAAAACCATCTTTACTATCGTGCCAATCTCCTCTATGTTAAATAGCATAATGTCTTATAGGTATCCGAATCTTCTTTTTGTTACATTTTTGCCTTTGGGCACTTTTTTATATTCAAAATACCAATCACTATATAAGGAAAATAATTTATGAGCCAAGCGAATACCACAGACGTGACCACTTATATGCAATCTGTTGGCAAACAGGCCCGAGCTGCTTCACGTGCGCTCGCTGCTGCCAATACGGGTGACAAAAACTCAGCGCTAATGGCGATTCACGATGTGTTAAAAGAGGCGAAACAAGATATCTTATCTGCCAATAAAATTGATATGGATAAAGGTCAAAGCAACGATTTAGATGCTGCGTTACTTGATCGTCTTGAGCTAAACGACGCGCGTTTTGATGGCATGCTCCAAGGTTTAAAGGATGTGGCGGCATTACCAGACCCTATTGGTGAAGTTACTGACATGACTTATCAGCCATCAGGAATTCATTTGGGAAAAATGCGCGTGCCACTTGGCGTGGTTGGTATGATCTATGAGTCGCGTCCTAATGTGACGTTAGAGGCAGCATCACTGGCACTAAAATCGGGCAACGCCATTATTTTACGAGGCGGTTCAGAAGCGTTTGAATCAAACCAAGCGATTGCCAAGTGTATCTTGGAAGGCCTACAAAAAGTTGGGTTATCTGAGCACATTGTGCAAGTCTTGCAAACGACCGACCGCGCGGCGGTTGGTGAGTTGATTACCATGACTGATTATGTCGACGTCATCGTACCACGTGGTGGTAAAGGTCTGATTGAACGTATCAGCCGTGATGCGCGTGTACCTGTCATCAAGCATTTAGATGGCAATTGCCATACCTTCATCGATAGTGATGCAGATGCCCAAATCGCTATCAAGGTTAGCGTCAATGCAAAAACGCACCGCTATGGTACTTGTAACACCATGGAGACGCTGTTGGTTGATGCGTCAGTTGCCGATGACCTATTGCCAAAAATTGCTGAAGCGATTATTGCGGCTGATGATGCCATGCAACTGCGCCTTGACGACAAATCCCAAGCCATTTTAAATGACAATGCCGCCTTAAAAGGTCACCTATCGGCAGCGACTGCCGAAGATTGGGACACGGAATACTTAGCGCCTATCTTGGCTGTCAAAGTCGTATCAGGTATTGATGAGGCCATTGAGCACATCAACACTCACGGCAGTCATCATACGGATGTCATTATTACTGACAACTATACTAAGTCTCAGCGCTTCATTCGTGAAGTGGATTCTGCAAGCGTGATGATCAATGCTTCTAGCCGTTTCGCTGATGGTTTTGAGTACGGATTGGGTGCAGAAATTGGCATTTCAACTGACAAAATCCATGCTCGTGGCCCTGTTGGTCTTGAAGGTCTCACATCACAAAAATGGATTGTTTACGGTCATGGTGAGACACGGGCTTAATCTATTGCCGCTGTTATTTGGCTAGTAACCTACCATATAGCGTTTAATTTACAGTATAATCGATAAAAAAACGTCAGCCCAATCGCTGGCGTTTTTTTATTAGCGCTCGATATATTTGACAGTGCTATTATTATTTTTTGCATCGTCATAGACGATTTTATAGGAAACGGGGCCCATGCAGAGTGGCAAAATTAAGCGCTGGTATCAAGAAAAAGGCTATGGATTTATCGAGGTAGACAACCAAAATGAAGACGTATTTTTTCACGTGAGTAATGTGCGCTTATCGCATCCTATCTCTATTGGTCAACAGGTATACTTCAATAGTGAACGCAATGCGAAAAACCAGTTAAGTGCCACAGAAGTCACCTCCTCTTCCTTAAGTATACTAGAGGATATTGACGTCGCCCCTCCTCAGCATGCATTCAGCCCTAATGCCCGAAATCAGTACTTTCAAGGCAAGCATTACTCTCAAGATGATCTAAGCACTCGCCGCCATGAGCAACCCAAAAAGAGCGTTGTATCTACTTTATTTATTATCATGGCGGTTATCGCGGTTGCCGTGTATGTCTTTGGGGACTTAACATCATCTCTCTTTACTGATAGCGCTAAACCTACGGTATCACAATCATTCCCTGAAACCTCGGCCCAAGCGTCTACTCTTAATGTCACGGGTGATGCGCAAGTAGACAAAACCCTTACGCTGATTCAGCAAGGCGGCCCATTTCCGTATCCGCAAAAAGACGGCACAACCTTTTATAATCGCGAAGGCAAACTACCCGCACAGTCGCAAGGCTATTATCGGGAATACACCGTCCCTACCCCTGGCTTGTCACATCGCGGTGCGCGGCGTATCGTCACTGGTGGCTATCCTCCGACTGTCTACTATCTGACTGTTGACCACTATGAGAGCTTTCGCAGATTACAGGTACAATAAAATGAGCCAAGCCATTTATTATGTTAGTCAAAATTTTCTTGATCAAAACCACATTAACCAAAAAGGTACAGCACTAAGTGCTAGCATTTTGGCACAGGCTGTTAACATACCTGTAAACAAGACATTAGATAAAACCACTTTATTAACAAATTTGGCTCATGCTTGTGACTTTCCTAGCTACTTTTCGCCCAATTGGGATAGCGCGTGGGACTGCCTAACAGACAGCTATGTGTCTTACCTAACGCTGAATCTAGCAACGGTAGAAACAATCAATACTGAAGATTTTAATACTTTTAAGCGCATCATTGAAGATGCTTACAGAGATTTTGGTAAGCCGCAATTGTGGGTTATTATGCCAGCCGCGGACAACGTTTAATCTGACAAAAACGGCTTAACTGCGAATCATCATATCAACCTGAATTCGAGATAAAGCCATATTTATCCCGAATGCGGGTTAATTCATTTGTATAGAAAGGATTAACATATGGAAATTACCTTAAACGGCTATTACACGCTGATACTGGCCACCTTAGTGCTACTACTTGGGCGCGTTTTAGTAAGAAGAATTAAGTTCCTAGAAGACTTCAACATTCCAGAACCGGTCGCTGGTGGTTTGGTTGCAGCCATTGTGGTTTATGTTCTCAATATCGTTTGGGGATACAGTTTTAACTTTCATCAAGGCTTACAGACAGCGACGATGCTGATGTTCTTTGCTTCTATCGGTTTGAGTGCTGATTTTAGTCGATTAAAAGCAGGTGGAACACCGTTATTGATCTTTACGATTGTAGTGTCGGTCTTCATTGTATTGCAAGACATCGTTGGTGTCGCTATGGCAAGCGTACTGGGTCTTGATCCGTTACTTGGATTGGTAACAGGTTCTATCGCTCTGACGGGTGGTCATGGTACGGCTGGTGCATGGGGCATTACTTTAGAACAAGAATATGGCGTGGTTGGCGCAACGACGCTTGGTATCGCAGTGGCCACTTATGGTCTGGTCGCTGGTGGTATTATCGGTGGACCAGTAGCAAAGCGTTTGATTCAAAACCTTGGTCTAAAACCAACCCCTGCTAATCCAAATCCTAGCGACATCGAAAAGGTTGCGAACGCGCAATCACTTTATAGTACCAAGCACGATGAAGACTCAGCACACAGTAATAAAGAGATTTTTGAAAGACCTGATAGTATGCGCTTTATCACTGCCTCTTCTACCATTGAGACATTGGCGTTGTTTGCAGGCGCGTTGGCTTTTGCTGAAGTTATGACACTTGTGGCTGAAGGCACATGGTTTGAGCTGCCTACCTTCGTTTGGGCACTGGCAGGTGGTGTTATTATTCGCAATGTCTTAACGACTGTGTTCAATTTTGATATGTTTGATCGCTCTATTGATGTGTTCGGTAATGCTTCTTTGAGTCTGTTTTTGGCCATGGCGCTATTGTCTTTAAAACTGTGGCAGTTGACTGATTTGGCAGGCCCTGTACTGGTAATCTTGCTCGTACAAACAGTTATCATGATTATTTATGTCTACTTTATCACCTTCAAAGTCATGGGCAAAGATTATGATGCGGCTGTCTTGTCAGCAGGACATTGTGGGTTTGGTATGGGCGCGACACCAACGGCGATTGCCAATATGCAGGCCGTTACTGACCGTTATTTGCCCTCACCTAAAGCGTTTCTGATTGTGCCGATGGTTGGTGCTTTCTTCGTTGATATCGTCAATGCCACGGTATTGCAGATATTTACGAAGTTGCCTTTCATGTAAAATCACCTGACTTTGTATCCGCTTTCGTGATACATAATAAGCCCCAATTATCTCATAGATGATTGGGGTTTTGTTTTGCACAAACCTTTAATCAAACCGATTAGAGATGATCCGTTCTATCGTCATTACTCAAATTATAATGACAGAAAAACGATTAAGCGTTATCAATATTGTAGCTAAAAAATAAGGGCCAATTATGTTGATGTTTGCAATTATTGTCGTGGTCTCAGGCGCGCTTATCGTAGGAGCGCTTTGGGGTTTGTATGGTCACCTGCCAGCTTGGTTAGAAGGCAATTTATTAGCAATCGCTGGCGGTGCGCTGATGATATCGGTCGTGATAGAGCTGGTACAGCCCTCCCTTACTGATAGTGGTATCTGGCTCACAGCGGCTTTTACTTTACTGGGCGCTTTGGTGTTTGCAGGCGTTGATTACTTGATTGATGAAAAACTAAACTCTAAAGGTGGCGCAGGCTTACTGGCTGCCATTACGCTCGATGGTGTGCCTGAAAACTTAGCGCTAGGCGTATCACTCATTAGTGGAAACGTGATGCAAGTCGCTGCTTTGGCTGGTTCTATTTTGCTGTCCAACCTTCCAGAAGCCGCAGGTGGCGCAAAAGAGATGCGTAAAGCTGGTAACAGTCATAAGAAAATATTAATGCTTTGGATTGGAGCAGCGATCTTATTATCACTTGCTGCTATCTTAGGTAAAATGCTGCTTGCGGACGTCGATAAAAGCATACTAAGTGCCATCAATTGCTTTGCGGCTGGCGCTGTTATTGCCTCACTGGCGACCGAAGTATTTCCGACAGCGTTTAAACGCGACAATCATTGGGCGGGTATTAGTGCCGCTATTGGTCTGATTATGGCGTTAGGCTTAAGTCAGCTTGGGGGTTAGGGTTTTAATCGACTTAATATGAAAGTATCCAAAAAAAACCGCCTAGCAAACGCTGAGCGGTTTTTTTGTTTTTCAATCTTAAGTCACTTACTTTTCTGTCATGCTTCCCATGCTTTTAGACTAAGAACTCTCTCTTCACAACTCATTAGCGTCATCTTGCCAAGTTGTTTAGCATTGTTGAAAGCCATGCGTTGTTATCTTTAATATACTTATCACCCAACGCTATTATCTCATTACCTGATTGAACAGAGTCAGGATAATCAATTATGGCATCTTGTATATAGTCCTGTCCGTGCGCCACCATATCTACCATACTGTTTTCGGTAACTTCAAAATGACATTGCCAGCCAAGCACCCACGTCCCTAACTCTTTGTGCTTGGGTGTTTGATAAATAAAACCTTGATTTGCCCAAGCATGTGACGTTGCGATTGGCGTCGCGCCTTTGGGACAATCAAAGCCATCACCATGCCAATGAAATACAGTGAATTCATCTTTTGGTAGGTCTGTTAGTAAAGGATGCTTCAAGCCTTGTTCGGTCAATTGAATGGGTAGCCAACCCACCTCTTTTATGCCTGATGGCGCAACTTGTGCTCCCAAACTGTCTGCGATCAACTGTGCTCCTAAGCAAACACCGATCACCGTTTTCCCTGCGTCAATACTTTGATGAATGAAGTGTTTCTCATCAGCAAGCCACGCAAACTCTGCGTCATCATGAATGCTCATTGGGCCACCCATAATCACCAACCAATCAAAACTGTCTTGAGCTGGTATCGGATCATTTTCATAAAATCTAGTCACAGTAATGCTATGATTTTGACTGTCTGCCCACTGTTTAATATAGCTAAGTTCTTCAAAATCAACATGGTACAAAGTATGAATACGTAAGCCCATCAAATTATCCTTTTATGAATAAACTAAAAACCGCCTAGCAAACGCTAAGCGGTTTTTTATTTGATACAGTGCGAGTTAAAGCCGATTAACGCTTACTGGTTTTTTTCGTACACTGGCAACTCTTTACAGATTGCTTCTACTTTACCGCGTACTTCAGTCGCCACAGCTTCATCACCACGGCTATCTAGTACGTCACAGATCCAACCTGCTAAATCACCCGCTTGCGCTTCGTTGAAGCCACGAGTGGTAATCGCTGGCGTACCAATACGAATACCAGACGTCACAAATGGAGATTTTGGATCGTTTGGTACGGCGTTTTTATTGACCGTGATGTGTGCATCGCCAAGCCATTTGTCCGCTTCTTTACCCGTCATTTCTTGCTTAACTAGGCTGATTAGCATCAGATGGTTTTCAGTACCGCCAGAGATGATTTCATAACCACGATCTTGGATGACTTTTGCCATAGCTTGCGCGTTTTTAACCACTTGCTGCTGATACGTTTTGAAGTTATCTTCTAGCGCTTCTTTGAAGCAAACCGCTTTTGCAGCGATAACATGCATCAATGGGCCACCTTGGTTGCCTGGGAATACCGCTGAATTTAGCTTCTTAGCCAACACTTCATCACGAGCCAAGATCAGACCTGAACGCGGACCACGTAGGGTTTTATGCGTTGTAGTAGTCACGACATCAGCGAAAGGTACTGGGCTTGGGTATACGCCACCAGCGACCAGACCAGCAACGTGCGCCATATCTACTAGTAGGTAAGCGCCGACTTCGTCAGCGATGTCACGGAAACGCTGCCAATCAACCACTTGTGAATACGCTGAAAAACCAGCAATGATCATTTTTGGCTTGTGTTCACGTGCTAGCGCATCTACTTGATCATAGTCGATAAGACCTGTGCCTTCTACCAATCCGTACTGTACTGCATTGTAGTTCAGACCTGAGAAGTTGATGTGCGCGCCATGCGTCAAGTGACCGCCTGCGTCTAGGCTCATGCCAAGTACTGTATCGTTGGCTTCAAGCAATGCTAAGAATACTGCAGAGTTTGCTTGACTACCTGAATGTGGCTGGACGTTCACGTATTCGGCACCGAACAACTCTTTTGCACGATCAATGGCCAATTGCTCAATCACGTCGACATGCTCACAACCACCGTAGTAACGCTTACCAGGATAGCCTTCAGCGTATTTGTTGGTTAGATCAGTGCCTTGTGCTTCCATCACTGCTTGTGAGCAGTAGTTTTCAGAGGCAATCAATTCGATATGATTTTCTTGACGAACGCTTTCTGCAGCCATCGCTTCAGCAAGTACGGGATCAAACGCTTTGATAGAAATATCTTTAAACATAGTAATGTCCTAAGTAGTGACTGTCGTTGGAAGTATCATTAAAAAAAAGCTTATAGCCTGCCCACAATAAGACAACTACTGCGTTAACGTCGTCCGAAGTATGCTTGATACTTCTGCACACTCTGTTTTTGCATGCTGTTTATGGTATGACCATAATTGTGAATAAGTCTATCAGCAATGATTAAAATAAGAATAAACGCAGGCAATTGACCTGCCATTAACTTGACCGATCCGTCAATAAAATCGATATACATTTGCATCGACATCATCGCGAAAGCGTAAGTGTAACATGAAAATTTGTGTGAAGAGCGCAAAAAAGCTCACCTTAAGATGAGCAAATTAAATGGCGATATAATACAGATAAATAGCCAATAGAATAAAGGATTTACTCACTATACATCCCTTACCCTACGGTTTTTTATGTTTATATAGCCATAAAATTTTTTTACGTTTCACTAGATGTAAACGCAGGCAAAAATATTTCGCTAATCATTAATTTTCGACCATACCAATCATATCGCGTCTGCCGCTGCCAGCCCTCACTTGTCTGTTGGATAAAGCGTTGGTTTGGCAAAGTACGACTGCGCTTAAATAATACGTAGCCGATAGGTGTACCTTTAAGTTGTTGTAGGCGACGTGCCCGACCTGTCAGACTAGGAATGGGGAAAATACTTTGCGCTTTTACCCATGGCTGCTCATCATTGCCATACAGCTCTACTTCACGCACCCAAGCCAGCATAGGGCGACCCAGCATCGCGCCTTGTACACCTAGCTGTCGTTTTTGTATCAACGACATTGACCGATACCCTTCAAAAGTGCGCTCTACACGCAGCGGCTGCCCTGCTTTGATTTCTAGCACGGCAGTCAACGAGCCATCGACCGTTAACCATGGCAATAGCTCGGTAGGCGGAGAAAGAAGATTTGAACAAGAAAAAGGCTTACTGGGCATAGTCGTTAGCTAGTTAGAAAATAGTAGAATAGAGGCAAATATAGTTCTGAGCATCAAAAACGATTGGTATCAAAGTCAGGCATATTATCAGCGTTAAATGGCAAGGCTTCAAACGCTTGTTGACGATACTGTGCCATGTGCTGTCGATCCTGCGTACAAAAATTACTAATCGCTGGGACAAAACGCGCATCATAAATGCGATGTAAGGAGTGCGTCATCGTTGGAATAAAACCACGAATCAGTTTATGCTCGCCTTGAGTACCTGGATCAAAATACGTCAGGTTTTTTTCGATGGCAAACTCAATACCTTGATAGTAGCACAACTCAAAGTGCAAGCTATCGTACTCACCAAGTGCGCCCCAATAACGGCCATATAAGGTGGGCCTATGACCAGTACTGTCACTGTTAGGATCATCATATAAGAACAAACTGCTGGCAATAATTTCGCCGTGGTCGTTTAGCGCTTGTGCTAGCATCAAATGCTCAGACATATTTTGCGCCAATGCCATAAAAAAATCTATGGTCAAATACGGCTGTTGACCGCGCACGGCATATGTCATGACATAACAATGATAAAAGGCTTTCCAATCTTCATCGCTAATCTCATCGCCGCATTTACGTTGACAGACAATACCTTGCTCAGACACCTTACGGCGCTCAGCGCGGATGGTCTTGCGCTTTTTGGCTTTTAAGGTCATCAAAAACGCATCAAAATCTGCAAAAGGCTGACTGTCTCTGAGTAAGTCCTTATTTTGCCACAAAAACTGACACCCTTGTCGCTCTAGTATCGGCATCTCAATAGGCACAGGTTCTATACCATTTTCTTGTGCCGCGATCGCAAGCTCTACATCCAGACCTGTCGGCATGGAAGCAGTTGCGACATCCGCCATCTCTGATGTGACAAACAATCCATGCCAGCTTGACGCGCCCACTTGCTGCGCAATATCATCGACGCCTGCGATGGCGGTCTTAAGAATATCATGATCTAAGGTTTCCCCTTTTGCCAACCAAAAACGCTGACCTGTAATCGGGGTATAAGGCACGCTTGTCACCAGCCGAGGATAATAATCCACCCCGTAGCGCGCATAGGCCTCCGCCCATGAATGATCAAACACAAACTCGCCACGGTGATGACCTTTTATGAATACGGGCAATACAGCAATCGGTGTGGTAGGACTTTGATCAATATCATGACGGTCACTCTCTACAGACTCATCTATTGCCATATCTACCAAGCTGTCTGTATCACGATAAACCAAAATAAATATGGGCAACCAGCCAGCCTGCTCACCTATCGCCCCCGTATCGCTGAGTGCTTGCCAAAAAGCAAAAGACATAAAAGGTGTATCTGGTGTCTGCCAATCTGCTTGGTCTTGCCAACTGGTGTCATTTATCAATGCGTATTTTAAATTCATACTTTTGCTTACTCTATGTTTGCCGATATTCTATCGATCAGTCATCTAGCCTAGCAAATTTTTACCTATTTGCTGTCACAATTTGCAAAATTGATGACCGCATCAACAAAAAGTCACCTACAGCTATATAGGTGGTTTTTTATTATGATCATTTATTATAATGATGTGGGTGCTCAATAATACTTCGTTTAGCGGTTAATAAAAAGTCAATCTAACCGCTCTAAAATAGAAGGGACGCCATTAAAACCACGTTGTGCTGGGCTAACTGCCCTTACCTTTTATAAGCGTTATCATTTAAAAACTTCAAAAAAATTCTCTTAGCCATACCGCCTTTTTCGTCAGACAAAAAGGCAGGAGTTGTATGGAAAAGATGATATTGAAGCGGATGGCTGGTAGAATAAGGTTGTTATTAGCTTAATATAATTCAAACACATAGGATATGAGCGAAAACAGTATACTTAGTTCACTATATGAGATTGACAGCAAAGATGATTTATAGTGGATTAACGGCCCAGTAGTAGCATGCAGTCTCAAAGCACAAGTTTAGTGAAAATTAAAAAGAGACGTGTTCAGCAGTTTCAAAAAATTTTGAGAAGCCAGATATGATGAACTTAATCACGTCGTTCACCATGCATAGTATTTGTTGAAATATAGTATTTGTTAAAACATATTCAACATCATATTTGCGCTTTATTTTATTTTTAACTCTAGCCTAAAGGAAGACACTACTAAAATGTCAAAAATTATTTATACAAAAACTGACGAAGCCCCAGCGCTTGCAACCTTATCATTTTTACCTATTGTTAAAGCATTCACACAAACGGCAGGCGTTTCTGTCGAAACCAGTGATATCTCTGTTGCCGCACGTGTATTGGCTGAATTCCCTGATTACTTAACGGAAGAGCAACGTGTTCCGGACAACTTGGCTGAGCTTGGTCGTCTGACGCAAGATCCAAACACCAACATCATCAAGCTACCTAACATCAGTGCCTCTGTACAACAGCTACGCGCTGCTATCAAAGAACTACAAAGCAAAGGCTATGCCATTCCTGACTTCCCAGATGATCCCAAAACGGAAGAAGAACAAGAGATTCGTAAGCGTTATGGCAAAAGTTTGGGCAGTTCAGTCAACCCTGTTTTACGTGAAGGTAACTCAGACCGCCGTGCGCCAAAAGCCGTAAAAAACTACGCTCGCAAGCATCCGCATTCTATGGGTGAGTGGAAACAGTGGTCAAGCACGCACGTATCGCATATGCACAGTGGCGATTTTTATGACGGTGAGCAGTCTATAACCCTAGACAAGGCACGCACCGTACGTATGGAGTTGGTGACTGACGCTGGCGAGACCAAAGTATTAAAGCCAAAAATCGCTTTGCTTGACAAAGAAGTTATAGATCTTATGTTCATGAGCAAAAAAGCGCTGCTTGATTTTTATGAACAAGAAATGGAAGACTGCCGCGAAGCGGGTATCTTGTTTTCATTGCATGTAAAAGCCACCATGATGAAAGTATCGCATCCTATCGTGTTTGGTCATGCGGTTAGAATCTACTATAAAGACGCTTTCAAAAAGCACGCGGCATTGTTTGAAGAGTTGGGTATCAACGTCAATAACGGTATGGCCAGCTTGTACGAAAAAATCGCTGAGCTACCAGCCAGCAAACGTGAAGAAATCGAAAACGATTTGCATGCTTGTCAAGAGCATCGTCCACGTCTTGCGATGGTTGATTCAGCCAAAGGCATCACCAACTTCCATTCGCCAAGTGACGTCATTGTTGACGCATCTATGCCAGCCATGATCCGTGCAGGCGGTAAAATGTGGGGCGCTGATGGCAAAATGTATGATTGTAAAGCGGTCATGCCAGAATCTACCTTTGCCCGCATTTATCAAGAAATGATCAATTTCTGTAAATGGCATGGTAACTTTGATCCAACCACCATGGGTACTGTACCGAACGTTGGTTTGATGGCTCAAAAAGCAGAAGAGTACGGCTCACATGATAAGACGTTTGAGTCTAGCGATAATGGCATCGCACGTATCGTTGATATTGATACCGACGAAGTATTGCTTGAGCAGCGTGTGGAAGAAGGCGATATCTGGCGTATGTGTCAGACCAAAGACGATCCTATTCAAGATTGGGTAAAACTTGCTGTTAGCCGTGCGCGCGACTCTAACACCCCTGTTATTTTCTGGTTGGACCCATACCGTCCACATGAAAACGAGCTGATCAAAAAGGTAAAAACGTATCTAAAAGAGTATGACACCGAAGGTCTACATATCGAAATCATGTCTCAGGTTCGCGCTATGCGTTACACTTTAGAGC
The DNA here is from genome assembly GCF_052850615.1 of Psychrobacter sp. 1176_08. Lineage (NCBI taxonomy): Bacteria > Pseudomonadati > Pseudomonadota > Gammaproteobacteria > Moraxellales > Moraxellaceae > Psychrobacter > Psychrobacter sp. 1176_08. Next base: position 128,540 of record NZ_VXCU01000004.1, read on the forward strand.
GTGTTGCTCGTGGTCTTGACACGATTTCTGCGACCGGTAACATTTTACGCGATTACCTTACTGACTTATTCCCAATCCTAGAACTAGGAACAAGTGCCAAAATGCTGTCTGTCGTTCCACTCATGATGGGCGGTGGTTTGTTTGAAACAGGCGCTGGTGGTTCTGCACCAAAGCATGTCCAACAGCTTATTGAGGAAAACCACTTACGCTGGGATTCATTGGGTGAGTTTTTAGCGTTGGCAGTCTCTTTGGAGCATTTGGCCAAAAATGACAACAATGCAAAAGCGCAAATCTTGGCAGACACGCTTGATAGAGCGACCGAAAAACTGTTGTTAAATGACAAGTCACCATCACGTAAAACGGGTGAGCTTGACAACCGCGGTAGTCATTTCTATTTGGCAATGTACTGGGCAGAAGAGCTGGCCGCACAAGACCAAGATGCTGAGCTAAAAGCACAATTCTCAGAGTTGGCTCAAAAGCTTGAAGCTAATGAAGCAGCGATTGTTAAAGAATTGAATAATGCGCAGAACAAATCTGTAGATATCAAAGGCTACTACATGGCGGATGAAAAACTGGCTGAACAAATCATGCGTCCAAGCACGTTATTTAATGAAGCATTGGCTTCTTTGTAAGAGCTTTCTTTGTAAGCGCTTCAGAATAACAACATTTTGATCATGTGCTGAGCTTGGGTTAAGTGATAGGTACTTAAAAGCTTTTATCCAAGCATCAGTCAGAATCAATAAAAGGCACCCCGAAGATTCTAAATCTGAGGGGTGTTTTTTTGTGCACTCTATTTTTAAACCAACCTGTCTACATAACTCCTATCGTAAAAAAGCCATCCACCTAAGGGCAGATGGCTTTTTTAGTGGTTTGCTTAGACTGTCTAGCATCTGGTAACCGCTTGTTCAGCTCTCTGATGGATTAAGCGTCCATATGCTTAATCACCGCGTCACCAAATTCAGACGTACTGAGTAAGGTCGCCTTTGGCATTAAGCGCTCAAAATCATAAGTCACTGTCTTTTGTGCAATCGCGCCTTGGATACCATTAATAATGAGATCAGCCGCTTCCGTCCATCCCATATCGCGTAGCATCATCTCAGCCGATAAAATCAATGAGCCGGGATTGACTTTATCTTGCCCGGCATATTTAGGCGCTGTACCATGAGTCGCTTCGTAGACAGAGACAGCGCTGCCCTTGTTGGCACCTGGCGCGATACCAATACCGCCCACTTGCGCCGCTAGCGCATCAGAAATATAATCGCCGTTTAAATTTAAGGTTGCCACCACGGAGTAGTCAGCAGGGCGCATCAAGATTTGCTGTAAAAACGCATCAGCGATGACATCTTTGATAACGATGTCATTACCCGTTTTCGGATTAGTTAGGGTCATCCAAGGGCCACCGTCCAACAGTGCTGCACCAAAGCTCTCTGCCGCTACCTCATAACCCCACTCTTTAAATGCGCCTTCGGTGAATTTCATAATATTACCTTTGTGCACTAAGGTCACACTTGGTAGGTCATTATCGATAGCATGCTGAATGGCTTTGTGTACGAGACGCTGTGAGCCTTCTTTTGATACAGGCTTTATGCCAATACCGCAATCCTCTGAAAAACGGATTTTGGTCACACCCATCTCTTTTTCTAAGAAATTAATGACCTTTTTGGCCTCATCGCTACCGGCTTCCCACTCAATACCTGCATAGATATCTTCTGCGTTTTCGCGGAAAATCACCATATCAGTCAGTTCGGGTTGACGAACGGGACTTGGCACTCCTTCAAACCAGCGCACTGGACGCTGGCACACATACAAGTCAAGCTCCTGACGTACTGCCACGTTTAATGAACGAAAGCCACCGCCAACTGGGGTGGTCAATGGACCTTTGATACTGATGATATAGTCTTTTAAAACCTCTAGCGTCTCACTTGGTAAATATTCACCATCATAAACCTTAGCCGCTTTTTCACCCAAATATACTTCCATCCAAATGATAGATCTTTTACCGTGATAAGCTTTGTCTACCGCCCCATTCACTACTTTTATCATGACAGGTGTGATGTCAACCCCAATGCCATCCCCTTCGATAAATGGAATGATAGGATTGTTGGGCACATTTAACGACAAATCAGCGTTTACAGTAATTTTTTCTCCGTCTCTTGGTACGATAACCTTATCATAGGCCATGGATAAATCTCCTTAGTTGTATATCAGGTATCACAAGCATATTTGGTACTTTTTTGCCAGTGCGGGCAATTGTATTGTGATGAGAACGCTCATTCGCTAAAAATATCGATGAGTAAAACCATTGCAATATGGTATTGCCTATTATAGTCACCACGAGCTTTTCATAATTTGACTGTTTATCAAATCGATTAACTCTGGCATAAGCAATATAGAAAAAGGCACAAACTGTCTTGAATATTGTACTAAAATAGAAGGCTGAACCATCAGTTTTCTAGCGTAGCGCTTGTAGGCGGGAATGGATCATATAGATACCACTGCCATAATGATGATGCCTTATTTTTATGGGCCAATATGTAAACTATAGTAATTCAGAGCCGATCTTTTCGGCTTCATTTTTAATATCAAATGCCATTTGGTCAGATGTACTCTACGCTGATTCACCCATGATTTATCTTTAGGACACATCACTTTATGTCGACTTCTAGTCTCATTTTATTCAATAAGCCTTATGGGGTACAAAGTCAGTTTCGTAATGATAGCAACAACGACCACACTACTTTGTCTCACTATTTTACGGATAAGTCTTTACGGGTCGCAGGTAGGCTGGATGCTACTTCAGAAGGCTTATTGATTTTGACCGATGATGGCCGAGTGAACAAAGCAATTACTCATCCACCAAAAGCCAATGCCGGACGTAAACAGGGTAAAACCTATTTGGTACAAGTTGAAGGCATTCCTACTACTGAGCAACTTGATATGCTTAGACGGGGCGTCATTCTTAAAGATGGCAAAACCTTGCCGGCCGACGTTAAACACGTCAGTGAAGAGACATTACCAATGCCACTTTGGCAGCGTAATCCACCGATACGTGAACGCAAAAGTGTGCCAGATTCTTGGCTGATGCTGACTATTTATGAAGGTAAAAACCGTCAAGTAAGGCGCATGACCGCACATGTTGGGTTGCCTTGCTTACGCTTGATTCGCTGGTCGGTCGCTGGATTTGAATTGGGTGATTTGGCAGTTGGTGAGTTTGTGCGTATTCATCTCAATAATGAGCGCTGTCAGCAGTTAGGGCTTATCGATTGATTCATATTGCTCAATGACTCATGTTTAGCGACTTTTTCAACTTCCCATGCCAATCAATATGATTTATCTATCAATAAACCACTTTAATACAGTCAATTTACTTTAAAAATGAGACCGTACGACTGGGATAAATTTTTCGCAGCCTATGTTGTTTTAACAGCACCTAAGGAAAATTTATTCCAGTCGCGCATTGCCTTTAATATTCTCAATATATCGATGTTACGTCGAAATGGCGATACTAAGTAAATATATTACGACCTGTTAAACATAGAGTCTCGAATCAGTAAGGTTCATCTGCTAGAATTTATACCCTTATGGATTGTGTGTAATCAATCTCACCCATTAGCATTGAAATTTTTATAATAGGGATATGTCATGATTGCTTCTCGTCGTTTTGTCTTGTTGGCTACCAGCTTTTCTGTTGGGCTCATACTGAGTGCCTGCCAGCCGACAACGAAAGACAATGAAGCTGCTTCTGAAGAGATCACCGCGCCGCCAGTCCCTGATGTTACAGAAACCAGTAACGAAGATGAGATATCGATAGAAAACGAAGATGATGTAAACGACACCCAAATGACGGACGTGTTGAGAGATTACACAAGAGCCATGACCAGAATGCATGATGAAATGACAATCGGCATGGGTTACAACGACCCTGATACCGCTTTTGCCAAATCAATGCTCGGCCACCATCATGGCGCGATAGACATGGCAAAAATTCAGCTGAAATATGGCAATGATGATGCCATGCGTCAACTGGCTCAGAACATTATTGACACTGAGCAAGCTGAAGTTGATATTTTAAACAAATGGCTTGCCAGCCATCCTGATGTATCCAAGCCTAAGCCCAATACTGAGGCCATGCAGCAAGATTATGCGAGAAGTATGGATATATTGAACGGCAAAATGGTATTGGGTATTGCTGATCCTGTGCCTGACGTGGCATTTGTACGCGGTATGCTGCCCCATCACATTGGTGCAGTAGAAATGGCCGAGATTCAGCTAAAATATGGTACTGATGAAGAAATGCGTCAGTTAGCACAAGATGTTATCAATGCTCAGCAACCAGAGATTGAATTGATGCAAAAGTGGATTGCAGACATTGAGGCGAATGAAAGTACTAACGATGAGCTTAGTGAAAATGATGACATGAGTGAAAGCATTAAGTCCAACGAAAACGAAGCGCTTAGTAAAACCGAAGTAGGCGCACAATCGAGCGTTTCTTAAACACTCCAATGCTTAAAACCTTGTTGTTAATGCATTTGTTTTGCACTTAACTGTAAAACATTAGAAAACTGGATAATTACAACAGCAAACCCCTGCTAACGGTTACTGGTTAGCAGGGGTTTTTGTTTTTGGGCTTAATTGTAGACAGTCATTAAAAAAATACTTTAACTTTGATGACGCTCCATGACATTTAACCATGTCTGCCAGCTCCCTACATTCTGTAACGACTCATCGCCCTCTTCACTTAAATGTAGACTGACCTTATAAGGTGTTAAAGCCTTGTCATCGGTGACTTGCACCGATTTAGGTCGTACATTAACCGCTATCAGCTCATCGCGACGAAACAGATGACATTCGACATCGCGATCTGCCTGATTGAGTGATCCCAATTGCTTACTGGTGGCTTTGATGCCATCAATGGCAACGATAACGTCATGTGCTGAAAGGCCAGCTTTGGCAGCCGCACTATCACGCTGTACGCGATTGATCTTAAGACCTGCTGGTGTTTCAGTACATCGTATGCCCCAAGGCACGTGTTTATCAGAGGTCTCTTTGGTATTGGTACGAAGTTTGACCCCACTTTCTCTCAGCATGGCTTCAATGGGTAGCTCTTCAACGCCATTGACATAGCGCCGCTCAAAATCTTCCCAATCTGCAAGTGGTATAAATTGACCAATCACCACGCCCATATCAGCACTACTGATACCGATGCGTTTATTGTCATTTTGCTTAGCTTGATTATAGAAAGCTTTGACCACGTCAAATAAACGGTAGCGACCAGCGCTCTTTTGTAGCAGCATCAAATCCAAACACAACGCAACCAGCGCCCCTTTATTATAATAACTGATACCTGCATTGCCTGTGTTCTCATCGCTACGGTAAAGCTTAATCCACGCATCAAAACTCGACTCTGCAACGCTTTGATAAGCGCGACCTGGAGTTTGATAATAGCGGTTGATTTGCTCAGCCAGCAGCTTAAGATAACTTGCTTTATCGACCACCCCTGATGCTTGCAACATAAAGTCATCGATATAAGACGTGAACCCTTCAAAGACCCATAGTAGTGGCGTAAAAGCTTCACGGCGCAAATCCACCTCTAGCATGACATCGGGGCGTACGGTCTTGACCCACCATGCATGAAAATACTCATGGCTGCATAGTCCTAAAAACCGTTGATAGTCACTACTGGGTATCGCTGGTTCATCGATACTTGGTAAGTCACGGCGCGGTGTAATCAGGCTAGTAGAATTAATATGCTCTAGGCCGCCATAATCCTGACCGCTGGCAAACGTCATAAAAGTATAATTGTCAAAGGGCGCGTCGCCGAGCCAGTTTAGATACGTCTGACAAATCTGAGTCACATCTTGCTGCAACCTGCCCATATTGGCATGGTGCTTACCTGAGAGAAAAAATCGATGTGGTAGCGTCTGATGGGTATCATCATGAACAATGAAGTCAAACGTATCTTGCTCTGCAATCTCAAACGGATAATCAATAAACTCATGATAATTATCTACTTGTAACCCATAGCTGTGTTGACCGTCATGTTGTGATTCCTCAAGGCTCAAATGGGTCGACGTTAGACCACACGCTAAGCGTACACGATTGGCCTCTTTGTCCACCAAAAATTTGGCAGGCACAAGTAAGCTTGCCTTTATTGACGATGGCTCCTGCCCCTCGACTGCGAGTGCCAACGAGGTGAAGTTACCGTAGAGACGTTGTTGATCGACGTAAGCAGTTCGCACCGATAAATCGTAGCAGTAGACTTCATAGTCCACGACTACCGTCTGCCCTACTTTGACTTGTGGTAGCTGCCATGTGTTTTTATCTGTTTTTTGCGCTCGGTAAGCGTCAGAGGTGTTGTCTCCCTCAAGAATACGATACTGAACTGCGGTGATATTTCGAGCGAACTCGCGCATCAAATAACTGCCCGGTATCCATGCTGGTAGCCAAAGCTTAGGGGGCGCTGTCAGGGCGGTAAAGCTCAGCGATACATCAACCAAATGCTCTAAAAAGCGCTCAAAGTTGAATTGATAACGAATATCAGCTTTTGTATTGTTTTTTGCGCTAGTCACATCAGTAGCCGTGTCCACTGATAGATGCTTAGCCTTAGAATTAAATGAAGTCATATTTTTTGTCCTTATTTTTATCTTCATGGTAGAAGCACTGACCAAAAAACGCAACTGACAAACCGTGAACAGCGATTTCAAACAGTCAAACAAGAAAAAACTGTCTCTATTTTGAGAAAATAAACCATTTATTCAGATTAAATAGCATTTTTTCTTGTTTTTGCCTTGAAAGTTATGGGACCCATCGCAATTAAAGATGCTAACTGCTAAAGTTACTTAAATAAACTGATGATAATTGACTAATGACGTGCCTATTGGGCTTGCTGATTGGATTTTTTAGGTTTATTGCAACCGTATTTAATTTTTTACATAGATATATTTAGGATAATTTATGACTACTATCGCAAAAGACACCGCCGTCACATTCAATTACACTCTAAAAGACGACGAAGGCAACATCCTTGACCAGTCACCAGAAGGTCAGCCACTTGCTTATTTACATGGCCATAGCAACATCATTCCAGGTCTTGAGCAACAACTAGAAGGCAAATCTGCTGGCGAAAAAGTAAACGCCGTTGTTGAGCCTGCTGATGGTTACGGCGAGTATCAAGAACAAGCGGTACAACATGTACCACGTGACAACTTCCAAGGCGTTGATGATATCCAGCCTGGTATGCAATTCCAGTCAGAAGCTGGTGGTCAAGTCATGCTAGTGACAGTTACTGATGTAAACGATCAAGAAGTAACGGTTGATGCCAACCATCCATTGGCTGGTAAGCGTTTGACTTTTGATGTTGAAATTCAAGAAGTACGTGCAGCAACTGAAGACGAACTAAACCATGGCCATGTACATGGTGCAGGTGGCGTTGAGCACTAATCTCTTCTAGGGCATTAATCTCGTTTAGAGTATTGATGTTTTTTAGAGCACTTTTTCTTTTGGAATGATTCGTTCTCTTAGAATATCGTGTAGAGGTATTAAATGACTTTTTCTTATTGAGCAGGTTATTTAATCTAAAAAGGTCGGTAGCTAAGTCTACTGGCCTTTTTTATGGACTAAAGATAAGCGAAACATTATTAAACCCATGCCATTAACATAATGTCAGTTTGATACAAATTATGCTTTTTCAGAAATAACAAAGCCGCATAATGACGAGCATCATGCGGCTTTTATCATCAACCATCCATGTTAACGTTATACAATACCTAATCCCGAGATATCTTATAACTAACAGGCATCCAGCCTTATCATCCTTAATTACTAAACCATCTATCCCTGATGCGACCTTTAAGATACCAATCCCTAGTACCAATGAACCGTTCCGTTCAATCATGCCGTACGTTTATAATCGCAGATTGGCTCATGGTTAGTAAGAGGTTGAAGCGTCAATTCATGTAAGCATATGCTTACATGAATTTGAATAATGCTATCTATAGCTTCTCTTTGGGACTCACTGTTGCTTCAGGGTCGGCGCTCAACATAAGATAAGCCGCTTCATTAATAAAGGCTTCATCTTCAGGCAATTCTGGACGCTCAATAGCTTTCATTCGGCTACGCTCTTCGAATTTTGCATCCATTGCCGCTTGATAGGTATTCCAATTGGTATATGGACGTTCGCCAGTTGCGATAAGGCGTTTGTTTTCAGCTTCTAACGAACGCTTTTCAATCAATTTCATCTTAGCGCGGCGACTATTAATATCAAGGAGAATGGGTTTTTTCTCATCTTCCATATCGCGAATATCGTTCAATGAGGACAGATACACAAACTGTGGGTTTTGCTCTTGACGAATTTTAGACTGCTGATTGAGTGTCGCAAGCGTCGTATCGGTAAACTTACCTTCAGGTTTGTAGGGCGCCGTCTTAATAGTATCCCAAGGTAGGGCATTTTTTTGCGCACGCTCACCAAAGGTTGCATCATCGTAGATATTGACCAATTCAACATCAGGCACAACCCCTTTATTTTGCGTACTACCACCAGTGACACGGTAGAATTTACGCTGAGTCAATGTCGCTGAACCCAGCGCTAGATTGTCGAGCTGAATCTGAGCTGAGCCTTTACCAGTGGTCGTGCTACCGACAACCAATCCACGGCCATAGTCTTGAATAGCAGCAGCAAATATCTCACTGGCAGAGGCAGAAGCCAAATTGGTAATCACGGTCATCTTACCGTCATAGAGTTGCTCGCCACCATCATCATCACGATAGACTTGCACATTGCCGCGATTGTCGCGGATTTGCACCATTGGCCCACTCTTAATAAAGAAGCCCAGCATCTTGGCAACTTCATCCAAGGAACCACCTGGGTTATTGCGCAAATCGACAACCAAACCATCGATATTTTCTTCGTTCAATGCCTTTAATGCTTTTTCGGTATCGATACTCACGCTGCGATAATCTTCTCCATTGCGACGAGCACGATAATTTAAATAGAAACTTGGTATCTCAAGAACGCCTATACGTTTTGGCGTTTTATCAATATTGGGGCGCTGCACTTCTACCACGCGATGAGTGACACCAGATTCTTCTTGTTGAATAATGTCACGAACCACGGTCACGTTACGAGCACTAGCGTCAGGTGCATTAGGCTGACGCACCTTGATCGTCACTGATGTACCGCGTTTGCCGCGAATCAAACCGACAATCTCACGTGTTGACCAGCCGACCACATCAGTCATGTTTTCGCCATCTTTGGCGATACCAATGATCAAATCATTGGGCTTAATCTGACCTGATTTGGCTGCTGGACCGCCGTCGACTAACGTGACAATACGGGTATAATCTGGGTTTTTACGGTCAGGGCGAATGGAGACACCAATGCCTTCTAATTGTAAGCTAGACTGAATCTGCAATTCATTTGCTTGTACTGGCGCGTAATAGTTGCTGTGCGGGTCATAGGTCAGCATTGCCGTATTCAAGATGGTTTCCATAATCTCATCATTGGTGAGACGTTTGAACTGCTCTTGCTGACGTGATAAACGATTTTGCAAAATCTCACTAGGCGTACGCTGATCGTTACGTACTAGATCCTGTCCGCGCGTGATATCTGGATTACTCAAAAATACTTTTTCTTTGGCCTTTTCATCTTCTTGGCCCAATGTGATACTCATCAACTGAAATTTCAACTGACGCGTCCAATAGTCGCGCTGCTCTTTTTTGGTTTTAAAATGATTCAGTTTTTCACGATCGAGCACGATGGTTTCATTACCAGTCAAATCGATATCCGTCTTTAGCATTTTACTTGCCATGGTAAAATATTCGTTTGAACGTTTGCGATAACGCTCAAAAACGTCTACCCCTGCAGACAAATCACCGCGCTTAAGACGATCGCCAAAATCATCACCGTATTTTTTCTTAAACTCATCCACATCAGATTGTAAAAATAACGTGTGGTTGGTATCGAGGCTATCAATATACATAGACAAAATCTCGCTACCAGTCTTACTATCTAATGGCTGATTGAGATAATGACTTCGATCCAGCAAAGCTGCAACCTGACGAGTGGTGATTTTCTGTTCTGGTGTCTGTACAAAACCCTCAGTATTGGTTTCTGCTACTGCGGTGCCATAGCTTTGAGCAAGTATAATACCGGCCACACCCACTGACGCTGCACTGAGTAACCACTGCGCTGGTTGTTTTTTCATATATGTACCTAGTTATTTTAAGTTAATATTGTCTGTTGTATCAGGAACAAAAATTATTGGGTCAATCTCTGCCTATCAACCCTATTTTTTACATTGCACGCCATTGCTTGTTTGCCATTAACTATCGGTTTTTTATCTCATTATAGTTTCTATACTGTAGAAACACTTCATCGCTATCATTAGCAGCTTACCATGTGACGCTACAAATCACTCAATCTTATCATGAGCCTAGGGAGCGAATTGTCTCAAACTGTATAAGCAATCTTACACCCTACGTCTACGCATACCAAACTTTCTATCATATTTATTCTAGCGATTTTTCTCATAATTTTTGCGTAAAATTACCTCGACTTAATATCACGCTTTTAGTAGATGATGTTATCGGATTATACGACGGTCACAATAACTGTCATAATAATGTCATCGTGACATGGCGACAGCCTTTGATTAGCATTCGCTTTTGTCCATTAAACATATAATACGACACGATATAACACAATAAGGATTAGGCTATGTATGGCGTTTTAATGATTGATATCGATAGTACCGCCTTGACTGCTGAGGACGTAAGCTTGATTAAACAAGCACAAGTTGGGGGCGTAATATTGTTTGCCCGCAATGTTGCTGATGCGGCACAGGTGCGCGCATTGTGCGATGACATCCGCTATCACAATCCTGATATATTAATCGGGGTTGATCAAGAAGGCGGCCGCGTCGCACGATTACGTGAAGGCTTTACCCCACTACCAGCGATGGGTAGACTTGGAGACTTATTTGACCAAGACCCAAACCGTGCCCTTAACTGTGCTTATGACTGTGGCTATCTCATGGCAACCGAAGTCATGGCGGTGGGAATTGACCTAAGTTTTGCGCCAGTACTTGACAGAGGTGGTATTAGCCAAGTGATTGGAGATCGCAGCTTTCATCATGGGACGTCCGCTATCGCCGCACTAGCAGCTCAGTTTATGCGAGGTATGAAAGCCGCCGGCATGGCAACCACAGGCAAACACTTTCCTGGTCATGGTGCTATTGCGCCTGATTCGCATGTGTCAGAAGCGATTGACACACGTAGTTTAGCGGATATTATCGATAGTGATATGCAGCCATTTGCGCAAACGTTGCCATGGCTAGATGCCGTTATGCCCGCACACGTAATTTTTTCGCAAGTCGATAATAAGCCAGCTGGCTTCTCAAAAATTTGGCTAAAAGACATTCTTCGCGATCAGCTTAAGTTTGAAGGGGTCATTTTTTCGGATGACTTATCTATGGCTGGCGCAAAAGCAGTCGGTGATATCAGCGCTCGTGTCAAAGCGGCTATTGAGGCAGGGTGCGACATTGCCCTGGTTTGTAATGATCGTGTCGCAGCCCATGAAGCGGCAGCAGCTGCTCAAGAACTGTCTTACCCTCATCAAAATCGTATCAAAACCATGTGTGGCAAAATACCCATGTGGCAAGGTGATCTTATCTCGACTTGCCAGCAGTTCGATTATTGGGAACAAGCAAAACAGAATGTTACGCAAACTTTCTTTGATACACAATCTTCGACAAAGGCAGCAACTGATAACACGGCTGAATCGATAGACCCTACCAATTATAAGTAGCGCTTTAATAAATCTTATTAAAAATAATCGTTTTGTCTATCAAGTATGTTCCATTCATTACTTATTTTTTGCCAAAATAAAAACCGCTCCTGAATAAGGAGCGGTTTTTTAGTGATTGATAAAGGTTTTATACAAGAGCTTAAATAATGCAGGCTTAGTTGGTTGGATCTAACGCTGTACCTTGGGTGGCGTCATCACCATCTGGTAGCAGATCATCATTATTGTTATCAAGCGGGTTCATGTCAGGGTCCATTGAATTATTTGTACCCAGTGCAGCGCTGCCAGTAGCCATGGCTTCATTGGCATTCACATCTTGATCATTTACCATAAACTCAATACGGCGATTGCGGAAACGCCCTTGTTCAGTCGAGTTGTCAGCGATAGGATCGGTCTCACCCATACCTTTCGTAGACAATTTACTTTCATCAATGCCTTGAGAGACTAAGTATGCTTTGACTGAATCAGCACGCTCACGTGATAATTCCATGTTATAAGCATCTGACGCTTGACTGTCTGTATGACCAATAATCACCAAGTTCATATCTGGCACTTCTGCCATGATTTTGGCAGCACGGTCAAGAAACGCTTTATTCACATCAGGGATAACGGCTTCATCTACTTCAAAATTAATGACCTGTATGCTCAATGCACGAGCCACATCACGAGGATCTGGGTTTTCGCCCAAATTCATCATCGCTGCATCAGCCGCAGCCAAGCTATCATCAATCTCACCTTGCAAATCTAACGGACCTTCAGCTTGTACGGTCATTGCTGGCGCGGCTGCTTGTAGATCAGATACTAGTTTTTCTAGAGCGGCGGCATCTGGCGCATTGACGGTGATGTTGTCACCTTTGATAATCATGCTAGCGTTTGGTACGTTTTTGACGATAGGCAAAATAGTAGCAAGCTGTGCTGCTGCTGGCATATCCGCTGCAAAGTTATCGTCTACATCAGCACGGCATTTATTGGCTTCATCACCAAATGCACTGGTCAACGCACTCATCACATTGGTCTGCAATGTCTCATTGCCCACATTCATGCGGCAAGCGTATAATTCATTGTTTTCACCTGTAGCAATACTTAATGAAGCAGGTTCAATATCTGCTGCCACCGCTACTTGCTCATCACCGTCAGCTGCTTGCTGCTCGGTCACAGCAGGCGTTGCCACAGGCTCAGGGTTCTCTTGACAACCACGAAGCAGTGCCCAAGCTAGCGCCCCTAAAATAATCAAACCAATAATTGGCAATAAAGCCTTTAAGAAGCTGCCCTTTTGCTCTTCTTCGCGCTGCAAAGGCGCTGTGCTCACGGTATCAGAAATATGCTCGCCAGCAACTGCTGGTGTGGCGGCCAACATACCCGCTGGCAGAACCGTGCTCGCCCAAGCCGGTATATGATGCTGATAACTGTCAAGATTGTCATTTAAAAATTGCGGTACTGGCGTATTGCCTGCTAAGCTTTTGATTTCATGAAAAGCAAGTGGTGCTGCCATTGCCACTAAACCACGAGCGGCCGTCTGATCGACACCGTGTTTGGTCGCTAATTCGCGAGCAATTTGATCACGATGAGTATCCTCTGTCCAAACGCGATCATAAAATTGTTGGTCATCACGTCCAATGTTTTCATTAGCAAAGCGATTATACGTGTTTGCGTCAGCAAGACGGGCTGCAAAAATCGCATAAAATTGTTCAAGCAGATTTTGCTTAGCGGGACTATGATCGTCTCCTAATACGGCTGGGCTTACCGTTCTTGTCAGATGATTGATAATATCCATAATGTTTTTTCTCCATTAATTATTAATATAATTTGAGTGTTAGTTAGAAGCTTTTAATATCAAAAAAATCGGTAGTGAAAAATAATTCAAACCATAAACGGCTCATAAAAAATTCTGATACAAAATGACGAGTCATAACAGGTCATACTGTTAATGACTGCATTTAACCAGTGTTATTATAAAAATTTTAAGCATACATTCACAATCAACACGTTGTTGTACAAATGATACGTTAAGTAATGTTTCAGTTATGACTCGTAACCAAAAGAAGTACCTAATATAAGTCATTATCTTATTGTCACTTAATACAGCGAAGGCTTATTTTCTGATTATGGTGACCTTAGTTTAATATCGCTAACATAGATAGAACTACAGAGGGCAGGAAAGAAAAACGAACGGTATAAGAGAACGCTCACACCGCCCGCTTAATTTTATAAGCGCTTTGCTCACTAATATTCATTAGAGATGATGCTTTTTATTTAAACTGTGGTCACCTCACCTGAGCTGGCTCTACCACGATAACACTATTTGCCATGTCATCTGCTTCCTCTTGGGAGATAAGACCTGATGATCTATTTGGTGTCGTATTGGTCGGTGTGTTGCGGGGAATATTACTAGGAATATCAGCAGGCACATTGTTATTATTATTAAAACTTCCATTGTTCGGTGCAGGAAGCACAGGCGTTACCCTATCACCCGTATTATCATCTGATGCTTGATACTCTCCAGACCCACTGCCATTGTAGTTATTATTGAATTGACTATTGGGCGCTATATCACCGTTTTCAAATTGCATATTGGCTCCGTTCATAACTGCCATATTATTGATAGCGGCACCGTCACTGCTGTTATTTGGTAGGGGTAAAGGAGCTGTGCTATCAATCAGCATCGTCGGCGCTAAAGACTGTATATCTGCGACCATCTTTTGCAGTAGCATACTGTCCGGGGCCTCTAATGTAAGACGATCATTTTGTAGCTGTAGACGGGCAAATGGCGTTGACCTGAGTGTCGTAAAGATATTCGGCAATACTTGTGGCGGAATCGTGGCAATGTCAGTTGCTACCCCTGCTTTGATGGTCAACTCACAAGTACTAGCTTGCTCACCAAAGCTGGTATTCAGAGCCTGCTGCAATGTCGCTTGCAATGCTTCGTTGCCAACCGTTGCGCTACAAGTATATAAACTCCCACTGTTGTCTACGCCAACGATCAACTCAACGGGTGTCATTACTTGGGCTGGCACTTCTACAGGTGGGGCGACCACTGGCTCTGCGGCGACTGGTTCTAAAGGTGGCGTATTATTGGGTTTAATCAGTAATGCCCATGCGGCAAGTCCGATACCAGCAATGGCTATGATTAATAAAAACACCCGTACCAGTAAGTCATTGCGTTGATTGCGAGTGCGTACTTTTTCTCGCTTCATGCTGCTGTTGTCGCCCCAATGATGCGCTGATGGATTGACATGAATGCCATCCATATTGGCTACCAAGTTGTCGGTGATACGTTCTTTATCCGCATCTTCTAAGTAGCTTGCGCTTTCTACATAAGATGCTGTGGAAGTGGCGACTGCTTCTTGGTCTATATTGGACGCCTTTATCGCAGCCAAAGAAGCCTCGCTCACTGGTACAGTAGCCACATCAACGCCACGTTTTTGATATGAGTCGCTATTAGAGATTTGAGGTGCTGCAATCGCGGGTGCCGACCATATTGGCAAATACTGACGCAACGCTGTCTGTTCTGTCTGTAAAAAAGCTGGCAAGAACTGTCCATCAGCCAATATTTTTAGCTCGCGATAAGCCAAGGGAGCTGCGTTAATCAGTAGCTGCGAGGTCGTCAGTAAGTCAATATGATGCGTGTCAGCCAACTCTTGAATGATCAGTCGCTGTACAGCTTGATCTTGCCACAGCTGTTCAAACAGTGGGCTTTCTACCGAAATATCAGACGTTACTCCCTCATCGGCACGCATAATGTGCGAGTAAACCTGTGGTAATGCCAAACGCGCCACCAAAAGAGCATAAAACTGCTCAAGCAAAACGACATAAGCCACCGTATTTTTATCGTCACTGTTACCTAATATAGCAGGTGTAACGGTTTTTTCTAATTGATTGATAATACTCATAAACAATTGCCTCTGTCGGCCTTTTTTAACTTTATAAAAAATTAAGTATTTATTTTATTTATTACTGTCATACTTTGGGACACTTTTATTATTCATGCACCACTATCTCTAAGATACGAGGTATTTTTCACGTTACTTAACATCTTGCTCTATTATTCACTATAAAAGCATAAAAATGCATCGTTTTGTCACACAATATATTTTTTCGAGATTCTAACTACTGTTAGTATGAACTTACTATTAAGACTTAACGTTTAATAATTTGTCATTGGTTATGTTTATTTTTCACTCAGCCGTAACGCTTAGGCGTTGAACATTGTCATTTATAACCTTTATATAACATTGTCACCCATCAGGCGAGGCCTAAGGATTATCCTTTGTTTAACCATACGACCCTTATCATTATTATTACCGTTATTGTTAGCTTACTGGCATGGCAAAACAAGACGCTATTCAATCGACTTATTTTTTATCCACCAGCGGTAAATAATGGTCAATGGGATCGTTTTGTGACGCATGGTTTTATCCATGCTGACAGTATGCATTTGCTGTTCAATATGTTTACTTTATACTTTTTTGGTCGTGCTATTGAAGGCTTATATCAGTCCTTCTTGTTTGGCTATGGTTTTGTGGTATTTTATGTCTTGGCGATTGTCGTTGCGATGATTCCAAGCTATATCAAAAATAAAAACAATGCCAGTTACTTAAGCCTTGGCGCATCAGGTGGTGTATCAGCAGTCTTGTTTGCTTTTATTTTGTTGGCCCCTTGGGAAAAAATCTATCTATTTGCGGTTATTCCTATCCCTGCGATATTGTTTGCGGTAGCTTACGTCGCTTATAGTATTTACGCTGATAAACGCGGTGGTTCAAACATTAACCACATGGCACATATGTGGGGCGGTGCGTTCGGTATCATCGCGACGATTATTTTAGAGCCAAGAGTGTTGCCTCACTTTTTGAGCGCGTTGTTGTCACCTGGTTTTTAAGGCAATTTTTATAAGTTATTTTTTGAATGTCTTGATAACCGTGAAAACGATGTTAGACAGGACGTCAATAACGTTACCTTGTTAGCATTTGTTTGACTGGCAAACCGTTCTAAATTGTCATATGAAGATTTTTTGACCTTTAATATATTACATTGAGATTTGCTGATTTATTATGATTATAGACATTATTGGTGACATTCACGGTTATGCAGATAAGTTAGTGGGCTTACTAACACAGTTGGGCTATCGCCATAATGGGCAATATTTTGTCCCACCAATCGGTCATCGCGCCCTATTCATTGGCGATTTAATTGATCGCGGTCCACAGCAGTTGGCCACTTTAGAGATTGTGTTTGCCATGCTGGATGCCGATGTGGCTGATGCGGTCATGGGTAATCATGAATACAATGCTTTGGCTTTTGCCACGCTTGACCCTAATGATTCTACTCAATATTTACGCTCACATAGCGACGTGCATAAACGCCAGCATGAAGCGTTTTTAGCTGAAGTACCATTTGGTTCAGACAAACATCAGTATTGGTTACAGCGTTTTTATGAGATTCCATTATGGCTTGAGAGCGATGACGCTTGCTTTGTACATGCTTGCTGGGATGTCGATAGTATGGCCATATTACAGCCTTTTTTGACAGAAGATAATTGTCTTACACCGCAAGGCCTGATAGCCACTGCAAGCGAGCCTAGTGTGCCGTTCGACGCCCTTGAGCGTGTGCTAAAAGGGGTGGAAACGCCATTGCCCGAAGGTATGGCAATGGTAGATAAAGAAGGTACTAGGCGCACGCGAGTGCGAGTGCGTTGGTGGCTTGATGAGCTGAACACACGCACGCTTTATGAAGTTGCTCGCGCGCCTACCTCTGCCTTGGCACAAATTCCAAGCGATGCATTGGCCGAAAACATCGACTTTGCCATCAAAACTCATAAACCTGTGTTCGTGGGTCACTATTGGCTGACTGGTACGCCTGAACCACTCAGCCATCAAGTGGTCTGCACCGATTATTCAGCAGCCATAGATAGTGGTTATCTGACGTGTTATCAGTTTGATACTGAACAGCCGCTGCCCTTAAAACCCAGTAATTTTTTACAGCATCGTCATGATAAGCCCACTGATGAAAACCCATAAATCGGCACGATTCTTTTTGCTTTTTGATTAAACTTGAAACTTGGCTTTACGAGAGCGGCAAAATTTTTGTATGATGGTCTTTTTGAGGATATTAACGCATGAGCACAACATCGGCTACCACCAATGCTGCTGAAACAAACGGGCCTATCACCTCTCCTACTGGTCAGCCAAAAGTTGGCATTATCATGGGATCACAATCTGATTGGGCTACGATGAGCGCTGCAGCACAGTTGCTAGCAGACTTTGATATTGCCTTTGAGTGTGAAGTGGTGTCAGCACACCGTACGCCTGATCGATTATTTGATTATGCCAAAAACGCAAAATCTCATGGTTTACAAGTGATCATCGCTGGTGCAGGTGGCGCCGCTCATTTGCCGGGTATGTGTGCCAGCCAAACGCCACTGCCTGTGTTTGGCGTGCCGGTAAAATCCTCTATGCTCAGCGGTTGGGACAGTTTGTTGTCTATCGTACAGATGCCTAAAGGCGTTGCTGTTGGAACGTTAGCAATTGGCACAGCTGGCGCTTATAATGCGGCTCTCCTTGCCATTCAAGTGCTCGCCTTGCACGATGAATCGCTAGCGACTAAGCTTGATACGTTGCGCACGACTCAAACCGATACCATTCTTGCTAGCCCAACACCAGGGATCATCAATCATTGATCATCGCTATAAAATGCTTGATGGTTGTCAGACCTTATTGTTACTTGTCCCATCACCTTGAATAATTTTGATAGTAAATAATATTGATAGTATACATATGGTTAGATAAGTCTGAATTGAGCTTTACTGAATATAAGGTGCATACGATGCACCTTTTCCTATTTTACTAGATTGATTTCTAAATTGTGCCACACCAAAAATACCTTTCATTTTTAATTTAAAGAGCCTGCCATGACTACAGCGAACGCTTACCCTACTATCCAAACCATTCGTACCATCGGTATTTTAGGCGGTGGTCAGCTTGGTATGATGCTTGCCGAAGCCGCCATTCCATTAGGGTATCAGTGCGTGTTTTTAGAAGACAATGCCGACTGCCCTGCCAGTTTATATGGACGCGTTTTTCACAGCGAACAATTAGACGCGTTTATTGAAGCGGCAGACGTCTTCACACTAGAGTTTGAAAACACACCCACCTCTACTGTTGAGCATCTGACCAACTTATCAACGGCTGGTAGCAAGCAAGGCATGTTTCCCCCATTGATTGCGCTTGATATCGCCCAAGATCGCTTAAAAGAAAAGCAGATGTTTCAGAAGCTCGATATCGCGACCGTCCCGTTTATGGCCGTCAACTCTGAAGCTGAGCTACAACAAGCTTGTCAAACGTTAGGATTGCCAATCGTTCTGAAAACGAGCCGTGGTGGTTATGACGGTAAAGGTCAGTTTGTCATCAAAGAAGACAGCGACATCAAAGCTGCTTGGCAAGACCTCAAAGATGCCGTCAGCGGCAAAGGCGCATTAACGCCAACACCTGCACCATTAATAGCGGAAGGTTTTATTAACTTTAGCCGTGAGGTTTCTATCATTGCGGCACGAGGACAAAACGGTCAGGTACGTGGCTATGATTTGGTCGAGAACCATCATCATCAGGGTATTTTAGCCAAAACTCAAGCGCCTGCCGTTGGCACCAGTCATTTGCTCAAGCAGGCCACCGATGCGATCACGACCGTCATGAATCATTTGGATTATGTTGGTGTGATGGCACTTGAGCTCTTCGTTGTCAAAGATGCGCGCGGCAATGATACTGTCCTCGCTAACGAGATTGCTCCGCGTGTGCACAATTCTGGACATTGGAGTATCGAAGGCGCTATCACCAGTCAATTTGAAAATCACATTCGCGCAGTGGTTAACCTACCGCTGGGCGATACAGACAATGTGCACCCAGCAATCATGCTCAATGTATTGGGACAGTACCCTGATATCAGCGCAGTTCTTAAGATTGATGGCGCTCACTATCACAGTTATCATAAGGCAGAGCGTGACGATCGAAAAATTGCGCATATCACCTTGATGCCCAACGATGTCGCAAACTTAGAACCCGCTTTAGCCCAACTTGTCGCCATCTTGCCCAATAAAGTGGGGCTTGATAAAAAAATCGTTGCCGTTGATGATCAAGCAAAGATGGCAGATGATCTGACTGTTGCTGACACTGATGAAGCCTCAGACCATATGGATACTAAGACTAAAAACTCTCAATCAGATGAGGCTCAAAAATAATGCAGATTTGGGTAGATGCAGATTCTGTACCTCTGATTGCCAAAGACTTGATCATCAAGACCGCTGAGCGTACCAAGACCATGGCGATATTTGTCGCCAATCAGCCAATCAAACTACGTAAGTCACCGCTGCTTATTATGACTGTGGTGCCATCAGGGTTTGATAAAGCAGACGACTATATCGTCGAACAAATTCAACCGGGCGATCTTGCGATTACCAGCGATATTCCTTTAGCTAATGATATTTTAGACAAAGGAGGTTTAGTGTTGACGACACGCGGTATGATCTACGACAAAAATAATATCAAGCAAAAGCTTAATATGCGCGATTTTATGGATACCATGCGCGGTACTGGTGTCTTAGAGCTACAAGAGATGAGCGGGCAAAAACCTTATGGCGACCGTGACAAAAAAGCTTTCGCAGATGGCTTAAATCGCTTGATTCGCTGATATTTTTTCTTCTCATTCATTTTTGTTCTACTCTTATCAATATTTTCTTTTCTTGCAAACCGTATACATTCACTAACCAAACGCAATCCAATTGGCACGCATCATAACGAAGCGTGCCAATTTTTTTGCTATGCTGGTTTTAGTTTTTAAACAACGCATATATAAGAATAGGAATGATTATGAAAATTTTAGTGATTGGTGCAAGTGGTCGTGTAGGTACTGAGCTGGTAAAACAACTATTAGCAGATGATCATCAAGTGGTTGGTACTACGCGTCAAAAAGAAGTTTTATTTGATGATGCCAATTATAGTCAGCTTGATTTGGATATCACGGCTGAAAAAGATGCCATTCAAGACCAAATGGATCAAGACATTGATGCAGTGTATTTTGTGGCTGGTTCTGGTGGTAAGGATGTGTTAGAAGTCGACTTGCATGGCGCTGTCAAAACCATTCAGGCAACACAAGATAAAGGTATCAAACGTTACATTATGCTTAGCGCAGCGTTTTCTTTAGATACCAGCAAATGGGATAGCCCCGGTATTGCAAACCTAAAAGAATACTATATCTGCAAACATTATGCAGATCAGTGGTTGGTAAATAATAGCACGCTTGACTACACCATTGTGCAGCCAGGAGCGCTAAAAGAACGCGCAGGCACAGGTAAAATTGCCATTGATGAAAGTGCTGGTGAAAACTCGATTGAAGATGTCGCCACAACGTTGGCTGCTGTATTAACCGCAGATAATACCATCAAGCAAGCGTTTAACATGCATAACGGTGATATTGATATCAGCGAAGCCATCGCGACGGTATAAATCCGATATGAACAGAGTGCTC
The DNA here is from genome assembly GCF_052850615.1 of Psychrobacter sp. 1176_08. Classification (NCBI taxonomy): domain Bacteria; kingdom Pseudomonadati; phylum Pseudomonadota; class Gammaproteobacteria; order Moraxellales; family Moraxellaceae; genus Psychrobacter; species Psychrobacter sp. 1176_08. The sequence continues at coordinate 149,853 of NZ_VXCU01000004.1, forward strand.
GAAAAAAGATGAGCGCAAATTACCCATAAGACCTGGTCGTTTGTCATTCAGCAATAGTTATACTGAATGATAAGTGACCATTTTTTTGTACGAAATCTTATATAGTATTGATTGATAGGGTGAGACTCAGCTATAAGATTAGGCCAATCTGCTAGGAAAAGAAATAACCTCTTCTATACTGCCGGCCCCTACAATGACCATAAACAATCTGTCTATACCAACCGCAATACCGCTACAAGGTATAAGATTGTCAGAGGCTGCAATCAAATGTTCGTCGATTGGCATGACGGGCAAATTGTGTCGCTCTCGCAGTTGATTGTCTTTTTCGAAACGCGCTCTTAATGCTTGACCATCTGCCAGCTCGTCATACGCGTTGGCGATTTCAATACCATTGATGTATAACTCAAAACGCTTGGCAACCTCATTGCCCTCTTTATCCAGTGCTGTCTTGGCCAATGCCGCTGTCGCAGGCGGATACTCTATAATCAACGTGGGTAAGTCATGGCCCAAATGTGGTTCGACCGCATGGCTAAACAGCAAATCCAGCCAGCTTTGACGACGATCTGCCTCACTGTCATTACTGTGCTCACTATTGAAATCAAACCCCATCAGTCCTTTGTCTTCAGCGACTGCTTGCAACGCAGCCAGACTTGCCGTTAATGGATGTATGCCAACAAAATCCATAAACGCATCAACATAACGATAGTGATTCATCACAACAGGATAGCCGTATAGCACTTCTAACAATTCGCCGACCTCAGCCGCCATGTCTGCCAAGCTATAATTTGGCTGATACCATTCGAGCATGGTGAACTCTATATTGTGCCTTGTGCCAATTTCATTGTCTCGAAATACAGGACAAATCTGATAGATAGGTACTTGCCAACTCGCCAGCAAACGTTTCATGGCAAATTCAGGTGACGTGTGCAGATAGTACGTGCTGGGCTTGTCTTGACACGTCACTTGCGCCGCCACTGATTGTAAAAACGTATCTGTATTACCTGCTTGAGAAAGCAGCGGCGTCTGTACTTCTAGCACTTGCTGCTTAAGAAAAAACTGACGAATGCTACTCATAAACTGCGCGCGTTGCTGTGCCACCGCAAGTGACATCGTAGGTGCGTAGCTGGATCTGTGCGAAGAATGGCTGGCTTGATTCATTATTATTTACTACAACTGACGAATAATCGTTTTCGAATGATGGTTTTTAGACTGACCGTATACATTGTGATTGAATGTTTAAGGCTGCCACTCACGGCGCAGATGATAATCACGTCTCAGCTGATCAAAGTCAGCACCGTTTACTTGACCATCGACTACCTTTTCTCTTAGAGCCGAATCATCTTGCTTAATATCGTAAAACTTACTCAATCTATCTGGATGTGCCTTTAGCTCCGACCACAAGAACATATTCAGCGGCAATAATGCCTGCATAGATTGAGTCGGTGTGACTGATAATTTCTCACATAGTGCATCATAAATAATTTGTGTACCACGCAGCTTACCTTCTACGGTATAACCAGCAATATGCGGCGTAGCAATGGCAAGCTTAGAGAGTAATCGCTCTGAAATTTGTGGCTCATGCTCAAACACATCTAACACCACTTGTCTGTTAGTACGTTTGATATCTGCTTCAAGGTCACTTGCCTGAATGACAGGACCACGCGCGCTATTAATTAACATGGTATGGACAGGCATCATTGCTAATGTCTCTGCATTGATTAGATGGTGCGTTGGATAGTCGCTGCCGTTGCTAGTATGCTGAGTATCTGTATTTTTGTGACTGGTCAATGGCACATGCAGACTGACGATATCACTCTGACTCAGAACTTGCTCTAGGCTGGCATTGTTTATATCGGAAGGTGGTAGCAGTGGATCATAACCGAGCACCTGCCAGCTTAAGTCGCTGGCATAATCAGCCAAGGTATTGCCAATATTACCCAGCCCAATAATGCCAAGCGTCATTGCCTGTTGCCAATACTGCGGTCGTAAAGTCAAGATAGCCGTCAACACATATTGCGCAACAGAATGCTTGCTACAGCCAGCCGCATTGGCAAACGTTATCTGGCGCGTCATCAAATACTCTTGATCGACATGATCGGTACCGATGGTGGCAGAGCCCACAAATCGTACACTTTTATTAGCAGCCAATAATGCCTCACCCACTGGTGTCACCGAGCGTATCAATAAGATCTCAGGCTGCAACTCTGCTAAAAGAGCTGCATTGATATCCCGTCCAGCCACTGTGATGATATTGACAGTTTGGCCAGTTGCTTGTCCAAGCGTTGAAGCATTAAAAAACTCATCTAAGCTTGCGATATTGCTATCGGCAATGATCGTAATAGGTGTGGTCGTATCCATATTACCCTTCATAATAGTTGCAGCATTATTGTGGCTGTTTTGATTTACAGTTTTTATCTAAAATCACGCTGCCAGAAATTGTCTCAGAATTGCTAAGTTACTTTTTTGCAGTCAATTATTAACGACTGCGATACTCATTCTATTTTCTCTTCTGGAGGCAAAGTCTGGCTATCAATCAGAACCTTTTCTTGCGCCGCAAATAGCTCATTCTTGTGGTTCGAGATCCATTCACGCCATACCGCAAGTCCAATGGCTAAGACCACAGGGCCGATAAATAAACCAACAAAGCCAAAGGCCGTTAGACCACCCAATACGCCAATGAAAATAATAATAAAAGGAATTTTGGTCGCGCCACTGATCACTATAGGACGGATTAAGTTATCAACCCAACTAATCACCAAAGTGCCCCACAGCGCCAAACCAATTCCCTCTACCGTGTAACCTTTGCTCAGCAACCAAATGGACACCCCGCCCCACACAAATGGTGTGCCAAAAGGAATCAAGGCAATAATAAAAGTAACAATGGTCAATAAAATAGGACTTGGCGCGCCAGCGAAGTAATAACCGACACCTGCCAATAGTGCCTGTGCTAAGGCAGTCAAACCAATACCATATACCACAGCACGTGTAGTCGTACCCACCGAATCAATATAACCATCGATGCGATTACCAATAATATTGCGTAACGCTTGACGAATTTGACGAATCAAACTGGTCCCATCGCGATAGAAAAAGAACAAGGTCATCAATGCCATACCAAGCTTGGCAAGACTACTGAACGCCACATCTAAAGCGACTTTGCCATAATACAAATGGGACTGCACCCACATTCGAAAAGCTTCAAGTGTTCCTTCAGGGTTTTTGTTGATTCGCCACAGCACATCTTTGACTTGTTGACCAATAACTGGTAAATCTTTAATAGAATTGGGTACATCCAAATAGCCGACTTTGACACGATATACTAGATTACTAATCAAGCTCAGGGCTTCTTGCTGAAGAATAAACACCCCAATCACAAGTGGTACACCTATTATCAAAGATATACTCACCGTCATAATGGCAGCGCTAAAATTGGGGCTGAGCTTCACTTTTTCATAAAAAAAGTTATAAACCGGAAAAGTCACGTATGCCAGAATGGCTGCCCAAAGTGCCGGTACAATAAAAAATTGTATGACCTGAAAACACAATACGAATAATACAACCAATAAAGTAATAGCCAGCAAGCGCTGAATAATAAACTCTTTTGTCCAATTTTCAATCATAGCGTATAAGCCAAGAGCAGGTAGCAAGGCGTATCATCGCCTTGCTGGCAAGTTTATAAATATATGATGAACGCCAATTTACAGAGCTTATCTATAAACTGTGTCCATTAACGAGGGTTACGGGTTGTAATATAGCGGCAAACCGCTGTTTGATCGGCATTCAATAACAGCATACCCTACGCTATCACTGTCTACAAATGCTATTAAAATAAAGTCAAAATATTGCTATTAAGCTAATTTATTATGCAGCAAAAAAAGACCATTTTATAACGCTATGTTGTAATTTTTACTTACAACTTTCTCTATCTTAACTTACTAGACCATGACAACAGTATTCAAAACGTCATACATACTTTTAGTCTATAAAAACAAAGCATACCAAACCGCTTTTATCTTTATGCATGAAACATATATCTTGAAAGGTAATTCACTGGCGCGTTCTATTTGTCAGGACAATTGATGTTATACTAAGAGTATTATCTTGAGCTTTTCAACATAGTTACGTTCATTTGAGCGCATTTATTTTGATGGTTATAAAGACATAGCATTTTTCAAACCAAAAACCTATTCAATACCTTTCTCTAGACTGTCGTATCTGATTTTTAGAGTCATGCCATAATTTTAGATATTATGCATCGGTATCGTATAGCGGATTAAGTAAGATTGAGACTCATCATATAGGTTCTATATTAGAACTAAATATGAAAGAGTGTTATTTTGAGTGAGTTTCGGGGCGACTTTGATTTTATTATAGATCAACACTGACCGACCAAATTTTAAATACTGTTTTTAAATACTATATCGATAGGAAAAATAACGATGTCAAAAGACACTGATAATCCCAATACCACTACTTCAAATGAGACCAGCAGGCCACAAGAGACTGTTACCTTTGCCTTGGCGCAATCGCACTTCTTAGTTGGCGATATCGCGACCAATACCGAAAAAATGCGTACCCTTGCGTTGCAAGCACGCGAACAAGGCGCAGACGTTATCGTTTTCCCAGAGCTTGCGCTATTGGGCTACCCTCCTCAAGATTTATTGTTACGCCCAAGCTTGTCAGGCCGTGTCAAAAACGCCTTATCAAACTTAAGTGATATCGACGATATCGTCATGATTGTTGGTTATCCACATGTGGACCATCATGGCACTTTTAACTCTGCCGCCATTTTGCACAATGGTCATCAAAAGGGTTTTTATCACAAGCAAGTTTTGCCAAATTATGGCGTATTTGATGAGCGTCGCTACTTCGATAAAGGTCGCAATCAAGTTTTATTCGACTATAAAGGCATCACCATTGGTCTTCTCATTTGTGAAGACTTGTGGGAAAAAGGTCCAATCTCTGATCTGAAAAAACAAGGCGCTGATCTGATTGTCAGCTTAAACGCTTCCCCTTTTGAGATTGAAAAACAAGAAAACCGCAAAACCATGCTAGCCAAACGTAGCCGCGAAAACAACTTACCTATTTTGTATGTCAACGCCGTTGGTGGCCAAGATGACTTGGTGTTCGATGGTGGCTCTATGGCCGTACAAGCTAATGGCAGCGTTGCCCATGAAGCGCCGCGCTTTATGAATCAGCTGTTATTGGCGACTTTGGATGTCAAAACAGCCAAGTTCAACAATCAACCTAAAGCACCTTTGACCTTGAGTCGTGAGTCAGAGATGTATCAGGCATTGGTGGTTGGTCTGCGCGACTATGTCAATCACTCAGGATTCTCTGGCATTATCGTTGGGTTATCAGGCGGTATTGATTCGGCATTGACGCTATGTATCGCCGTTGACGCCTTAGGCGCTGACAAAGTATATGCGGTCATGATGCCGTACGAGTATACCTCTCAAATCAGCTTAGAAGATGCGCAGGCGCAAGCCCGCCGTTTAAATGTTTCTTATACGGTTTGTCCTATCTTTGATGCTGTTGAAGGCATTCGTCATACCCTAGCGCCACTATTTAATAAGTCACCTGCCGATACCACTGAAGAAAATATCCAAGCCCGTGCACGCGGTGTTGTGCTAATGGCATTGTCCAATAAGTTCGGTCATCTGGTTATCACGACTGGTAACAAGTCCGAATTGGCGGTTGGTTATTCGACGCTATATGGTGATATGGCGGGCGGTTTTGACGTCTTAAAAGACGTGTACAAAACCCAAGTCTATAAGTTAGCCAGCTATCGCAACCGTTTAGAAGATACGCCTGTCATCCCTGAGCGTGTCATCACACGTCCACCATCAGCCGAACTACGCCCAGATCAAAAAGATCAAGACAGCTTGCCTGACTATGATGTATTGGATGGTATTTTGATGTCTTATATCGACGAGGACATGGGTTATCAAGACATCGTCGATAAAGGTTTTGATGCAGAATTGGTCGCAAAAGTGATCAAGATGGTCGATCATAACGAATACAAACGTTTGCAATCACCTATTGGCACCAAGATTAGCCACAAAGCCTTTGGCCGTGAGCGCCGTTATCCTCTGGTCAATAAATGGTCCATAAAAGGCTAACCGCTTCTGCTCACGCAACTTTTAATTCTTAAAAGTTGTGCTGTGCTGATGGCCTAACCATTTTATAGAGAATTGGATTTTTTACCATTGGCTGGGAGCTCTCCCAGCTTTTTTGGTTTCTATATACTTATTTTTTCCGTTTTTATGCTTTCAAATTTGTTATAAACCATGCTTTACGTCTCCTTCTAATGAATTCTCTCACTATTATTTTTAACCCCCACATTTTTTACCGAGTATGTCATGAGTCTGCTAACTGCCAGTATTTTTCTTATTTTACTGCTAGCCTTAAGTGCTTTTGTTTCTGCTGCTGAGATTGCCATCGCGGCGGCTCGTAAGATTAAACTACAAATCATGGCAAAAGAAGGCGATGTTCGTGCCTTTGATGTGCTTAAAATGCAAGAACATCCTGGCAGTTTTATTACCGTCGTACAAGTGGTGCTCAATGCAGTCGCGATTTCAGCAGGGGCAGTCGGAGAATCTGCTATCAGTCCTTATCTAGAGCAATTATTGGATAATGAAGCCGTCGCGTCTGTCATATCATTTATTCTGATTACCAGTTTATTTTCCCTACTTGCTGACTTGATGCCCAGACGTTTTGCGATGTCCAATGGTGAAATCATCGCGGTACGTCTTGTACGGCCCATGATGCTATTGATTTTTTTCTTTAAACCTGTGATTTGGGTATTTGACGGTGCGGCAAATATCGTTTTTAAGCTTTTGGGTATCTCAACCATACGCCAAGATGATATGACACCAGAAGATATCTATGCCGTAATGGATGCAGGTGCAGAAGCAGGCGTCATCAAGAAGCAGGAACATCATCTCATCGAAAACATCTTTGATATGCAAGAGCGCACCGTCACCTCCGTCATGAATCCGCGCGAAAACATCGTGTATTTCGATACCAAGACCACTACCGAAGACGTTGTTGAAGTGATGATTGAGCAGCCACACAATAAATTTTTGGTGTGCTATGAAGATGACTTAGAACAAATCTTGGGTTATGTAGAGTCACGCAGTTTTTTGGCGTTGGTTTTAAACCAACAACAGGTCAGCTTGACCGATAAAGCGCTCCTCAAGCCCGCGCTATTTGTTCCTGATACCTTATCTTTGTTCGAAGTTCTAGAGATGTTTAAATCTACTGGGGCGGACTTTGCGGTTATCGTCAATGAATATGGATTGGTGGTGGGCGTCATTACCCTCAAAGATGTCATGAGCATCGTTATGGGCGAGCTTGTGACTACCGAGGAGCAGCCAATTGTCCAACGTACAGATAATTCTTGGTTGATCGACGGTATGACTCCGATTGAAGATGTGGTTCGTGCCTTGGACATTGTCAGCTTACCGCGTAGTCAGAACTATGAGACCATTAGCGGGTTTATGATGTACATGCTACGTAAAATTCCAAAGAAAACGGACACGATTGAGTATGCCAATTATCGGTTTGAGATTATCGCCACTGATAACCTCAAAATCACTCAGATGTTGGTAACCAAGTTTGAAGACCCTGAATAAAGTAACTACTCTCGTTACGTGGAATTTGTCCCTACATTGAGTATTCACCACTACATACAATCTTTTCAACATTTGATAATGATTGAGTAAAGCGAGACGCTCTCTGAAAATGTTAAGGTAAGCGCTTTTTTATGGTTATTGTCATAAAAATGGGTTGATCAAAAGGCGCGTATATTATGGAAGCAGACATCAAAAAAGCAGGCTTTTTGTCTATTGTTTTGATCATAGGCTTGAGAATAGCCCTGTTACTTATTTGGCTGTTTTCTCAATTGGCAGAAAACGTGTTAGAAGATAAGCTCGAAAGGTTTGACAGTAGTGCCATTGGATTTTTTGAAACACTGCAAACCTCAACACTTGATGTTATTTATACCTCGGTCACTCATATGGGCTCTGTCTGGTTTGTAACCAGCTTATCTGTCGTTGTGATTTTATCACTTTGGTTCAAAGCCAGAGATAAATGGGCAACGCTTTTTTTTATCATAGCCGTCGGCGGTACTGGAGCGCTGACTTGGTTGTTAAAGCAAATTTATGAGCGAGGGCGACCTTCTATTAACGAAGCAATCGACGCGATTGGTTTTAGTTTTCCGAGTGGTCACTCGATGGGCTCGCTGGTTTTTTATGGATTCCTCATTTATTTGATAGTAAGAAGCCAGCAAAACAAAGTCATAAAAATAGGCTCCTCTCTGGCATTGGGTTTACTCATTTTGCTTATCGGTACGAGTCGAATTTACTTGGGCGCCCACTTTCCCAGTGATATTATTGCCGGTTATATCGCAGGCATCATCTGGTTGACACTTTGTATATTGGTGCTTGAATGGATACGATGGCAACGCTCAAGCCAAGTACATCTTGGTCATGCCCTACAAAGCATTTTTTTCTTCAGTTATGGACCGTTCAGGCACCAAGACAATAAAGCGATATATAAGCCTTGATAAATCATAGATGCAAAAAGGCGTTTGCAAGAACAGCAAACGCCCAGTATTTATAGACTATGTGGGAATATCTTGGTTTACAGCTGATTTCTTGCGCCGAAGATGGCAGTTCCAACGCGTACCATTGTAGAACCGTTAGCGATTGCCTCTGTCATGTCCCCACTCATTCCCATACTCAAAGTATCCCAGCCACTCAGCTCTGGGTGACGCTGTTTGATCTCATCAAACAACTGCTTGGTTCGAGCAAATGCATCAGTGTCTGCCTTAGCAGGAATGATCATTAAGCCGCGAAGCTTTAATCGCTCATAGTCTTTAATCGCCTTGATTAAATCAGGTAGCTGCTCTGGCAAACACCCTGACTTACTCGTTTCATTGTCAATATTTAGCTGAATCAATACATTCAATGGCGACATCTCAGCTGGGCGTTGATCATTTAAGCGCTTGGCAATAATGTCACGTTCGACCGTTTGTACCCAATCGAAATGCTCAGCGATATCACGAGTTTTATTACGCTGGATACTGCCAATATAATGCCAAATAATAGTGGTACAGTCATGCTGTGCTTTTAGGCTATTAATTTTTTCTACCGCTTCTTGTAAGTAGTTTTCGCCAAAATGTGCTTGTCCTTGCTGAGCCAATGTCGCAATCATCTCAGCAGGTTTGGTTTTAGAGACAGCCAATAGGACAACATCTTTGGTTTGTCTCTCGACTTTATCACAAGCTTGACTCATCTGTTCACTGACTTGCTGCCAATTATTAATGAGGCTTTGACTATCTATATTATTTTCATCGTTTTTCATATAAAGCTCACAAGGATAATTTGATCAAATATTAAATAAAAAGCGCTTTAATTATAAGCATAACTAATTTTGCATTTTGTTGATGTAGTAGATGGTTAAATGCCAATAGTCTTGTTATTATATTGTTACATGGATTAACAAATACAACCAATTACTAGCGTTCATTTCCTCGCTTACTCTTCATCGAAGTCCTTGCTCTAAAAGCGCATCTATCGATTGGCAACCGTATATTCTATGCTTTTTTGTCCCACTTTCATTGATAGGAATATCTGATCATGGCTGAAAAAAACCCTTTAAGTATTGAAGATTTGCTTCGCTTCACCGTCAAGCATAAAGCATCAGATTTACATATTTCAGCTGGTATGCCGGCTATGATTCGCGCCGATGGTGAGATGACTAGAATCAATATGCCTTCAATGACGCATCAAGTGGTGCATCAGCTTATTTATGACATCATGAATGATAAGCAGCGTGCCGATTTTGAAGAGTTTTTTGAGACAGATTTTTCTTTTGAGATTCCCAATTTAGCCCGTTTTCGGGTAAACGCCTTTAATCAAAATCGTGGTGCTGGCGCTGTTTTTCGGACCATTCTCTCTAAAGTTCTTACCATGGAAGATTTGGGGATGGGCGATGTGTTTAAACGTGTCTCAGATTTTAAGCGTGGTGTCGTATTGGTGACAGGCCCTACAGGTTCAGGCAAATCTACCACACTAGCAGCCATGATTGACTATATCAATGAAACTCGTAAAGAGCATATTTTAACCATTGAAGACCCCATTGAATTTGTCCATGAATCCAAAAAAAGTCTTATCAACCAACGTGAGGTTCACCGCGATACATTAGGCTTCGAGCCAGCACTTCGATCTGCCCTACGTGAGGATCCAGATGTTATTTTGGTCGGTGAGCTACGTGACCTTGAAACCATTCGTTTGGCATTGACGGCCGCAGAAACTGGTCACTTAGTATTCGGCACACTACACACAAGCTCAGCCGCCAAGACGATTGACCGAGTTATCGATGTATTTCCTGCAGCAGAAAAAGACATGATTCGTGCCATGTTATCTGAATCATTACAAGCGGTGATTTCACAAACGCTGCTACGTCGTCAAACAGGCGGGCGTGTTGCTGCACACGAAATCATGCTGGGCACACCTGCTATTCGTAACTTGATACGTGAAAATAAAATCGCTCAGATGTATTCAGCGATTCAGACTGGGGCAGGTGACGGCATGATTACCCTTGATCAAACCTTGAAGAACTTAGTAGGAAAAGGCACCATCAGTAAAGATGTGGCTCGCCCTTATGCCAAACAGCCTGAGGCATTTTTGTAGTATCATCGATCCTATATTGCCAGCCCTTCGTTATTGATAGAAGCATTAGCAATGTAGGATATTTATTCTCACTGATCATTATTAGCGATTTTGAACACATAATTTTAGACTTCTCTTTAATCGATTTACATCGAGTGCAGGTACGATATGGATATTGATAAACTATTGCAGCTAATGATCAATAAAAATGGCTCTGATCTTTTTATTACCGCTGATGTGGCCCCTTCCATGAAAATAAATGGAAAAATCCTGCCAGTAGGTAAAACACCGTTGAGTGCTGATCAAACCATGAGACTGGTCAAAGGGGTAATGACGCCTTCTCAGCAAAAAGAATTTGAAGAGACCAATGAATGCCAGTTTGCTATCTCTGATGAGGCTCAACAAGCCCGTTTTCGGGTTAGTGCTTTTATACAGCGTGATATGGCAGGAATGATTTTACGAAAAATTGAAAATAAAATCCCAACCGTCGAAGAGCTACGCCTACCACCTGCCCTAAAAGAGCTGGCAATGAAAAAAAGGGGTATTATTTTGTTGGTTGGTGCTACTGGTACAGGCAAATCTACTACGCTTGCTGCTATGATCGGACATCGCAATCAAAATTCTCACGGTCATATCATCACCATTGAAGATCCGATTGAATTTGTTCACAAACATCGTGGCTGTATCATCACCCAACGTGAAGTCGGTCTCGATACCCACTCGTTTGAAGCGGGTCTGAAAAATACTTTGCGCCAAGCGCCTGATGTTATTTTAATTGGTGAGATTCGCAACCGAGAGGTCATGAGCTATGCGATTCAATATGCCGAAACAGGCCATCTGGTATTTGCAACATTACACGCAAACAATGCCAACCAAGCCATTGACCGTATTATTCACTTTTTTGAAACCAGTCGTCACAATCAACTATTTATGGATTTGTCCCTAAACCTACAAGCCATTATTGCTCAGCAGCTCATTCCAACTCCAGACGGTAAAGGGCGACGTGCTGCTATTGAGATTTTATTAAACTCCCAACTGATTAGTGACTATATTCGTAAAGGTGAGGTTCATGAAATCAAAGATGTCATGACGCGTTCGCGTGAGAGTGGCATGCAAACCTTTGATCAAGCTTTGTTTGACTTATATGAGCAAGGAGAAATCACATACAAAGAAGCGATTCTTCATGCGGATTCTCCCAATGACTTACGCTTAAAAATCAAACTAAGTAGTAAAAATGGTATGGCGAATCTGGACGAAGGCGCTGATAGTTTATCGTTAGACATCACTTAGATATTTTTAACCTGTCTTCCTCACAACAGAGCAAAACCTTTCATCACAAAAAAAGCCTTTATTATCATTAATAAAGGCTTTTTCTAGTTTGAGTGCAATGCTCACGCTTGGCTTAAGAAAATCAAGCTAGGCCTGATTATTTGGCACTATCTCGACATTCTTGGTTATTACAAATGCCATATAATACCAATGAATGGCCTGACAGTTTAAAACCATGTTTTTCTGCTACTTTGAGTTGTTCTTCTTCGATTACTTCGTTATGAAATTCTATAATCTTGCCACAAACATCACAAACCAGATGATCGTGATGACCTTCTTGAGTGATCTCAAACACAGATAAATTGTTTTCAAAATTATGGCGCTCGACGATTCCTGCTTGCTCAAACTGCGTTAACACTCTGTAAACAGTCGCTAGGCCCACATCCTCGCCTTGATCAATCAGCGCCTTATAAATTTCTTCTGCGCTCATGTGATGCAACTCAGCACTTTCAAGCAACTCTAAAATCTTGATACGAGGTAACGTAACCTTTAAGCCGGCTTTACGTAAATCTTGATTGGTAAAAGAAGCCATAATATTCCTTCTGACTGTGACAGTCTTAGCAAATAAAAATCCAAAAATATAAAATAAACAATCGTTAGTGATTATTTTCTATTCAATATAAAATTTTTTAATAAGGACTCACTGAGTTTTTATAAATAAATGGCCAAGCTCTTATTTTTTGGAATATGAATGCAAGTCCATGAATTTAAAATATAAATAATAAACCTACTCAGGTAGTGTTTGGTAAATAATGTCGTAAGTGGTAGGAAATTGCAAGTAAATGACGTATCATTTGTCCAAGATTATCGGTCAGATCAGCTTCAATCAACTTTGGCCGCGCCTAATTCATTGCTTATGAGTCATCTTACCATGATAAAGACATTAAATTTTCGTCCATTAAGCCGTACCAGCGCATTACGCAAGATTGCTATCACCAGTATGCTTAGCGCTGCTGTTGCGATGTCTGGCTGCTCATTATTGAGTGTTTATAAGATTGATTTGCCACAAGGCACGGCGATTACTCAAACCCAAGCACAAAAAATACAAGTGGGTATGAACCAAAACCAAGTGCTCTATATTCTTGGTAGTCCAGCCATCAGGGACACACTTGAACCCAAGCGTTGGGACTATATTTACGACTATCAAGCTGGTACAGAAGGACGCCGCAAAGGTATCGCTGATGTCAAAGATGCCAGCCAGCATTTGGTTATTTACTTCGATGACAACGGTTTGGTTAATCGTATCGAAGGTATTGACAGTCTGCCAGCTTCTTAATTGCTATCAATTTCTTAATAGTAGAAACTGACTCTAAAGACTGTTCTATTAACCACGAGATTTGCTTTTGCGCTGAGACATTGGATCAGCGCTTAAGCTACGATATACCTCAATACGATCAAGCGGCTGCAATATATAACTAAGCGGCTGTTTTTTTGCATAGACGCCAACATGCCATTGTTTTGCGGTTGGTATGGCATTGTTCATAACCTCTTGGCACCAGCGTGCAAGCTCTGGAAACTTAACTAGCCAGCCCGCCTGCTTGAGCGCGTCATACAAACTGCTGCCTTGACTCACCGGTAAAGTCAGATAATGCTGACGCTTTGCATCCTCGGCATATGCCAAATATACGGTCATTAGCATGGGTTGTTGATCAGACCCTATTGCCGCCTCATGACTGTCCACCGTTAGCTCAACCACTGCATTACCCAACCTATTAGCGCTGATAAAAGAGCCAATGGTACGACCAAACGTATCGCCACCCGCCATAAGTTATAAAATGCTTCATTACCAAAGTTCAATGACTTACGTAAATGACTGATTTTCATTTGCCAGCCTGCGAAGATTGACAGCAATAAGACTGCCACGGTACTTACAATGACCAAAATACCGACTAGCCACGTGGTCGGAACAGCCACTACTAATACCAATGCCAATACAAAAGTAGCCATCAAACTGATCATTAGGCCAAACTTATGCGCTAACTGCTGAGTACTATAGTGCAGCAAGTAACTGGCCACAAACAATACGCCGCCCCAATACAAAAGCTGCCCAATCGGCGGCACTGCCATGCCACTAAGTAGTAGCACCACTACCCCAACCAACAATTGCAATATCCAAATCGGCAATACCGACTTGGTAGCACGATACTCGCTGGTCGCACGCTTTTGCACATTATGGGTGTTTGCTGTGATTACTTGTTTGGCGACCAGATTCTGACCGAACCAATATAAACCGGTACCTGCGCCCACACTGACCAATGCTAATGCGACAGCACGTGCCCATTCGCTTAAACTAATGCCAGTCATAGCAAAGTGAGTCGTGGGCAAGCCGTTTGTCAGACCCATTAGCAGTCCTACCACCATTAACCCGAGTCCAATAGGTAAAGGTGCAACGCCTAGCAGGCTAAGTAACACAGTGATGACAATCAAGCCTGCTGCTAACGCAAAACTTGGCACATCAGGCACGCTATTAAGTTCCGTCAGTGCTGCCAATATACCCGTGCTAGCACCAGATATTACTAAGGCGGCGATAACAATAGACACGAGCGCTGCCAACCAACCAAAACTGCGCCACACTGGACTGGCATCTGCTTCGCGAGTAAGCTTTTGCATACCTGCCAATGGTGCATCAACACTTCGATACGCCAATGCTATTTCGGCATAAACGACAGGCAGTGATACCACTATCATGGCTAATAGCCAGAGCAGCCAAAAATCGATTTCGCCAACTGATGCTGGCACAAACCAGCGGAATAGTAGTAACGGTAGCAATGCGGCAATAAAGTAAGAAGCATAACGGATCATCATAATATAAATCCAAACGATCTAAAGGGAATAACGACAATGTATAATCACACAGAGCAATGGCAAACGCCTGTATATGATTTTACTTTGGTATTGTCTCTATAATATAGGGGACGGACAGTTATAAAAAAACCCCGAAATCGGGGTTTAGTAACTAAATAATAACCAATGTGTACTCAAGTGGCGCGCAACTTAAATCAAAAGTCAGCACCAAGTACTGTAAGTGATACCAATGAATTAGTGAATAGCGCTGATGTAGTCTGACAAGACACGAATGTCACGATCCGACAGTTTTGATGCCACTGTCTGCATCATGCCCATCTCGCCTTCTTTTGCAGCATCATTGACACGTTTTTGCTCATCACTATCAATATCATCCACACGACCTGCGGCACGGAATAGTTTTAGCTGAGTGGCGATATATTGAGCATGCTGACCACCAAGTTTTGGGAACGCAGCCCACACATTACCAGCAGCATCTGGACCATGACAGCCTGCACAACCAATCACACCGCGCGACTTATCGCCACCCAAGAAAAGCTTGGTTGCTTCTTGATTGGTTGCAGGATTACCAAAACCCACACCCCAAGGCGCTTGACTGGCATAGTAACCAGCGACATTGGCCAAGTCTTGTTGAGACAGGTTTGCTACTTGCGATTGCATGATACCATTTTTACGGTAACCTGCTTTAAAGTTGACCAACTGTTTATAAAGATACTTTACGTTTTGACCACCTAAATTAGGCTGCGCAGGAACCACACTGACACCGTCGACACCATGACAAGCCGCGCAAACAGCTTCTGCAACTTGCTTACCAGCATTGACATCGTATTCAGGAACAATAATAGCAGCTTGTACGCTGAAACTTGCAACGCATAAGCTGGCAGCAGCGATTAACTTTTTCATTGATACAAATCCTACTAGCTCGGCGTAAGCATTATTTAGAATGATTGTACTGATAAGATACCTAGTATAAGCTACCCCTTTCTTAATAGGCAGACATGTATTTTAAGGTCTTGGACACAAGCAGTCTGAAAGTACTTACTAACATCAGGGTTTATTTTTAATTATTATAGCAAGACTTTGTAGTATTTGCCTACTTAATCGTTACATTCATCAGTTTTTCAACGACATATCAAAGCAAGCACTAAATATACAATGCATTCACTGCCTGAGTTCTTACCTCCCTATTTTGTAGGGTTTGGTGGTACCAATAAGTTTATTACTTGCTCATATATTCAATCAGCTTGCGATAATCATCATCGCTACAATTGTTACAGAGACCACCAGCTGGCATTTGAGTCATTCCATTTTTCACTGAATTAATCAGGGCTGGCATACTCTTTTGTTTCATAAGTTGTTGCCACTTGGCACTATCCCCTTTTTTGATAGCATTTAGCGCCCCACTATCATGACAGGCGGCACATGAGTTATCATAGGTAGTAGCGATGTCGGCCGCACTAGCGCTGATCATCATCGCACCCCCTAATAGTAAGGCAGCGCCGCTACCAATTAAAAGACGATGAGTTTGGTTTAGAAGCGTGGTGATTGAGAACATAGGACACCTCCATTTAGTGCGTCATTCGTTTAATCAATCATTTTATTAAACGGCATTCATTCAATATAGTTAACTAAACATATCTTAATAAACATTGTAACAATGTATGTCATATAAACCTAGATAAATATAGTTTGGCTTTGGTAACGTGTTTTAGCGAGCGATAAATTCTAGAAATGACTGTTGAGACTTATTGTTACGATGACATTTATATGATGTTAATCATTGTTATTTCAATCAGTAAGACCTGTAATAGTATAGAATAGTCGATAATATGAGATGACTGTCTGATTGCTTATAAGACCATAGAGTTTTCGGATAATTTCTCATCACTGTATATAGTTCTTCTGCCTCATGTTCGATCAAAATAGCCAGCGGACTAAATTTCACGACTGTATCCATTTTTTAAAGATTAATGAGCCATTTATGAGTACCCCGTTTACAGATGTTGCCGCAGAACATGCGTTGTTCAACACCAAATCTCGTCAAAAAATTCAGCAAACAGAATTTATGACCTCAGCGCCTACCTTTCGCCTCTGTCCCCCTGATATAGGATTAGAGGTTGCTTTTGCAGGACGCTCAAACGCAGGAAAATCTTCGGCTATTAATGCCTTGACCAATCAGCGCCAGCTGGCACGCTCCTCCAAAACACCTGGGCGTACGCAGATGATTAACTTCTTTAGTATTGGCAGTACGGATAGAAGATTGGTTGATTTACCTGGTTATGGATATGCTGCGGTGCCACTTGAGATGAAAAAAGAGTGGCAGGTGGAGCTAGAAGAATATTTGGTATCACGCTCAAGTCTTGCAGGTTTGGTATTGATGACTGATATTCGTCATCCCCTCAAGTTCTTTGACGAGCAAATGCTGCACTGGGCAAAAGATGGCGAACTACCTGTACATATCTTGCTCACTAAAGCAGATAAGCTAAAATATGGTGCATCTAAAAACGCGCTTTTGAATACCCGTAAACGTCTCAAAAAACTGGGATTAAAGTGCACCATTCAACTCTTTTCTGCTTTACGAAAAGAAGGTTTGGATGAGTTGGCAGGCGTGATGGGTAACTGGTATGACTATCAGCTTAACGATGACAAACTCATTGAGACCGATCTTAGTGAGCCAAACGAGACTGAAAATGGCGACAATGAATTATTAAATGTTGCACAAGATACCGATAAGTAAAAAAGCGCTAACTAAGCACCGTCTGTCATAAAAAAGGGTTTATCGTTATTTGCGATAAACCCTTTTTTATTGGTGTATTTATTGAACAGTTATAGCTTTTTGCACTATCCACATAATAGATCTACCAAGGCCTGCGGCGTATCCACTTGATAAGTCGGCTGCTGAGCGGCAAGCTCTGCACTTGATGCTGTACCATAATTCACTGCGATACTGGTCATTCCTAACTGCGTGGCCATCTGAATATCATAAATGCTATCACCAATAAAAACGGCATTGGCGATTGGCTGCTGTGTGTCATTCAAAATGTCGGTCAGCATTTGCGGATCAGGTTTTGATCCTGCTTCATCAGCACAGCGTGTCATGACAAAATAATGATGACTGTTAGAGGCATCCAATACTCGATCCAGCCCTTTTCTTTTTTTGCCAGTGGCGACCGCAAGGCTTTTTCCCTGATGTTGTAAGCTCTGAAGCATATCTTTTATTGGTGTAAAGAACGGCGTGCGATGACTATTGGGAATATAATACTCCGCATAACTTTGTTGAATGGCGAGCTTTTGCGCGTCATTCGCTTGAGGGTATAAAATCTCAATACCATTCATCAAGCTCAGTCCAATAATATCTTGTACTTCTTTATCCGTCGTCTGAAATCCATGAGCTTCTCCTGCCACATGCATAGACTCAACAATCAAGCCAATTGAATCCATCAACGTGCCATCCCAATCAAAAATAATCAGCGTTTTATCTGCTAAAAGATGAGGGTCTGGTAACAGGCTGGTCTTAGTAGGTACTCGATTATGGGCGATGGATGACTTACTCATGAATTGACCTTAGCGAATAGCAGTAATAAATAGTAGATACAAAAACGTCACGGCAAATTATTAAGCATTAATAATAAGGTATCGTGACGTTTAAGAAGATATTTTTCAATAGAATCAATCTTTGGATAATGATTTCTACGTTTCAGTCTTACTCAGGCAATTTGGTTTGCTCGGGCAACCAGTCTGCCATGTCATCTGGCAATGGCGCTGTGATGGTTTCGTAGCCTGGAATATCTAAGCGCCACGCGTGTAAGCACAGACGGTGGACACCTGATTTGTCGTGTACGTTATACTTATCATCTCCTAAGATCGCATGACCGATATGGGCCAAATGCACACGGATTTGATGGGTACGACCTGTCAGTGGCTTGGCTTCAATTAAGCTCACAGGTTGGCCTGCCAGCATAAAGCGATTATGGACGATGATATCTGTTTGGCTTTCTTTGGCTTGCGGATCTTGAGCATCAATTTTGACACGGCGCTCACCACTGGCAAGGGTATAGCGTAGCAATGGTGCATCAATACGTTGCTCATTAAGCACAGGCTGACCTTTTGCCAGACATAAATAATGCTTTTGAATGGTTTTGTCCACCAAATGCTGCTGCAACGTTTTGAGTGCTGAGCGTTTTTTGGAAATCATGAGCAGCCCTGAGGTATCTTTATCGATACGATGTACCAGCTCTAGGTATTTTTTACCTGTCACTTCGCGCATGGCTTCGATGACACCAAAGTCCAGACCGCTACCACCATGCACCGCAATGCCAGAAGGTTTGTTGAGAACCATCATGCCTTCATCTTCATAAACCACACGCGCCAGCAAGCTGTTGGCAAACTCGGTGCTGATGATTGGCTTATCACGCGTTGCCAGCTCCACAGGGGCAATACGAACCACGTCTTCACGCTGTACTCGATCATGCGCTTTACAACGCTTATTATTAACGCGCACTTCATCAGAGCGAATCATTTTATAGATGTGTGATTTTGGCAAGCCTTTTAAGCGATTGAGCAAAAAGTTATCCAAACGCTGGTCGTGCTGATGGCGTGTGACTTCAAGGTAGTTCACCTTGCCAAAGTTGCTGATCTCATCGTCAGCGCTTTGTGGGCGTGTTTTACTATTGAAAATAGCAGGAGCTTCGTGAGCGGGGGCTTCATCAGTCATTTTTGAGTTCGTCATTTTTAGTTAGGTATTTACGCAAAGATTTGTTATAGTTTAGCATGTTGAGCGACAATTAAGCAGAAGCTGTAGCAATAATCATTGTTGTTTCAGATAGTTTATGACTATTTTTACTACTTGTTAGTAGAGTGGTATACGCTATATACCCTGTAGAGATTGGACGTTTCATCTGATTTTAGGGCGCATTGTTTATTTGCAGATATCAATGATAGATATTCATAGATAAGCCCCCATAAATTGAGGAAACCGCACTGATTGTAATCAATTACACGAGATCGTCAGTGCTATAAAATAAATAGTGACACTACATAACTTTGTGCTCATAAAATCAATGTGATTGAATTTGGCAAAATGCCTGTTCATTGACTGATAATGACACGATATTGACTCACAACCCGCACGACAACGACTTTATCCGATAACTATTTATTATTTAATAATTACTTATCTGATGGTCTCTTACGCGAGCAAAGCTGAGCAAGTATGGATGGTTTAACGTTAGGATCGAGAAGTATATCGATAGCTGCCTAAGTATTGGTGGTCAAACAGATAACGATGAATAAGATGTAAATACAGCACCATGCCGATAGTTTGGTTGTGTATTCTGTTTGCCAAGTACGCCCCGCTGATCACTGAAGCTGCGATACTTAATGTTAAAACGCCCCAGATATTATTGACGTGATGTATGACAGAACGATAAATAAAGTGTAACCAATTGCTTTACCTACATGAATAACTGCTGATACGACTATTTTATACAATTGATCTTCTAACAGCAGCTCTGCTCACAGCGATATTATTGCTAGACTTTGATGGATGAATTGCAACAGCACGATACTGCTTCAGTATCAGTATTTTTAAGTCAGTAATTGAGCCGCTCACTCTTACAAAGTGTGCACGCTTAGCGACCATAAGAACTTACTGATGATTTAGCTCACTGATAGTTTAAGTATGCTTACGCACTAAAATTTGGACCAAGCCTACCAATAATAGAGTATAAATGTATAGCCTTACACCCTATAGCATTTATATTCGCATTGACAATATTAGCAATGCAAATAGTTTTAGGTAAAAACAAGCCATTGAAAAACCAATGTGTTTTATGAAACCCACCATTTACGTTCTACTGTTAATGAAAATCCGTCAACGCTAATGTAACCATTGGCCATACTTGTCACCCGCTAAAAAGCCCGTCGAATCGTTGTTGTGCGTACTCATAGGATACCAATATGAAACGCATCTTGATCAACGCTACTCAAAACGAAGAAATTCGTGTTGCCTTATGCAAAGGCAATCATCTGTACGATTTCGACTTAGAAAACCGTACTCGTGAACAAAAAAAATCCAACATCTATAAAGGCCATGTGACTCGTGTCGAGCCATCGCTTGAAGCGGTGTTTGTCGAATATGGTTCACAGCGCCAAGGCTTTTTACCGATTCGTGAAATTTCTGCTGAGTATTTAAGCGGCAATCCACGTGATGAAAACATCAAAAAACTTATTAAAGAAGGCGACGAGCTGATCGTCCAAGTGGAAAAAGAAGAGCGTGGCAACAAAGGCGCTGCCTTATCGACTTACGTATCATTGGCGGGACGCTATCTGGTATTGATGCCAAACAACCCTCGTGGCGGTGGTATCTCGCGTCAAATCTCAGGTAAACTGCGTGAAGACATGAAGCGTATGCTGAGCAATCTTGATCTACCAAAAGGTATGAGCGTCATTATTCGTACCGCCGGTATTGGTAAAACCCAAGAAGACTTACAGCACGATTTGAACCATCTACTCAATATCTGGCAAGCCATTCAAGAACAAAACCAAAAATATCCATCACCACGCTTGGTTCACCAAGAAGCGGGCGTGGTCACACGTGCTGTCCGTGATTATCTGCGTGATGATATTGCTGAGATTTGGATCGATAACGAAAACGCTTATATCGAAGCGGCAGGTTTCATTGACGCAGTGATGCCAAAACAAGCAGAAAAACTGCGAAAATATACTGATTATGAGCCAATGTTTTCGCGCTTTAACATCGAAAAACAAATCGAAACCGCTTATCAGCGTGAAGTACGTCTGCCATCAGGCGGCTCAATTGTTATCGACCAAACGGAAGCTTTGGTATCTATCGATATCAACTCAGCCAAATCGACCAAAGGCTCAGACGTTGCCGAAACGGCTTACCACACTAACCTAGAAGCCGCCGATGAAATTGCCCGCCAGCTACGTCTGCGTGACATGGGTGGTTTGATTGTTATTGACTTCATTGACATGAATGACAACAAGCATCAAAAAGAAGTCGAAAAACGATTGGTCGATGCCACCAAATATGACCGCGCGCGCGTCCAGTTTGGTGATATCTCTAAATTTGGTCTGATGGAGATGAGCCGTCAGCGCTTGCGTCCGTCATTAGAAGAGTCAACGGGTTATATCTGCCCACGCTGCCATGGCAACGGTATGATTCGTGATTTGCGTTCATTGTCGCTATCGATTATGCGCCAGATTGAGCAAATTGCATTAAAAGAGCGTCAAGGTGAAGTGCAAGCAGAAGTACCCACCGACATCGCCGCCTTCTTATTGAATGAAAAGCGCGATAGTTTGGTTTATCTTGAACAAGATAGCGGTACTCGTATCACGATTTTGCCACACGCACATCTAGAGTCTCCTAACTTTAAGCTGCACTTCAACCGTGATGGTTTTGCCCCATCGAGCTATGAGCGTATCACGGATACTCAACAACAAGAACACAGTGATCTTGGCTACAATGTCGATTGGCAGACGGCTGAAAAAGAGCGTCCAGAACAGCAGCCAACGCGCCAGCCACGTCAGGCGGCAGACAACAAATCTGCTAATAAGCAAAGCGATACCGTTGAGCATAGCACCAATTATAGCAACGATCATCGTAACCAAAAAAATCCTAACAACGCTCCTGCTACGCAGGCACCGCAGCCCAGCCAAAATGTTGCACCTGCGCCCGTAGCACCGCAGCCTGTTAATACTCCTGCAAACGCCCAGCCGCAAGCGGTTGCTTGGTTATCCAATCTGTTTGCTCAAGCCCCGCAAGCTACTACGACACCTAGTGTCAGTAGCCGAGATGCCGCAGAAGCGATTGAAGCATTGGTTAATACTGGTGCACAAAGCTTGGGTTCGTTTGGACAAGTAGATAGTAATGCGTTAAACACTGCCCCCAACAGTACGCCAGTCACTCAGCAAAATGACTCGCAAAAGAAAGATGCCGAATCATCAGAGAGCAATGCCAATCGTCAGCAAGCTCGCCGTACTTCGGACAGTGATACAGACGACAGTAATAACGAAGATAGAAGAAGACGTAAGTCACGTAAGTCCAGATCATCTAAGCCTCGTCAAAGAAAAGAGCAGACAGATGACGCCAATACTGAAGTAAATGACAATATTGGTAGCCAAACTTCAAACAATGGCGATGACAAACAGTCTGATAATCAAGATAAGCGTCAGCAGGACAACAGACGTCCTAATGACCGTAATCGCAACAATCGTCAAGACAGTAATCGCCAAGACAACAATCAGCAGAACAATAAACGCAATGCAGATGAGCGTAATGACTCTGAAGATAAAAGCGATAATGCAGCCGCTGAACAAACTCGTACTAAGCGTAAGTCGCACAGTCAACGCGGCTCACGTGGCAAGCTAGAGCGCGGCGAAACGCTAACGGCTGATAATGTTCAGCAACAAAGCCAGCAGACGAGTAAAGAGTCTAACAGCAGTAAGAATTCGGCGAACGGGCGCCGCAATCAAGACCCTAATGAAGTAGTACTACAGGTCAATGAAGCACCAGTTGCGCTTAAGACACCAGAGGTCGTGCATCTTTCTCTAGATGACAGCAAGTCTACTCAGACAAAGCAGCCCCCTGTGAAAAAACAGAGCGAAGCCAATGATGTGTCGAAAGACGAGGCAACAAACGCACGTACTAATCAACAGAATAGTGATGCACAACATTCTGTTGAAAAAAGTGCTGAGCCAACAGTGACAGATAAAGGGACTGCAAAAACTGATGAGCCTAAATCTGACGACGCTAAGGTAAAAGTGACTGAAGAGAAAGCACAAACAAGTGCATCTAAAGCTGACTATGATGATGAAAAAGCCTCTGCTACAGAGAAGCAGCCAACATCAAAGCAGGTTGCGGAGCATCAAACTGAAAACCTGACGTCAGCTGATGCCAAAATTGATGAGGATCAAACCTCATCGAAGCATCAAAAAACCCATCAGGAAGCAGATGTTGCTATTGATGCGAAGGTAGACACCAGTGCAAAAACAGCGCCTAAGGTTCAAGAAAGCAACAGCTCTGATGATGCTCATGCGACCAGTAACTCTGCCCTTCAGCTGACTCATGATGCTCTATTTGCCACACGCTACGTAACGGCTGAGAAGTTTGGTCAGGCCAGTAACGATCCACGTGTGGTACGCAGCCAACAGATGCAAGCACCAGTGGATCAAAAGCCACAAGCCGCGATAAGTGCGCCTACAATTCGCGGTACGGTTGGTGAGTTCATCCGTGCCACGCTACCAGAAGCGCAAACTCGCTTAGCAGAAGAAGGCGTGATTCATTGCTTTATCGAAACCATTGCCTTGTTTGCTAAGCAAGCGCAAAATGCTGATAATGGCGGCGCCGATGTTGCAAGCGCTACAAGCGATAATCAGCACTCTACTGATCTTGCTGGTAAAAGCTTTGACTTTAGCAACTACGGCTATCAGCCCTTGACCGTGGATTATCTAACGCGCTTTGAAGCAATGACGCAAGCCGTCAGTCAGTTTGCCGCCGCGCAAGGTAAGACAGACGTTGAACCACGTACTGTTGGTAAGCGTGCAAGCAATGATCCACGCGGTCAGCATCCTGATTATCACGAATCAGCGAACCAAAGTACTGCGTCTGAAAAAGGTGCTGAGCCAGAAGCAAAGACCGATGACGAATCAGTCGTTGAGTCTCAACAAGCAGCTTCTGAACAAGATGTGAGTGATGTTGAGGCTCACAATGTCGAAGCAACGGCTCTGACCACTCAAGCGCAGACAGATGATGTCAGTATGGATAGTGAGCAGTTATTGGAAGCCGATCAAACGCTATCAAAGGCGGATGACAAGCAAGCTGATAATGAAAATGTAGGTACTCAAAGCGTAGAAGCAGAACACACAGGTATCGACACTGATAATGTGGAAACTGCTAGCGTTGTGAGCACTGAGCAAGCAACTGCCTCTGAGGTTGAACAACCGATCAAAGAAGACAGTCAGGCGGCCAAATCAAAAACCACGATTGCCAGTTATAAAAACATGATTGAGAATGTGGCAGAGCAACTGTTACCACAGACAGGTATGTTTAATCTAACCACGCCAAAAGTACCAAAAGCACGCAGCCGTAAGCCAAAAGTTGACCATAAAAAGCCAACGCAAGCTGAAAAGCTAGAAGCTGACGATGCAAACAACGAAAGCTAACTCTAGCTGTATAAGGTAAAACAAGAAAGCCCCAAAGTTGATAACAACTTTGGGGCTTTTTATTATAAGGTCGTGTGATTATGATTAATGGGCCGACGAGGCATGATCATCTTTACCACGCATCTTACCAATGACCGTCAAAATAGCGACAACTATTGCACCAATGATAAAACCAATAACCCCATTTAAAATGGCGGCGGTCAAGCTTTCAAAAATACCCGTCAGATGAGCGATGTCTTCTACTCCATGATGCAAGAAGCTAATACCGTGTACTAAGATGCCTCCTCCGACTAGGAACATCGCTAAGGTACCAGCGATGGACAAAAATTTCATCAATTTGGGCGCAGCAGCAAACATCAGCTTACCCAGTTTTTGCTTGAAGCTACTTTCTTGCTCCATCAGATGCAAACCTGCATCATCTATTTTGACAATACCAGCCACTAGGCCATAGATACCAATAGTGATACCTATCGCTAAAATAGACAAGGCTAAGCTTCTCTCTAGCAAAGTGGCGCTCACCATTGAGCCTAGTGCAATGACGATAATCTCAGCGGATAAAATAAAGTCTGTCCGTATCGCGCCTTTGATTTTTTCTTTTTCAAAAGCGACCAAATCTACCGTCTCATCAGCATTGGCTTTTCGGCGTGCGTTTTGGTCTTCATCATGTGGCAATGCATGTGGCCAAAATCGATGAATGATTTTTTCTGCCCCTTCATATACCAAAAATAGGCCGCCACACATCAATAAGAAGGTAATTAAAGGGGGATAGACAGCACTGATCAATAGCGCTGCGGGTACTAAAATGAGTTTGTTAACCAGTGAGCCTTTGGCTACTGCCCAAATCACGGGTAACTCACGATTGGCTTTGACACCAGAGACTTGCTCAGCATTCAGTGCCAAATCGTCACCCAGTACACCAGCGGTTTTTTTGGCAGCGACTTTTGTCATGACAGAAACGTCATCCAATATCACACTGATATCATCAAGTAAGGTTAGTAGACTGGCACCTGCCATATGTATGTGCTCCTTAGCGCAATTTTTAGAATAAAATAAATTGACAGCTTGCAAATATCAAAAATAAAAGGGTTTTTATACAAATTTGCAAACATGTCTTATTAGCAGTAGCCTACATAGACGAGTAACAATATGACATAGTATAAATGTATCTTATTTTGCAATTTTCGTTCGTCGCCATCCTCAGCAATCTCCTCGTTATCTACTTAAGCGTCCTAATCGCTGTTGGCTATTATTTATCATAAATATGGTAATATAGATGATATTGTCACCTATCTTTTATTATCAATAAGTTATAAAAACATTTTTATAGTTGGTTTTTAATCCTTCATTGATACGCATGACTATTTACAATTTATCGCTCTTTTTAGAGCGCATTTATGATTAGACATACTTAAACATAGTGTCTATAGGAAACCCATATGCCCTCTCCTCTTAGCAAAAATCTCGTTGCCGCTGATCGTTTTTCTCGAACCACTCTATCTCGTTTTATGATGAGTGCTTTATTGGTCATTGTTGCCGCTGGCTGCTCAAACAATGCGGCAGACGCGACCAGCAATAGCAGTGTGGTCAATGCAGCAACAACCAAAGTCAGTTCTGCTAAAGTAGCCGCGGATAATGATCCAGCCGTGGTAGAAGCCTTACAAACAAATTTGACGGCATCTGGTATCGAAGAGCGTATTGTGTCCGCTGTACCGACCGATATGGATGGGATTTATTGGGTAACGGCGGAAGGTCTACCGTCTTTCTTTACCGATAAGTCTGGCAAGCACATTATTCAAGGTCAAATCATTGCTGTTGGCGAAGCTCAGCCAGTAGATATCAGTGCAGCCTTGACTGCTAAGACTGCACAGGAAGCGCTAAAAGCGGTTGATAAAAAAGAGATGATTATTTATCCGGCGAAAGGCGAAACCAAATCTGTTATTTATGCCTTTACCGATGCTGACTGTGGTTATTGCCGTAAGCTGCATGAAGAGATGGACGATATCAATGCACGCGGTATCGAAGTGCGTTATTTGGCATGGCCACGTAGCCAAGAGTCGGTGCCAAAAATGGAAGCGATTTGGTGTAGTCAAGATCGTAATGCGGCCATGAACCAAGCAAAAATGGGTGCCGATGTACAAGCACCTAGCTGTGCCAATCCAGTTCAAGAGCATATGGCATTGGGTGCAAGATTGGGTGTGCGCGGTACACCAGCTGTCTTTACAGAAACTGGAGAGCAAGTGGGCGGCTATCTACCTGCGGCCCAACTGGCAGAAGCAGTAGGCGCTAATTAATGGATAATGATTGGATACTTTTTGTTATCCATTCACTAAGCGACATTGTGTAGACGTCACTCCTGCTTGTCGGTATGATACGATGAAGTACGATGTAAAATCAGCACGCTTTTGTTTGAATATCTTTTATTCAACGATTTTCTATTCAACGATAATGGAGCATAGGTAAACACTGCGACCGTCAACACACGTGCAAATCGTATATACCCAAAGTGGGTTTGACGCTGTCACAGTTTTAGAAGTGCACCATTATATCTAACCTTCTGAGGATACTGTGAGTAACTCCATCAAACTAGCGATACTTGGTCTGGGCACCGTCGGAACAGGCGTAATCCATCTCATTAATGACAACTTAGACGAGCTAAAGCGCCGTTGTGGCCGCGATATTATTATTACCGAAGTAGGTACCCGTCGCCAGCGTGATGATATCGATGCCAATATTATGCAAAACAGCGACTTGATGGCAATTGCAGCAAGCGATAACGTTGACATCGTTATTGAAGTGATTGGCGGGACTACCTTAGCAAAAGACGTCATTATGCAAGCCATCCGACATAGCAAGCATGTGGTTACGGCAAACAAGGCGCTATTGGCAGAACACGGCAATGAGATTTTTGCGTACGCTGAAGCAAACAACGTCCACGTCGCTTATGAAGCAGCAGTCGCAGGTGGCATTCCTATTATTAAAGTGATGCGTGAAGCATTGGCTGCCAACAAAATTGATTGGCTGGCTGGTATCATCAACGGTACTGGCAACTTTATCATGACTGAAATGCGTGACAAAGGTCGCCCATTTGCAGACGTATTGGTCGAAGCACAAGAACTGGGTTATGCTGAGGCAGATCCAACGTTTGATGTTGAAGGTATTGATGCTGCGCATAAATTGGCACTTCTTGCCTCTATAGCCTTTGGTGTCCCATTACAGTTTGATAGTGTTTACTGTGAAGGAATTACAGGCATCACTTTACAAGATGTCAGCTATGCTGAAGAGCTGGGTTACCGTATCAAGCACTTAGGTTTTGCTGTGCGCCGTGATGGCAATGGCGATTCAGAGGCTGCTGGTATCGAGTTACGAGTTCATCCAACACTAATTCCACAAGATGCGTTGCTTGCCAATGTCAATGGTGTAAAAAATGCGGTGTTGGTCAACTCACACCCGCTAGGTCAGACATTGTATTGTGGTGATGGCGCGGGCGCAGGTGCAACCGCTTCTGCTGTTATGGCTGACGTGATGGATTTGGTTCGCGTTTTAGGCAGCAAAGACAATAGCAACCAAAGCAACAGTGATCAAAAAAACCATGGTCATCATGTGCCGCATTTGGCGTTTATACCTGAGCAGCTGTCAGATACACCAATACTGCGTTCAGAACAAATGATCACGGGTTATTATTTGCGTGTACATGCTTATGACAGCCCTGGCGTACTGGCCGATATCACTCGCATCCTAAGCGATGCTGGTATTAATATTGATGCGATTCTACAAAAGCCTGCGCACAAAGTCGGTCAAGTACCTGTGATTATTTTGACCTTACCTGTGGTAGAAAGCCAGATGAATCTGGCCATCGAAAAAATCGAAAAATTGGATACGATTACTGATAAAGTGGTACGTATTCGCTTAGATGAGCTGGCATAAGCCAGACTTTTAGCACTCTGTTTGTTAGCAAGCTAGGCAAACGCTTTCTAGTAACCAGACGTTGATTTATCAGCACTTGCCTTTACTATAAGTAAAATACTTTCATTTAAATACGTAAAAAGGAATAACGATGTCAAATGATGCAATTGTAATTGTAAACGGCGCACGTACGCCAATGGGCGGCTTCCAAGGCTCATTAAAAGATATGAGCGCCACCGATCTTGGTGCTGCTGCTATCAAAGCGGCTGTCGAGCGTTCAGGCGTTAGTGTTGATACTATCGATGAAGTCATCATGGGCTGTATTTTGACCGCAGGTTTGGGTCAAGGCCCTGCACGTCAGGCCATGCGTAAAGCTGGTCTGCCTGATGCCACTGGTGCTGTAACCATTAATAAGCTTTGTGGGTCTGGTCTAAAAGCCGTCATGCAAGCACACGATGGTATCAAAGCAGGTAGCTT
The DNA here is from genome assembly GCF_052850615.1 of Psychrobacter sp. 1176_08. Classification (NCBI taxonomy): domain Bacteria; kingdom Pseudomonadati; phylum Pseudomonadota; class Gammaproteobacteria; order Moraxellales; family Moraxellaceae; genus Psychrobacter; species Psychrobacter sp. 1176_08. The sequence continues at coordinate 179,231 of NZ_VXCU01000004.1, forward strand.
CAATGTAGCAGTTGCTGGTGGTATGGAATCGATGACCAATGCGCCATATCTGATGCCAGGCGCGCGCGGTGGCTATCGTATGGGCCATCAAGAAGTCAAAGACCATATGTTCTTAGACGGTTTAGAAGATGCTGAAACGGGTAAGTTGATGGGTAAGTTTGCTCAAGAAATGGCCGATGAGAAAGGCTATACCCGTGAGCAGATGGATGCGTTTGCCATCGAATCACTCAATCGTGCGTTAACAGCCATCAAAGATAATCACTTCAAAGACGAGATTGAGCCAGTCACCTTTAGCACTCGTAAAGGCGAACAAACGATTGATACTGATGAGCAGCCTGCCCTTGCCAACGCTGAGCGTATTCCTACTTTGCGTCCAGCTTTTGCGAAAGATGGCACCATCACTGCCGCAAATGCAAGCTCTATCTCCGATGGTGGCGCAGCGGTCGTGCTAATGAAAGAATCTCAAGCAAAATCAGAAGGCCTTGATTATCAAGCGCGTATCATTGCTACTGCCTCAAATTCGCGCCACCCAGGCGAATTTACCATCGCCCCTATTGGTGCTATTGAAAAAGTTTTAGCGGGTGCAGGTTGGTCAGTGACTGATGTTGATCTGTGGGAGATTAATGAAGCGTTTGCTATGGTCACGATGGCAGCGATGGATGAACTAAACATTGAACACGCTAAAGTAAACGTCGAAGGCGGCGCTTGTGCGTTAGGTCATCCAGTCGGTTGTTCAGGTGCGCGTATCTTAGTCACGCTGATTAACTCTTTGAAGCGTACTGGCGGCAAAAAAGGCGTGGCGACTTTATGTATTGGTGGCGGTGAAGCAGTTGCGGTAGCTATCGAATTGCCATAAGCACAAACAACTTCACACCGTTGCAGTATAAAAACACATACTATTCTAGTTCTTATACTTCAATCGTGATTTTAAAAACCGCAGTGTAAAATTACACTGCAGTTTTTTTGTGTCTGCTATCTTTTTTTTACCACCAAACATTTCACTGTGTAAAATTGCGTTAACTTATACCCCTCGCTATGTTATAGCGCTTACAGCCTATTACACGCAATTACGGCAAGCCCACACTTTGCTACCTTGCTCATATATCTCATCCAAAATCTCAGTGTTACGATAATTACAAGTTGAGGTAACGGCTACCTAGTAGCGCTACTTTTACAGACATTGATTTAGATAGGATTTTATTTTTATAAAAAACTGTTTGATTAAGAAATCATTAAAATTTTAATATTTATACAATAACTATTATTTATAATTCATAAGAAAGGAAGACAATAATGAGCCAACTAATTCGTTTAAAAGATATTCAAGCCACTCATCGCGACCTTATCGGTGATGACTATTATGATCCAACAAGCAAAACTGCTTATGGTGTTAATGAAGAAAAAATCGGTAAAATTGAAGGTGCATTGGTAGAAGACACTACTGGTCGTATTCGTTATTTAATTGTTGATGCAGGCGGCTGGTTCAGCTCTAAGGAAGTACTAGTACCAGCAGGTTTGGCCCGTATTGTAGGAGATGATGTTTTCTTTGATAGCCTAACCAAATCACAAGTCGAGGCCATGGAAGTATACGATCACGACTACCAGTATAGCTATAAAGAGCAATACGAAAGAGATCGTCAAGCATTTACTGCTGATACTTTGCCAGAAGCTGACCGTATGGAAATTGCAGATCATAACTACGAAGCGCCAAATACACTGGAGCTGCTAGAGGAGCGTCTGACAGTTAATAAAGATCGTATCGTTGCAGGTTTAGTAAAAGTTGGTAAGCATGTGGTCACAGAAGAACGCAATATTGATGTCGAACTAGAAGAAGAACATGCTAATATCCAACGTACAAATGTAGATCGTCCAACTGATCGTCGCATTGGTGATATGGATATCAATGATACAGTTGAAGTAGAGCTAGAAGCTGAACGCGCTCGTGTCGGTAAAGATACTTATGTCGCTGAAGAAGTTAGCGTTGGAAAAACCTCTGAGCGTCATACTGAAACAATCGTAGAGACTATTCAGCGTGAAGAGCTAGACATTGACCGTGATGGTAACGTGGTTGACCGTGAAGGCAACATCGTAGACCGTGATGGCATTACTGCTGAAGACGTACGCCGTGCTCGTGGTATGTAATTGGCTCATGAGTCGTTTGTCTTATAGATAAAATATATAAGTAAATATATGAGACATGATGACTTAAATAAGCAGCTGAGTTGTTGACTCAGTTATTAAGACCAGAGCTTGTCTCTGGTCTTTTTTATGTTTTTTACTTCATGACTGCTGGTACTTATATCTCTACGGTAAGAAAATTCGTTTTGGCAAACATCTCATTTAATGGATAATAATAAGGAAATCACAATGACTACTGATAATTTCAATACCCCACCGCAAAATGAGTCATTAACGGCTCAAGATATCTTGAGAGAAGATCAAGTATTATCCAACCGAGAAAACGTCTCAAATAAAAGTGGACAAGTTGGTTATCTTGAACTATTAGAAGAGCGCCCTGTTGTCAACAAAGAACGCTTAGATGTCGGTAAAGTAACCGTCACTAAACACACACGTACCAAAACGATAGAAGTGCCGATTGAGCTGGTTGAAGAATATATCACTGTTCGTACTGAGTTTCAGGATGCTGAAAGCCAAGATTTACTTTCTGGCAACTATGATGAAAAGGATGTGTTGCGTCATGTGGAACCGTCACTAGATAGTAAGGCCGTTATTACTATCAATGACAAGCAGGTTGAGATTGGCGGCGCCCCTATCGAGATTGTGCTATCACGCCAAGTAGCCACCGTCACTAAAGAGACGTATGCCGTACAAGAAATCGATATTAGTAAAACGGTGCATACGCATACTGACACCATTCAAGTCACATTAAAACACGAAGAGCTTGATGTTAAAGAAGAAGGGTTTTTAGATCATGAAAATGATTCTACTTATAATAAATAATCTTTTAGTATTTTAACTATTCCATAAAAAAGCAACGTGAACGTTGCTTTTTTTATGAGTATCACATTGTGGTCTACTGTTTATTTATACTGCGCCTTCATCTGTTCTCTTACACTCATAAGTACTGACATTTTCAGCGTTCGCACCAGCTGTCCGCATCACACCTGTTTCACGATCTTGATGAGCAACACGCCATTGTACAAAACCTTCCCCACCGTCGATGGCATTTTCAACCCCAAATACTTCAGGATTGGTGGCGTCGTTGGTTTTAGTCAAGGTTGTAGTGCCATTTGCGGTAGCAATGACCACTTGATTATCCGTGTCTTTATAAGTCGCTTCAACCTGTAATTCAGGGGAACATGAATAATTAATCTGGCTCACACCAGTATTAACAGAAGCAGCGGTATCGTCTGCTACTTCATTGAGAGAGGGATCTTGAGTATCAACCACTACATCATTGGGTTCGGCAGGCTCTGCAGACATAGGTACTGATTGCTCAGCACTGATACTGTCTTCCAAACTTGGCTCTGTTTTTTGTTCCTTTTGACAAGCACTAATGGTCAATGCGCCAGCCAATAAACCTGTTAGTGCAACAGAAGTACGCCACTGTTTTAATAATTTTGCGTTCATAACACTCTCCCAAATAATATGTTAAACACTATAGCGCGTCCCTAAATGCACGCCTATGTTGAATTTGTAAGCAATCGCTAAAAACCATTCGTGATTTTAAAGCCGTGCTTTCTTATCTATTATCAACTGCTCGCTGATTTCAGTAAGTCACAAAAAAGCCCCTATCTCTTATTGATAAGGGCTTTTCATCATAGCGTAACCATTTTTGCTTAGCAATGTTTATACTGGTTTTGAAAACTTAACTGATCTCAAAAACTCAAGTAGCGATTGCTATTAAATTTTGCCATGGCACTGCTTATACTTAAGTCCTGAACCACAAGGGCACGGTGCGTTACGACTGATATTCATACCAGCATATGGATTTGCCTCATTCGCACCAGTGCCTCCCATCGCACCAGCGGCAGCTATACCGCTGCCCATGCTACGGTTTTGTGGCTGCGGTGCAGGGTTATTAGTGCCACTGTCTAAGTTATCAACTTCATCATGCTCAAACTGCATTTGCATATGAGCGGCGTTTTCGCGCTGCTGCACTTCTAACGCTTCTAGCTCTTCTTTAGTCGGAATGTGCACACGTGATAAATCTTGTACCGTTTCAGACTTAATAGCACCAAGCATCATTTGGAACAATTCAAACGATTCACGCTTGTATTCTTGCTCTGGGTTTTTTTGCGCATAACCGCGCAAATGAATCCCTTTACGCAACTGATCCATCTGAGTTAAATGCTCTTTCCAGTGCTTATCTAGGCTTTGTAGCATAAAGTGACGCTCAAGCTGCGCGGCATCTTTTTCACCCATTTGCTCACGGCGACCATGATAACGATCTAACGCAGTTTGAATAATTTTTTCGCGCAAACCTTCTTCATCCAGGCGGCGATCTTCATCCAACCAATCATTGATCGGCATGGTTATCTTGAACTCGTCTTCTAGCTCATCTTCTAGACCGTCCACGTTCCATTGGTCATCGACAGACCCTGGCGGAATAAACTGACTAATCATGGCATTATAGACGTCACGGTGCATCACGTTAATGGCTTCGAGCAAATCCATTTCTGCCAACAAATCATCGCGCTGACCATAGATGACTTTACGCTGCTCATTGGCCACATCATCATATTTGAGCAAGTTTTTACGAGCATCAAAATCGCGGCTCTCAACTTTACCTTGCGCGTTTTCAATCGATTTGGAAACCATTTTGTGCTCAATGGCTTCGTCTTCTTTTAGGCCCATCGCACGCATCATGTTGACCACGCGATCACCTGCGAAAATACGCATCAAGTCATCTTCAAGCGATAAGAAAAAGCGCGACATACCAGGGTCACCTTGACGACCAGCACGACCGCGTAGCTGGTTATCAATACGGCGTGATTCATGACGTTCTGAACCAATGATATGCAAACCACCCGCCGCGACCACTTGGTCATGTTTCACTTGCCACTGCGCTTTTAGGCGTTGCATCTCTTCTTTACTGACTGCATCAATGTCCTCGATAAAGGATTGCCAGTTACCACCCAAGATAATATCCGTACCACGACCCGCCATGTTGGTGGCGATCGTGACTGATTTTGGGCTACCTGCTTGAGCGATGATTTCTGCTTCACGCTCATGCTGTTTGGCGTTTAGGACGTTATGCTTGACGCCTTCTTGATCGAGCAAATAAGACAACTCTTCACTGGCTTCAATGGTCGCTGTACCAACCAAGACGGGCGCACCTTTGGCCTGAATGTCTTTAATTTCGCGAATGATACCTTTATATTTGCCTAACTTTGTTAAGAAAATTTGGTCATCCATATCAATACGAGCAATCGGCTCATGCGTTGGAATCACAATGACATCTAAGTCATAAGTCGATTTGAATTCAGCCGCTTCGGTATCAGCGGTACCTGTCATACCAGACAATTTGTCATACAGACGGAAATAATTCTGGAATGTCGTGGTTGCAAGCGTTTGGTTTTCCGCTTGAATCTCAACGTTTTCTTTGGCTTCGACCGCTTGATGTAACCCTTCTGACCAGCGACGACCTGGCATGGTACGACCTGTGTTTTCATCAACGATAATCACTTCGCCTTCATCAACGATGTAATGGACGTTTTTGACAAAAACATGATGAGCACGAATGGCGGCTTGTACGTGTGCCAATAGTGGCAGACGGCTTGGACTGTATAAACTTTCGTTTTCACCAAGCTCACCCACTTCGATTAAGAAGCGCTCGATTTTTTCGTAGCCTTTTTCACTGATTTCGATCTGGCGATTTTTTTCATCAATCCAGAAATCTTCTTCTTCATTATTCTTGTTGGCTTCTTCGTCTTTTGAGCGGATTAATAACGGAATAATCGTATTAATCAGCGCATACATACGTGATGAATCTTCAGCTTGACCCGAAATAATCAGTGGCGTACGTGCCTCATCAATTAAGATGGAGTCAATCTCATCAATGATACAAAAATTTAGCGGGCGCTGCTTTTTCTCAGCCAAACTAAAAACCATGTTGTCGCGTAGGTAGTCAAAACCGTATTCGTTGTTGGTACCATAAGTAATATCAGCTTGATAAGCATTGATTTTTTCTTGTGGCGGCTGTTGTGAATAGATCACGCCAACGGTCATGCCCAAAAAGCTGAACAACGGACGGTTTAACTCAGCATCACGCGCAGCCAAATAATCATTGACGGTGACCAGATGCACACCTTTACCACTGATGGCATTGAGGTACATGGCCAAGGTGCCCATTAGGGTTTTACCTTCACCGGTTTTCATCTCAGCGATTTTGCCTTCGTGCAAGGTGATACCACCAATTAGCTGCACATCATAATGGCGCATACCATTGATACGTAAAGAGGCTTCACGGCAAACTGCAAACGCCTCTGGCAATAACGCATCTAAGCTTTCACCATTTTGATGACGCGCCTTAAACTCTTCGGTTTTTTGCTGTAATTGCTCATCAGACAGGGCTTGTATGGTAGCCTCTTGGGCGTTGATCTTGCTGACCACTTTACGCATGCGCTTTAATTCGCGCTCGTTTTTGGTGCCAACGACACCGCCTATAATCTTTGATAACATAATTTTTTGACCTATGGAAATATTCGATAATTAGTGCGCATTAGCCAACGCTCGGCTTGCCGCCTTGTCATCATCTGACTAAGTACTACCTAATTAAGTATCGCCCAATTAAGTGTGACGTCATTATATATGGTTATGACGCTGATGGATACAAGGGCAGTAATCAGATATTTGGCGACGTAAAAATGCAGCGGGACGTGTTAAAATAGCCCTTACCTTATTAAATTCACTCACCTTTTCTATCGTAGGAAGCCTGCGTGATGTTTCATCCTCAATAGAGATTTTCATAGTATGTTAGTGAAGCTCTATTAATTGATGATTGATAACCCCGCATTATTGCGATTTATTTTTATTACCTGGTTAAATTGACCATTATCTATTCAACTTCAAACACCTCAACTATATAGTCGATCTGCTTTAAAAAAGTACAATTCTACTGATATAAACTTTGTGAAATATTTGTCAGGCACGCGAACCGCCAGTGAGAAAAATGTATTTCAGTAGAACACAATGACTGTATTTATAAAAATTCATTTAAAAACCATTTAATACTAAAAGAGATTTTGCATGACCGTTAAGCCATTGACTCCAAACCCTGCTTCCTCAAAAAAGGTCTCAAAAACTGCACCATCCGAATATGCGTTATCTAAGCAACCTACTGCTGACCAATCATCTTCTGAGCGATTGGTCATCGGTGATGCTACTTATCACTTAGCCGATCACACACCCATGATGGTGCAATACTTGACCATGAAAGCCAATTATCCCCAAGCACTACTGCTGTACCGAATGGGTGATTTTTATGAGTTGTTTTTTGATGATGCCAAACGTGCTGCGCAGATATTAGACATTACGTTGACCCGCCGTGGTACGGATAAAGCTGGCAATACCATTGCGATGGCAGGTGTACCTTTTCATGCGGCTGATAGTTATATGGCGCGCTTGATTGCCGCTGGGCAGACCGTTGTGGTTTGTGAGCAAATCGATGAATCGGCGAGTAATAGCGCCGATGACACTGATTCTTCCCTTCCTAATATAGGCAATAAGCAGAAAAAAGACAAAAGCAAATCGACAACAGGCAGTATCATGCGCCGTGAAGTCGTTAAAACGCTAACCGCAGGGACGATTACTGATGATGCGTTGATTGCACCCAATCATACCCCAACGGTGGTCGCCATTGACATTCTCATCCCACCTGCAAGAGCCAATACCAAACAGCCGTTGCAAGCGGCCATCAGTCAGATGGATTTGGCGGCTGGCACGCTGACCACACAAACGCTGCATGCTGCTAGTGACGACATTGACGGTCTGCAAACCCAGATGCTGACGGTGTTTGCGCGCTTTGCACCCAGTGAATGTATCATCAGTGAAAGCCTCAATGAGACTGTCGATGACAACTGGATGCTATGGTTACGTCAAAACCTTGATTGCCCTATCATAGAAGTGGCTGCCAATGACTTTCATCATGAGCATGCAAGCGACACCTTGTGTCAGCAGTTTGAGGTGCAACGTCTCGATGGTCTAGGTATTGGGGATAACCCACTTGCTCAATCTAGCTGCGCGGCACTTATTCATTATGCACGGCAAACTCAGCAGCGTCATGTACCACAAGTCAATCAGCTGATCGTTGAGCACAGCGATGATTACTTGATTATCGATGCCAATAGCCAACAAAACCTTGAGTTATTTACCCCTGTCAGTAGTAATGGCACCTCATTGATATCTGTACTCAATCATTGTCAAACGCCAATGGGACGACGTCTACTCGTACAGCAAATGAAACGTCCGCTACGGCAGCATGACCGCATCAACCTACGTTTGGACGCGATAGACAGCTTACTAAATTTAGATAATGCATTGGTCATGAGTTTACGAGAAACGCTGCATGCTATTGGTGATATAGAGCGTATCAGTAGTCGCATCGGTCTGATGAGTGCTAAGCCTCGCGACTTGCGCAAGCTTGCCGATGGTATTGCTAGTAGCGACCGTCTTACTCGTTTATTAATTAACTCTGGCATTAACCATGATAAGACGGGCTTATTATCAATGCTGATGCAGCACTTGCCTGCCAAGCTGCCAGCGATACAGTCTGTCGCTGACTTGATCGAGCGCGCCATTGTCATAGAGCCACCTGCGCATATTCGTGACGGTGGCATGATAGCGGCTGGTTTTGATGAAGAGTTTGATCGTTTGACCCATCTGCATGACAACATTCAAGTCACCTTAGATGACATGGTAGAGCGTGCGCGGCAAGATAATCAATTGCCCAGTCTAAAGGTTGGCTTTAACAAAGTCAGTGGCTTTTATTTTGAATTGCCAAAGATGCAAGCAAAAAACGCACCAGCGCATTTTATCCGTCGGCAAACGCTAAAAAGCAGCGAGCGTTTTATTACCGATGAGCTAAAAGACGTTGAGACAGAATATCTGAGTGCGCAAACCTTGGCACTGAGTCGGGAAAAGCAGTTATATCAAACTCTACTGACCACGCTTAGTGGTCACTTAGTAGAACTGCAACAGCTGAGTACCGCTATTGCCCAAATAGACGTACTAAGCAATTGGGCAAAATTGGCTGTCGATTATCAATGGCAGCGTCCGGTCATGAGTAATGACTCAAAAAATGAACATTTACACCAGCCGTCAAACCCCATTTCTAATAGCCTTTTTAACACCAACAATCAAACCAGTATCGCTATCAAACAAGGTCGTCACGTCGTTGTCGAAGCAGCTTTAAACCCTTTGAGTACAAATACCAAAAATGTCACGGCTCACGCTAGCAACCAGTTCGTTGCCAATGACTGTGTGCTGGGGCATGCTTCTGACAATGAAGAAACCGCACATCCCGAACGCTTGCTTATGATTACAGGGCCCAATATGGGCGGCAAATCGACCTATATGCGCCAAACGGCATTGATTGTCCTACTTGCGCATTGCGGCAGCTTTGTACCAGCCGCACAAGCGTATATCGGTGATATCGATCGTATCTTTACGCGTATTGGTTCGGCGGACGATCTGGCTGGGGGTAAATCTACCTTTATGGTAGAGATGATAGAAACCGCCAATATCCTCAATCAAGCAACCGCCAAGTCGCTGGTATTAATGGATGAAGTCGGACGCGGTACTGCCACTACTGATGGCTTGGCTATCGCTCATGCTTGTGTCAATCGCCTAGTAGAAATTGGTTGCCTGACATTATTTGCCACCCATTATTTTGAGCTGACACAATTGGCAGAGACGGGTGAAAATAAACAGGCCAATATTCGCAATGTGCATGTCGCTGCCAGCGAAATCGATGGTCAATTGCTACTGCTTCATCAAATCAAAGAAGGGGCTGCCAGCTCTAGCTTTGGGCTGCACGTCGCCAAAATGGCAGGTATTCCAGCTCAGGTATTAGAGGATGCTAAACGCTATTTGGCTGACAATTTAAGTATCGATCACTCACATCAGAATGCATTAAAGGCGGATAGCACAAAACCTCTTGATGACGAAAATGACTTAGTTAAGTCAGTAACGGATAAAAGCGGACAGGCTCATCGTAATGAAGCGGACATAGTAAATCTAAAGTCTATTGAACAAAATAAAGTGGTTATTGATATTTCAAAGCAAAATCAGCTATTTAGCTTACAAGATGAGCTGAGCGCGATTGATCCTGATAGCCTAACACCCAAGCAAGCGCATGACATACTGTATCATCTCAAAAAAATCATTAGTCATTAAAGGGAATTGTCAAATAGCAGTAAAGGCGCTAAAATACGCTTTATTTTTAACTATTCTATATAGCCCTTATAGTCGATTCAATTTAAAAGAAGTACAAGGCAACCAAGTGCAGATGTATATATAATACTTCAAGCGAGGTTAACGTAGTAGCTCTTTTAAAGGGGATTGATTATATAAGCCAATCCAATAACAGGTAGACCTTACTATGACCTTTGTCGTTACAGATAACTGCATTCTTTGCAAATACACCGACTGTGTAGAAGTCTGTCCTGTGGACTGCTTTTATGAAGGCCCAAACTTCCTCGTCATCGATCCTGATGAGTGTATCGATTGCGCGCTATGTGAGCCTGAATGTCCGGCCAATGCTATCTTCTCAGAAGATGAAGTACCAAAAGGGCAAGAGATGTTCACTCAGCTCAATGAAGAGCTGGCGCAAAAATGGCCAAATATCACAGAGATGAAGGGTCAAATGCCAGAAGCTGAAAAGTGGGATGGCGTGGAAGGTAAGATTCAGTATTTAGAGAAGTAGTTAACTTCTTCAAAATTGTTTAAAGCATTAATATAAATAAAACCACCCAACGGTAATATACGGTTGGGTGGTTTTTTTATGAATGTTACTTTTAGAAAGTTATTGGCAATCTTTTGGTAAATAGGATTTTGGAATTCCTGCAGATGGTCGACACTGCCATGAACCATCAGCAGCTCGGTCAAGACTAACACTTTGGTCTTGCAAGTAACTTAATCCTTGGATTTCGCAGACTACAGCATTTATTGTTATACCATTCATATTTGGAGCTGTAATACTAAACTCACAATATTCACTTGTTGAAGGAATATTTAACCCATCAGGACTAAAACTTGTCACTCCTGCCCCTTCATTTAGCAATGTCTGATAAGGTAAACGAAATAAGTTAATTTCTTGATAGATTGTGATGATGTTCGCTTGTCTGAGCTGTGTCTGATAACTGAATACCCCTATCGCCGATAAAATACCGATGATAGCGATGGTGATCATTAATTCAATCAGGGTATAGCCGGATTGCGCAGACAACCTGCAATGTAGATGAGAATTTTGGACAGCGGGCTGGCGTGATTTCATAGCATTATAGTCAATTGGGAATCTATAGACTATGGTGCAGAGAGTGTGCCAGTTAGGTTTACTATGATGTTTTGATTTATTTTAAACGTAAAAAAAGACCAAACAGGCTGTTTGGTCTTTTTTTGAGGATATACCTTCTAAATAGTAGGCTGGGCGTCAGCCAAGTCTCTATTTGCTTAGATTGCTTCACAAGTTTTAGGACGTACTTTTGGATCTAGGTCAGAAGTACAAGCCCAATTCCCATTACCCTCATTATATGTGAATACCACTTTTTTACCAGCTACTAAAGAACTTACACCGGCTGCATTATATGTTGCTGTTAAAATACAAGTATTGGTATTAGCTGCTGGTACAGAAGCTGTTCCTTTACTTGCTGCAACACTCGCAATAAATTTCCCACTTGTAGTTATTCCATTAAGTGCTCCCGCTGGTACAGTAACAACATTAGGTGCCGTACCAGTAGTAGTTGCTGCCGCATCACTACATGCGTTAATTCCATTAGAAGAAACACTTTCAACTACTGGTGTTTTTAAACCACCTAATAAAGTCATAGCTTCAGATACTTGTGCACGAGCAGTATAGTTCTGATACTGAGGGATAGCAATCGCAGCCAAGATACCGATAATGGCAACAACGATCATTAGTTCGATTAAGGTAAAACCTTTTTGAGCGTTCATAGACATGTCCTTTTGGATAATATGGCACTAGAGTTATTATCTAACTGCCAGCTATAAATATAATGTTTCTCTTGTTATAGATGTTGCAGTTACTATGCCAAATTATAATAATTGTCTATTTTTTATAAAAATCCTTGGTAAAGTCTAATAATTGATAGTCCAAAAGCTTGTTTACTTCCTTACTACTTACAATATCTTACCTAAGTTACTGTTTGCTTACTTAAAATTGTCAGTAGACACACACTTTGGTATTAATTAACTATATATCATGACATTTTTTGTCAATGATTGTTATTTTAACCCTTTTTGTCACTTATTCCATTCATCACCACTGCCACATTTCTTATCAGCATTCTCACCCCGACATTTAATACCTTGATGGTTTAGGGTTAGCGTGCCATCGCTTTTCATTTGTGTATTTGATTTTGGTTTGGCGGTGATTATCCATTTAGCAGTTAGTGTATTATTAGGTGGGGTCGGAGTGATTGGATTAATAGTGACATCATATAGCTGAGTTCCCTGCCTTGGATAAGCGATAGCAAAATCTGTTTTTACACTTGCACTGATATTACTATAGCTACCTTGTGCTAATTTTCGGCTTTCGATTTGACTGGCAATGTTCTGCATCTCACTCATCATATCTGTACGCTTGGTCTTGATGACATATCGTTGATAACTTGGATAAGCGATGGCAGCTAGAATACCGATAATAGCCACGACGATCATCATCTCTATAAGAGTGAAACCCTGCTGTTTATTTAATGCTTTAGGCATTCTAATAAATACCGACATTACCAGCTCTCCCCTGAAGTACCACAGTTAGTAGAAGCAATCGTAACTGTCCTGTCTTTGCTTTTGCATTGTACACCTGTACTGCTCGTCATAAAGACGGATGCGTTTGATGTCTTAAGCGACGCACTTGGTTGAGCCAAGATACGCCACGAGCTACCTGCCGTCGAGTAGCCAGTATCCGCAGGAGCCAGAGTATTGCCTGTCGTGCCATCTACTAACGTTATTAGATAGCTGTAGTTGGTACTATCACTACCTTTTGGGACGTAAATAGTTTTATTGTCCGTCGCATCATAGCTATAAGTGGCTTTCCCATCAGCAGCCAATTTTTTTGGTCTAAAGCCCTTATAAGTCAACGCACTAGCGCGCCAGCGGTTAAGCTCTATCTCGAGCTGCTGTATCCTCGCTTGCGCTTGTGACTCAGCATTGCGTACCAAAAACTGACGATAAGATGGCACCGCGATGGCGGCTAAGATTCCCACTATTATAACGACGACCATCAGCTCAATAAGCGTAAAGCCAGTCTGATGCTTCAATATTTTTATCTTCATATGGCTACTCTATCAGTCTGCTTCGTACCACGTTTTTGGCTGTAAAATAAAACGATCATTGAATATCAGATCAGGAGCACTACCGCTTCCCAAAATCAGATCCGCAGCTGTTAGTGATTGATTCAAACCATTAGGCTTAGTGACGGCGTTAAATAGGCCTTTGTCAGTATCAGAACCAAAGTTAACTCGATCAGACGCGCGTTCAGTCAAGGTTCTAGTTCCGATGAGCAAGCGCTGATTGGAAAGCGTCGAGCTACGTGGCCCTAGCGTTAGCTCTTGGATACCTTTACCAGCTCTAACAAACCCGCCCGTACCATTACTAGAGGCTTCATCTAGACAGATACCATAAGGTAGACAGTATAGCTGACGCTCCGACCCACCGGTAATTCTGGCAGAGCAAGAATCTACTGTACCGTAGTTCATGTCTGGATTATAAACAGTGGTATATAAAAAGCTGTCAACCACTGCAGATTTGCCCACACCTTTGGTATATCTGACATTCCCGTATCCATCAAATCGAGTTAAAGGATAATACCAACCTTGTTTGGCGCTGCTTTGCAACGTACTAATGGCAGTACTTTTTTGAGCCTGTGTATAGCTTGCCGCACTTGGCAGCTCCATCAAATTGCTCGCGGCTGTACTGTTCGCCGTCAGATTGACTATTTTCTGACCGTTTACATTGCCCACAGTAGTAAAGTTATTGGCATAAAATATATTGTCAGGCTTGGTCACATCACTGTCTATAATGCCGTACAATCTATCAGCTTTACTGAGATCACGTATTTTTGACAAAGGCGAGCTACGATCACCAGAGATTACATTTACAAGCGCGAATAAGCCACTAGTAGGATTACGATAAAAACTCACCACAGGACGCTCATAAAAGCGATGATTAAATCTGGTATCAGCGCCCGTGTAAGCCCCTTGGAGAACACGAGTTACTCTGGTATTACTAAAAGCAGATTCAGGTGACGACGTTCCCCCTGCTGTTGCTGCCGGTTTTACGAAGCCCGCATTGGTAAAGTCTGCACGGAATATCTGGCCTCCCAAGTCTGCAAAATAGATGTGATCCATAAAGCCATCATTATTACGATCCAAAGTTGTTACACCAGCGACGATACTATTGGTCATCGTCGAGACTGTGGTTGAGGCGCTTCCAGAATTAGATGCACTAGAGGCTGACCATATCAGTGCGCCTGTTTTGGCATTGATGATATATATCGCATTACCCTTGGCTGCAGATAGGTTAGAACAAGTACCCAGTGCCGTGTCTGTCACACCAACTTGAAAGCCCTCATTTTCGTAACACATATCATAACCGCCACCGAATACCAATACATCAGTACCTGTATCAGTCGCACTGGTTTTTATTTTGGCTTTGGTAGGTTTTGACCAAATTTGTCCCATACGCGCAAACCCAGTGGTCGCAGGCGTAACAGTAAACATCATGCTAGGACTATCACTGTCATTTAGGTTTAAACCATAGAGGGCTTCACCGCCCATGCGTAGACCGCCATAGGCATAAAGACCTTTGTTGTCTGATGTATCGATATTGACTCGCTTATTGTCAAAGTCATATTTATAGTCAGCACTGACCAGCCAAGGCGCGTCAATACCAAAGTTTGGCGATCCTATGTCAGTTTTAGTTTCGCCTTTGATAAGAGCATCTGACTTACTGGTCTCGCTAAGCATCTCTTTAGGAATAATGACAAACTTTTCTTTGCCACCATCATTAGCACCAGAATCAGAGGCGTTAACCAAATGCAAACCACCCTCTGTTGAGCCGAATAACACATAATCGTTACGCGTCGCAGTGACTCGGCCATCATCGTCTAAGGTTGCTGAATACGATACCGACGCAGGCGTCGAATGTATCGTGGCACCGACCACTTTGATCGGTTGAGTGACATTAGCAGTAGTTAATGTCATGTCTTTGACATTGGTCGCTGGTAAATTACCAAATCCTAAGAAATTTAATAGCTTTCTTAAGGTGGTTTGATTGTATACAGCTGTATCATTAAAAGACGCATCGGTTAATACTGCATTAT
Source organism: Psychrobacter sp. 1176_08 (assembly GCF_052850615.1). Lineage (NCBI taxonomy): Bacteria > Pseudomonadati > Pseudomonadota > Gammaproteobacteria > Moraxellales > Moraxellaceae > Psychrobacter > Psychrobacter sp. 1176_08. The sequence continues at coordinate 194,754 of NZ_VXCU01000004.1, forward strand.
TGACCAATACCTTTCCTGCATTACTTACGCTGACCTTTTTTAATACAGGTGATTGGTCAGTTTTATTTTTCCAATCCTCTACATAAAGCGTCCTAATCGAGGTGATACCAGTAGCAGGTGTGTTTAACTGCGAATAAAAGCCACCAGACTCTACCTTATCATTGGCACCAGAGTAGTTAGTATCTGACCAAAGGTCTTGCGCCGCTGGATTTAGTTCACCTGCTACGTTTTTGAAGAGTTTATTATCCCCTTTACCAAAGAGCGTGCCTTCATTAAGGCGATATTTTTTCATATTGCCTTCCCAAATCACTGCATTGTCAGCGACTTTAGGCTGTATGGTTGGATAGTAAGCAACCGCAAGCTGACTGTCTGCACGGTAAGGATCATCTGGAATGATAATAGTGCCTGAAGGTGTAGAGGGCAATGTTTGGTTCAAATCACTAACGAAGGCGATAATACTATTAACGATATCATCTGTAGACTGAGCTGAATAGAAACCACCTTCGCCGTAACCTCCGACATTTGCTAAAGTAGGATGGGCTTTTTCTCCCCAGTTACAGGCATTTTTTGCATCTTTATTGGTGATATTTTCACAATTATAGAAATCACGATTGGCAGTTATGCCCGTTTTTGGATTGGTATAAGGTAAGTTAAGAATGACTCGATCTGCAGGATCTTTTTTTTCATCTGCTGCTTTATTAACATCAAATATGGAGCCAAAGCCAACCACTGCTGTATAAATTTCTCTGTCCGTACCTAACGGGTTTTTTGTCGGGTCACGTAAAGCTTTAGCAAAGGCCCCGACTTCGGGCATACCATTATCAGGCAGACTACCATTAGGCAACGTGATCGAAGGTATGTTAAAGGAGGAAGACCCTAGAGCAGCTCTCATTAATGGTAATGGCGCAGGAGAAGCATTTGGCTCACCATCCGTCAAGAAATATATTCCGCGTCCATCACAGCTAGAGGGAGATGATAGTGGACTAATATAATTAGAACCCGATTTTGAGTCTATGAAAGACTTAGCAAAGCCACTAAAACCCCAATCTTCTGCGCTTTGAGTTCTATTTTGTGATAAACAAGTACCACTAGTATAAGCGCCACAATCTGCAGAGGTATAACCTCTTGTATTCGTAATAGAACTAGCAAGATTGGTAGTATAATTTATGCAATTTGCACCTCTCCATGAAGTACACTTATAGTATCTACTACCACTAAAATTTACATATTCTTCTCTTGGATAGGTAATAGAAGTCAATGTATTTTTTCCTAACATATAAGCACCGACTTCTGCATAAGCGTTGGCGGTTGGTGTACCACCACCGCCACCTGCAGCCGCAACGACGTTTTTTATTTTTCGACGTTGAGCATCATTTAGTAAGTCTGCGGGAACCAATATCTTACCACTGCCACCATCAGCATTTTTGGCAGTGCCATCGTTATTAAGCTCTACTAGATTATTACTATCGCTTTGGGAAGAGAACTGCCCAATACCAATGGCTACTTTCCTAGGATCTAACTGAGTATTATCCATTAGTGCAAAAATAGCATCTTTAAGTCGAGTCAAGCGATCATAAATACGTACGTTATTTCTATAGTAGTAGGTATTATTATTAGAAACTACCGTACCGCTATAACTCGCACCTAGTGGAATACTAATTTTTGTAGCACAATCACTGAAACCGTAATTAACAGATCCAGAACCATCGCTACCACCACATTGATACCACTGGCCATCAGGGGCTAAACGATAGAAGTAACCTCTATTTATTTCACAGTAATCTTTTTTATATACAGGTACTGTATTCGAATTCTCAAAACCTTTAGTATAAGCTGTACCTGCAGGAAGGTCGCATGTAGTCGCATTATTTACCTGATTTAAGGTCATACTACCAGACGTATCCAGCATCATGGTAATCGTAGTCTTACCACCTTCAGCGGCCTTATAAATTTCTAGATCACCGATTTTTTTACCAGCCACATCTGCCTGTGCTCCCGGTATCGCCATCATTGATGCCACAACAACCAAATACTTGATGGACGATGCCTTCATATCAGTAGCTGCTAATGATTTGTCAAAATGTCTCATGACATCTGTCCTTATATGGGATAAGTATTACCAGTAAGATTTTAGGGAGTTGTTGGTGAGAGCACACATTTTGAGTCCAATGAGCCTCTACCAAATGGTGTACAAACTGTAGAAGAAGAGACATTCTCTACATCCGCTTGCTCGTATAATGTTTTACTGGGCGTACTGGCTGCCAATAGACACTCGCTCAATGATGTATTGCCAGTTGTCACATTCGACTTTATACTGGTTTTCTCAAAGCATTTGCTATTACCGACTTTGGGCTCATTATAGGCAGGCAGTGCAGAGGTTGCTCTGATGTCAAATTTGTATCTTTTACTGGTTCTGTCTTCTATTTCTTTACCAATGACAACATGGCCAAATCTTTCTGCATTGGGGTTCGGCGGTGTAGTAGTGACGCTCATCTGTGTCATGACCGTTTGTCTGGCACTGGTATAGCCATCTGCCGTGGTGTAATCACAAATACCGTTATTTAAACTATTAACAAGGCCACCCAAAGGCGCTTTTACAGTGGCATTTGCTGTTAGATATTTTTTGGTACGCGGGTTAAAGCAGTAGATAAACTCGTTGCCCGCATTATTATCATCTAACAAAAAATAACCGAATACGCCTGCTGCACTGGTTGCGTCTTTATATTCAGCAGAGGCAGGACTGCCATTTAACATCATTTCCAGCTTTTGATTGGCACTATCTGAGGATTGTAGTAAGACAGTATTGATCTGATCACTGGTTGCAATCTTAAGATCCGTATTACTTTGTCTGACTGCTATAACTCCTGCTAGCATGATTAGCACTAAAAATAGTAGCACCACTATCAGCGTTGCACCTTGCTCAGTACTCCGATATGCCGAGTTAATACTGATGTTTTTTTCGGTTGAGCATGCTGTGAGTTGGCGGCGAAGCATTTTTAGTCTCCCTACTAAAAGTTATAAGCGTGTACTGACACTTACTACACGGGCATTACGCAGTAACGTGGTCGTCTCATAGCTGGTACGCACCTGCTTTCTATTGCTAGTATCTGTCTTTAATACATTGTCCTGACCTAGTAAAGTAAACGTGGTTTGCTCTTGACTACCTAAAACAGGTGTCGTCCCATGGGCAATCAACCCCATCTTTATAGATACGATAGCAGGTTTATCAGTACCCATCGCTACATAAGCACTGCTTGGCAAATACATCGTTTGTCCGGCATTGGCACCTTTAGAATACTGTACGCCCAATAGCACTTTAAATTGATCAGCATTGACAATCAGCTCTTGACCTGCTTGCCCAAATGTATTTGAAACCGTCGCTCCTTGTGTCCCGCTTGCTTTAATGACACGTCCTGCATTACAAGCCAATACTAGGTTTTTGATCGCACCAGCACTGGTATCACCTGTTGCTTGACGTAAAAAATAACGCTCAATGATAGTCTCGTTTACTGCAGCCTCCGCCCCTTCACAGTCTCTTATGGTAGCGCCTGTAACATTAGTATATTGAATAGTGAGCTGATCACTTGGCACATCTTTTATATTCGATATACCTGTCCAGCCATTTGTACCAACCCCAGTCTCTCCTGCCCGCCTAGTCAAATACCCTGTATTGGTGTAAGACGCAATACCAAGATTAGCGCCAGTTAACACAATGCCAGCATTGGCTTTTGAGTCATCAATTTGAGTGTCGGGATTACCGAGATTCGCCATGCGCACTTTTTTCTCTAGCTGCTGCAAACCAAACACACTCGCATCCTGCAACTCACTGGCACTGGCCTGAATACTGCTTGTCTTAACGTTAATCAAGTAGACTTGAATGACAGCAGCAGACACAATCAAACCAAGCACCAAAGAAATCATAAGCTCTATGAGCGTAAAACCTGCTTGGACATTTCTGTGTTTATATGGTTGATTAGATAACATCAGTACGCCTCCATAATAAAACACTCTGCGCCATTCTTATAAGTGCCATTTGCATTGGCACAAGCGTCTGTTGCTGTATCGTTTAGAGCAACCGTCGTGTCACCCCAACTTGCGACAAAACACTGACGCTCTTGGTTACCAGATGTGCCCGGACAGCCGTTCGGCACCATACCCATGTTGATGTCGTTGTCAGCAGCATATGATCTCATAAGTAGCCCATCACGGGTCGCCAACTGATTAATCGTACAACTTGCGGCTTCAGTAGGAGCTGTACTAGTATTTTGTACACAGCTTTCTTTTGTAACGCTCTTGCCATCAATGGTGACTGTTTCTGTAGTTCCATTTAACGCCGCCTTAAACGCAGCAATACCAGTAGGATTGGTACGTATTGCTTCCGCGCCTCCTCTCATAATAGTCAAAGCACGAGTGCGCATGAGGCTCTCGTCTGTCGCTTTTATGGCCGTCATTTGCATGGCGCTAAACCCCAAAACAGCCACCGCAAGCAATAGCAATGCGACCATTACCTCTATGAGTCCTACGCCCGACTGTGTTGATCTCATTATCATAGGCAGCTCCCAGCATTTATCGTATCGACATTACCAATACGGCTCAGACTGACCTGCGTTGGTGTCTCATTTCTAGATCCTGTATCACAAACGATATATTCTACCGTTGCCCCACCCTTTATAGTTTTGTCAGGTTGAAAGACAATATCAGTAGTGCCGGAGGGCTTAATTGTTTGGTTAATGCTGCTTTGTTTATTAATATTATATGTTGCTATGTCTTTACTATTGGCTCGCAGCGTTAGTGTCTTAGGTGTAGCAGTGGCATTATATATAATTGTTACATTCTGACGGCGAATAACACTCTCAACCTTCGCTTCTTTTAACGCATTAGCCAGTGTAGCTGCAGTCGATTTCACGCGCTGATTGGCCAATTGGGTACTGATACTCGGCGCAGCAATACTGACAATGATGGCAAGCACAGCGATCGTTACCATCAGCTCAATCAGGGTAAATCCTGAGCTGGTCATTTGTTGCTTCAGTGGTAAGTTGTTCGCAGATGCGTTCACATCGTATTCCTATTGGTAGCTGCCATGGGCTTTTTATTATCAATATCTTTTTGTGAAGGATAGTAGTAATGCTATTTTTTGTAGGTCATTACTACTATATATCTAAAAGATACCTTGCAATATTTATTCCATAATATTCAAAAAATATCCTATAGAAATATAAGGAGTAGAATGAATAATACAGAAATTCTAGAATTTGCCATGCATATCTAAATGTTTAACCAATAGGCCAAAAAACTTGACGCCAATAGATAACAGATTGATATATTTAAATTTTATAATATAGCGTTTAGGTTATGCTTTAGCAACATAATAGTAGGTATGAAAAGTATAAGGTAATATTAAGATTGGCTACCATGGGCTAGAGCATAGGCACGAATATGATAGTAGTCTGTAGCATGCGATTCATCGATGGTTGAAGGCGTTATTTGGCTGTATATAGCGTGCCCTAATGCCTGCAAACTGGCCCCTGTGGTTGCCACATCATCGAACAATAACAGACGCTTAACAGAGGGTTTTTCGGTCAAAGCAAAAGCATTATCCAAATTGCTTAAGCGTTCAGCCCGTGTCAACCCTTGCTGACTGACCGTGCTGTCGATACGCTCTACACCTTGCCATATTGGTATTTGCCAGTGTTTAGACAATTGGGCCGCCAAAACAAGAACGGGGTCAAAGCCACGCTTGACCAATCGTTGCTCAGTCGTTGGCATAGCAACAATCACACTATTGTTTTTATGACAGCCATGAGGACGTGGTAGCTGGCGTAAGGTATGTAGCAACAATGGCAGCTTGGTCATATTCTCATGATATTTGAATAATCTGATCGCTTGCCGTATCGGGTAGTCGTAATATGTTGCGGCTTGAATCGGTAAGATAATGCCTGCAGCAATGTCGACATTAAAAGGTTTGGGTAACCAAGCAATACTATGATGACAGTGTTTGCAAAGCAGCCCGCTATTAAAACGTTGGCTGATTTGTTGGCGATATTTGGTAATCAAAGAAGGGCGAGTTGATAAAAATCGGGTAACCGTATCATCCCTATTTTCCACACTCTGTGATGGGTAAGCGTGTGCGAGCTGAGCTTGCGGTGTGCTGCGATAGATACGACAAAGCTGGCAGCGTATATCGAGATACTCTGCCAGCCATAATCCTGTTTGATAAGGGGCTAAATAACGCATCATTCACTCTACACGTTGATGCGATTAAAAACCTTTCCAATCATTGAGTACGATACCAAAGCCAATAGACGTATTCTCATGATTGTAATCTATGAGAGATTCGCCATAACCTTGAAATACCTGAACAAAACCATTGACGTTTTTGGTCAACGGGTATACATAATCAATTTGTGCTGCGCCTTTACTGGTACTTGGGTTGTAACGTAAAGTACCACTAATGCTCTGCTGATTCGCTAAATCATATAAGAATTTGACATCGCCATAACCCATGAAATCTTCGATATCTGGGTTGTCATCTTCATTGGCTCTCTCATTACTTATTCGAGTCCATAGACGCGGTATCACTGAGAGTTTGCCCCACTCAGCACCTGCCATCAGATAGGCACGGTTCCATGAGCGTGATAATGGATCGTCTTGACCATTAGAATGGTGAACTGCCCCCGCTCCTAACATGCGTAAGCGCCCACCGAATGGCAAGTCTGCCGTCACTGGCTGTGTCAAAAACACTTCAGGCTGATAGTCCGTGGCACGGAAAGGTCGAGAATTGTCCTCATTATAGACTTGCCAATGCGACTCTTGCGTATAACCAAACCATAAATCCGCGTTGGTATCGAATAAATCTTCAGCAACTTTACTCTTCAAAGACAACTGAAATTTTAGCTCCGTATTGCGTACATCGTTAGAGGTATAAGGCTCTTCAGGCTGTGATGGCGTACTAGGTCCTAAGTTCGGATCAAAGGTGTAAAACAGTGGTAATATATAGGTCGGGCGGTATGGTCGAACTGTCCAAGTGCCGCGCTCACTATTTTTATCAAGATCATAGGACAGGCTAAGCGGTGTATATTTTTCTATATCCGTCTGGCTTACGCCCACACCTTCTAATACTTCTGCTTCTCTTTGCGTCAATCCAACCGTATCTAGACCGTCAGTAGCCGACCCATTGGCAACCACATCAGAAGCGTCATTATTTGCGCTAGTGATTGTCGTATTTTCTTCACTAAAAACGAATTGCGGATTGCCTGAAATCGTCGTTTTAAAGGTTTTTGCCAAATCGACTGCTTGTTTGTTATTGACATAGCTTGGCGTGGCGCCTTCTGCCGCTACTTTGTCAAAGCAAGCCAGACGCGCAGCACTGGTCTGAACTTGAGTACAATCAAAAAACAACTTAGCTTGCTGATCAACAAGCATTTGGCGATTTTGAGTGGTCGTTACGGGCTTAGCAGTCATTGATGGCTGCACAGCACCTTGTGCCAAGCTATCATTATCATATTTAGGTGCCGTTTCTGGTATCGGTAACTCATTATAAGTTTGAGCCGCTTGTGCTTGTACGGCAAAACAACTGAGCGCTATCCCAACGGCGATGCTCAAATGATGTTTATTCATCTGAGGTGAGCTATTTGTGCGTGTTTTGATAATATCCATAGACGGACGCTGCGGAATAATATGGGAAAACATAAGTGTCCTTTATCTAACTGGCCGTATCGCCAGCAGAGTATATAAGATAATGAATATGGCCATCGATAGCATTGCTAGAGCTAAAAATCAATGATATATGGACATCAAAGGTGGTCATTACAATGTGTAATGCTCCTTCAGTATTGTTGCTTTATTGTAGTGAAAAGATAGACACTATACTAGCATTATTGCTACATAATATAGAGGTAAATAGATAAAATGACTTCTAAACCATATGTTTGAAAATAAATTTTTAGGTAAAATAAAAAAAGCCAGCACACGGTCTTGATGGTGTATTGGCTCTCTTATATTCTTTAGATTTATATACAGCTTAACGAGTCTTGTTAAGTATTAGTTCAGGCTCGTCAGCGTTTGCTCAAAATCAGCACGAGCAATCTCACCTACTTGCTGCTGAACAAACTGACCATCTCGGTAATATAATAAGGCAGGTGGCCCAAACAGCTTATAACGAGCAAGCACCGCTTTAGAATCTTCAGTCGTTTCTGTGATATCAAGTTTGACCAATTGCCAATCTTGCATTTGTGCTGGACGATTGTGAAATAAATTCTTATCCATAATTCGACATTCAACGCACCAGTCTGCTGTCAAATCAACGATTACTTTGGGATTTTCGGCGATGATCGAATCAAGCTCGGCAAGCGTGGTAATGTTTTTGTCCGCAGCGCCATTGCTGATTGAGGGCTGACCACTTGTCGATTGCATCATCGGTGCTGCACTTAATGAGGCCAAAGGATGTAAGCTATCATCATTCCCCAATGCCGCGCCCACTATCAAACAAACCGCCCAAATACCGACAACCAAGCCCAGCGCTTGAGTAAGCAGACGACCTTTACCCAACCAACTCCACGCCCATGTCGCAACGACCATAAACCATAATGCCCACACCATCAGCATGACAGGCGAAATAAAGACCCGTTCAATCAGTAATAGTGCAACGGCAAAGAGTAATAGAGCAAAACCGATCTTGACCCAATTCATCCACTCGCCAGCTTTTGGCATGATCTTGCCTTGGGTCGCGCCAATTAAGATAAGCGGTGCTGATAAGCCAAAACCAAGCATGAATAAAGCCGCAAAACCAAGCAAGGGATTACCAATCGTAGACACCGCCAAAAGCGCGCCAAACAGCGGTGCGGACACACAAGGTGAAACCACCAAGGCTGATAAGAATCCAGCGAGTAAACTGCCGCCTGCACTACCAAGCTTACTATCGCCCGCTTGACTCAAGCCTTGCATCTTATTACTAAGAGCACGTGGTAAGCGAATGCTAAATACGCCCAGCATATACAAGGCCAATAGAACAAAGATAATGGCAAAGCTAATAAGAATAACAGGGTTTTGTAACCAACCAATAATTCCCAATGACTCACCAAACACGGCAATAAGCGCACCCAAAATACCGTAAGCAATAGCCACCCCGATGGCGTAGCTGGTGGTTAAAATAACACCGCGTTTTACCGTTGGGTTTTCTTCACGGGCAACAATATTGGCAACGATAGGCAGCATTGGTAGCACGCATGGCGTCAAAGCCAAACCCAGACCTGCTAAAAACAGTAATACCAATGCTAACCAAGGATGAGACGCTAAACCAAAAGGATCGCCATCAACAGCGTTTTGAGAAGCAAGGGTTGCATTGTTTGTCACAGCGTTGTTTGTCGTACTGCTACTGGTTACCTCACTATCAGCACCAGAGATCGTACTGGTTGCTGCAAGCTCGCCCTCTAACGCCACGTCATCCATTAACGCATAATCAATAACGTCGTCATCTGCCACACTACCTACTTCAGCGTTGTCTGCTTCAGAATTTAGACTACTGGCATCGGCCAAATTGGGCGTTGCAGTATCTGTTGCTGCATTGTCCGCACCAATTTCGCCAGTCGCAGCAATATTGACCGTGGTTTTGATTTTTTCTGGTGGATAACAAAGCCCCGCTTTGGCACAGCCCTGCCACCCAATCACCACGGCCGCATTGTTTAAGCTTTTGCCACTATTATTGGTCAAAAGCGTGGTGGCAACCATGTTGGCTTGGTCAAATACTGGCACTTGGCCAAAGGTTGGATCATCAATTGAAATGGGAGACTGACTAAAACTAAAAGGCGCTGCGGTCACACCGGCAGGCAAAGTCAGCTTAATTTGGTCTTTATAAACGTAATGACCTGGGGTAATATCAAAGTTGATGGCCAAGCGCGTACCAGACTTAACAGCGTTACTACTGCTACTGACCTGAAACGCTTGCGCTACTGGTAAAAACTCTGACTTCGCGCCACTTTGATCTTTGCCAAATAGATCGCCTAATCCCGCTGCTTGCGTCATGGTCGATGTCGCAGTCAATCCTGTAGCGAGAAACGCAGTTGGTAACAGCCCAGTAAGCAGTGAGCTACTGCTTAAAGCAAATGCCAGTAGATAAGATTTTTTTGAGGGACGATTTGCCGTTAGCGATGCGGTTTTTTCTTTTAATTTGGTAGACATGGCAGGCTCCCTTTTTGTTGCTAACATGCGATTTCCTACTAATATTTGAACCGAATTACACAATGTTTATTTGCGTGTCACAGCAATATTGACTGTGGTTTTGATTTTTTCTGGTGGATAGCACAATCCTGCTTTAGCGCAGCCTTGCCAACCAATCATAACGGGTACATTTTTCGCAGCTTTACCGTTATTGGTGGTTAGTATGGTAGTCGCTACCATGTTTTTTTGCGTAAATACGGGCACTTTACCAAACGTAGGATCATCAATAGAAACAGGCGATTGGCTAAAAGTAAAAGGCGCTGCACTCACTCCTTTAGGGAATTTTAAAGTCAGCTGATTTTTATACACATAATGACCAGGCGTGATATCAAAATTAATGGATAATTGCGTACCTTTAGAAGTCGCTTTGGTCATGGTACTTACTTGAAACGCTTGTTCTACTGGCAAAAACTTGGACTGCGCCGCATTGTTGTTACCAAACAGCTCATTTAACCCTGCTGCCTGAGTATTGATAGATACCATCGATAAGGCCGTTATTAACGCGGCACTCACAATGGCAAACGTACCAGACTGTTTAGAATGACATTTGCCTGTAGGAATTGGTTTCGCTGTGGGCATTTTAATTAACATGAGTAACTACCTTAATGTCTACTTACAATGACGGTTGGTTAAGGCCTAACTACTCTGGCAATAGCGAGGTAGTTGGCATCAACGCCTAAAAGCTGATAGGAATGGGACTGTCTTAATACGCAAGAATATATGAAATGGCGCTTATTTTATCTACCGATAAAAACATCAACCAATAACCTATGATTGGTTGATGTATAGCGATTGTCAGAAATGACTGAGTCAGCAAACAAGCCACATATCAGAAAGCCTTTGCTGCAAACCTTTTTAGCATTGACGAATCTAAAACTTATAATGTGGCATAAATATCAGCATCTTGACCTTCGCCGCCCTGCTGACCATCTGCCCCCAATGAAAATAAATCGTAAGGTCGACCTTCACCGCCTGGTGCTACATATTGCAGTTCGTTTTCCCAGCCATCGGTTGGATAACCGCCTTTGATATAGCCACCATCCGGATAGTTTTTGGCCTCGGCGGGTGGCGTAGTCAGCGCTTCAAGCCCTTGTGCCGTGGTAGGATAACGTGAATTATCTACCTTATACATATCGAGCGCATTTGAGACAGTAGCCAGCGCAGTCTCAGTCGTTTTAACGCGCGCTTTATCACTCTGCCCAACTACCTTTGGTACCACTAAGCCCGCAAGAATGGCCAAAATAACAATGACCACCATAATCTCAATAAGGGTAAACCCTGACTGATTGGATCGGCTTACTAAACGGCGTTGCTTAAAAACGGTTTTATTATCGCTCACATCGTTTACCTGAATTTTGGCAGTATTAACGGTGTGCTTTGGCATCGTATTTACATGGTTTGTGTCAGTCATAACTTTTGTCATCACGGTTGTATACATAGTAAAAGTAGCGTCCAAGTCGCACTCATTAGCATCATCATAATGAGCATTGAAACAATTATCACTATAAACCATGATTTTGGTTTTATCCAGCGCTGCCAGTGGATTGTTACTGGCGTCTACTATGAACAATCGTCACAATAAAACACGCTCACTAAAAGCAAGTTTGCGTTCGCGTTTACTATAGCTTTATGGCGGTAGTTAAAGTAGCAAAAAAGTGTGTGAATCAAAAATATACTACAGTAAGCAAATCTTAAGAAAGCTAACACAAGATTTAGCAAGATAGAGGTAATGAAAGATAGGTAGAAAATCAGATAAGCAATGAATCTATTTTTTAATAAAGGCAGAGCGGCAATAAATCAGATATGGTGCTGGCCATTTGCTAACCTGCCAGATCGTTCATATTGACGATTGGTAGCATGACCGCCATCACAATAATCATTACCACAACCCCCATCAGTACCAGCATTAAAGGCTCAAGTAATGACAGTAGCGTGCTGATAAAGTTAGTGGCTTCTGCTTCTTGCATGTTGGCTGCGCGACTGAGCATGTTTTCAAGCTCGCCTGAGTTTTCACCGCTTTTGATCATTTGTACCATCATTGGTGGAAAATATGGTGATTTTTCAAGTTGACTCGATAGGCTTGAGCCTTCAGTCACTCGATCAGCGGCCACAATAATGGTCTGCTTGATATGCAAATTGGTCGTTACGGCGGCGCCTATGTGTAGAGCTTCAATCAGTGGCACACCTGAACGTACCAATATGGCAAGTGTACTGGCGAAGCGTGCGGCATTGAGCCCTTTAGACAATCGTGCCAATATGGGTAATCTCAGCACAACGCTATCGATGGTCAATTTGCCTGCATTGGTCTGAGCAAACCGATAAAATAAAAACGCCATACTTCCCAATACCAAGAGCATCAACCACCACCACTGGGTGATAATGTTTGAAAGCGTCAAAACCACCTGAGTAATCAGTGGCAGCGCTTGCTCAGACTGCTCAAACACTTTGACAATTTTGGGCACCACAAAGCTCATCAAACCCATAATCACCCCAACGGCCATCACCATCAGTACAATGGGATAAACCATCGCGCCTTGAATCTTTTTTTGCAAGGCAAAGCGGTTTTCGGTGTAATCTGCCAACTGATTGAGAATTAAATACAAATGTCCTGATTTTTCGCCAGCAGCAATAGTGGCAATGTACAGAGGTGGAAAGCTCGCCGCTTGCTGTAGCGCCCGTGCTAGGCTAAGACCTTCTAACACATGGGAGCGCACGGCAAGCATTAACGATTTGATATGGGTTTTTGGAGACTGTTTGGCGACCGCTGCCAAGGTTTCTTCAAGCGGAATACCAGCTGCCAATAAGACAGACAATTGGCGTGTGAGTAACGCCAACTCATAAGCAGAGGGTTTTTTGTAGCGGCTTTTATGTTGGCTTTGTCGATCATTAACTGCGCTAATTTCAACAGGCGTCCACTGCTTGTCACGCAACTGCTGACGCACTTGCCGCGCAGAGTCGCCCTCGAGCAAGCCTTTTTGGACACCGCCGCGATCGTCAAGCGCTTTAAAATGATAAGCGGGCATAGCAGCAGATATCCTAAGGTCAACAAACAAAGGTACAGGTTTAAGCGCCTGCTTTAAGAGAGTCTTTACCTAGCGTATGGCATGTTCAAAAAAGTGGGGTAGAATCATTACTGTCTGGCATTAACCCTTGTAATAACAAGACGTCTAAATGCTGTTGTTGCAACTTCTTATCAAAATCATTGACTTCTGCAATCAGCATTCTCTCGATACGCTTATCACTGGCAAACACACTCAAACGTGCACAGATAACCGCCAGTTGATAAATGCGTTTTTTGCAATAACCATCCAACCCCTGTAGCAGTCTCACCATATGCGGGGTTTCCAGACTGGCATAGTCATAATCTGCTATCACTTGCTGACCAAGCGCTGAGACACCATAATTGATCGACAGATGGGCGCAAAAATAGCAACTGAATAAATACCCAACCACATGCCCTATATAGTAGCCGCGATCATAGGTAAAACTGCTCACACCAAAATGACCGAGTACGTAGCTATTTAAACTGCCTTGATCTCGAATCGGTTTGCCATGTTTGAGCTTACCAACAGTGGCAAAACTCAAGGGATTGTGTCCATCTTGAGTAGTGAGTTGCCACCCTGCTGGCTGCTGCGCTGGCATATGGCGCACAATGTCAGCGATGATGTCATCAACCACGTGCAGTTGCTGCCACAAACGATCCAATCCATCCGTATCCATCAGACCACGCTTATCAAGTTGCTGGGCGAGTAGATATTGATGATACTCTGCAAATTGCGATTTGAGTGTTTGGACCAAATAAGTGGGACGTATTGCAGCTGATGCGAGGTACAGTAACCGTGTACGCTCATGTTGAGTGTGATAAAGCGCCACTCGTTGCTCAGCAATACTACTTTCAGTCAGCGCAGTAGATGACTCTGCACTTTCTCGAACTTTGGTATTTTCAGCAGTGGTTTGCCCAGCAATAGATTCTTCCGTATCTGGTAATATAAATAGTGCCAGTAACGCCGCTTTATCGAGTGTTTCAGTCATGTGACCCTTTGGCGAAGGCTCTACCAAATCTTGATTGTCCTTATTTTCTATCTCAGTATGATTGTCACTCGTCTTGCTTGGTTCTTTGGCAGACGCAGCATTGCCCTGTTGGTTATTCGGGTGTGCGTTTGGCTTTGCGGTCGGTTCAGTCATAACGTACCATCAGCAGCAAAAATAAACATCGTCTAGATCATGCTATCAGACAGCGCTATCAATAATATGGCGCGCTCACAAACATTTTTGTCTAGATGACTCATCCCTCCATAGTACCTGAACGCACACACATTGTCAGCTGTGCATCATCAAAATACCATGTGTCAGAATCAGATTGCTAACCTTATCAAAAAGTCATGCGTATATGCAAAAACAGGCATTAAGGGCGCAGTAACTGCCTTAATGCCTGTCTATAGTGGAAGATATTTGATTGTGCTTAGCTAAGCGATGTTTTGTTGACGATATTGCTGACGGTACGCTTTTGGCGATACGCCATAAACACGCTTAAATGCTTGGCTGAATGTAGAGTCAGAAGCGTACCCGACCAGCTCACTGATACGACTGATACTGTTTTGTTGCAAGCGCAGATACCGCGCTGCCAGCCGTAAACGGTAATCGATAAGATACGTCAGCGGTGGCACACCAACCGTATCTTTAAAACGTTGCGCGAAGCTTGAGCGCGACATGCCTGCCGTTTCAGCAAGTCTATGGATGGTCCAGTTTTGGCTCGGTGCTTCATGCATCGCTGCCAGTGCTTTGGTCAAAAAAGGATCCTTCATGGCTTTTAACCAATTCTCTGTCGCCTCTGGCAATTTTTCAATATACACACGCAAACACTCAATCATCATAATACTTGCCCAATGATTGATAATGGCTGTTTTGCCCATGCGCTCGCTCTCTGCCTCCAACGTCAGAAGCTTGATTTCAACATCAATGACTTCAAACCTGCCTGATTTATCATTAATCTCAGGCAAAATAGGCGGCAACATAGACAATAAAGGACGAATCATCTCTTTATCATATTTGCATTCTATCAATATCAAAGACGAATTGGGCTCACCATTGCCATCGATTTCAAGTGTGTGCTCTTTACAATGAGTCAGCATCTCATCTAGCGGTTTAGCATCACTGCCATTGTGATTGAGTGCGTAACTGACATGCTGATAGGCGTTGGGAATCATGATAATATCGCCAGCATGTGCCTGCCTTAGGCCATTACCAACATCAATACAAAAGCTTCCAGACATGACTAGGTAAAATAAAAGGGTATCCTTTCTGGTAATAGAATAAGACCAATTTCCATTACCATTCAAACGATAATACTTGGTTTCAAACAAATGCACGTTTTGCAACAATACACTTAATGCGTCCATCAATCACTTCCTTAGTTGTATAAGGTCAGTAGTAGCTTGTAAAAAAACAAGCAAACACCTACCTACTAATTGCTACCGCCCTAAACTCGCTCAATGTTCAATATATGATGTTTCATTATATTTTTGCACCAGTTCGATAAGACTCGTATGGTAGCGGTTGAATCTTATATCAATTAACAAAGTATGGGTATTCAATTGAGTTACCGTTCTATTCTAATACAACACTTGACCGTTTGTTGCTTTGTGTGAAAGTGATTGTCAAATAATGAGAAAAAAATGCAGCAACACTCGTTATGAACCTATGATAAAAGCGAATCATAAGGAGATTAGTAAATTGAAAATAAGCAAATACTTATTATATTCATAAATACGAATATATTGAATTTAATGTAAAACCAATCAGACACGCGAAAATGCCAAAAATGGCAAAGGCTGATAACAATAGCACATTATGTAATAAGATAGAAATAAAGGGGAGTTTTTGCAGAATAAAAATGGGGCGACTGATGGGACTCGAACCCACGACAACCGAGATCACAACCCGGGGCTCTACCAACTGAGCTACAACCGCCATAACTGTTGCCAAGGACTGGCAAAATATGCAGGCTAAATGGTGCGCCTGGCAGGGCTCGAACCTGCGACCACCTACTTAGAAGGCAGGTGCTCTATCCAACTGAGCTACAGGCGCTCTTAGGGGCTTTTTATATATTACATCAGTTTAAGGAATACTCTAAACTAAATCATTATACATAAAAAAAAGCCTGTAAGGCTCTTAAAATAGATGGTCGGAGTGATAGGATTCGAACCTACGACCCTCTGGTCCCAAACCAGATGCGCTACCAAACTGCGCCACACTCCGAAATTCTCTATTATCACGATAGTTTGTTGACTAACTGGTTATTGGCAATGCCGCTAACTTGTTAATGTTCCTCGCTATCGAGGTGCACATATTAAGGGGTAAAGCCGATTGTGTCAACACCTATTTTTAATTAATTTAAAATAATTCGCAATTATTTGAAAAATACGCATCATTTATCAAAATACGTGAAACCAAAAAACCTTACCAGCCATGATATGCCATCGCCCGTAGCGTGATTATACTACATCTAATGCGGGAAGCAAGTCGCTGTTTATGGACCCTGTTAGGACATTGAAAGGCATAAGCCATAACTGAGCAATACAGGGTTCATTATCGGCGCTTTCGTTCTCATACCGTACTTGTTTGAGTGCAATGGGGTGCCGCTCATCATCTTGAACAGGATAAACCAGCCACACTTGCTGTGCTTGATACGCCTGCGCATAACTTGTCAATTGATAAGCATCACTTGCGCTAATCGCAGCTGCATGGGATAGCGGTTTCCATTTAATATCGATGACATGACTATAACGCCCTAACGCTTTCGCATCAGGTACATCGTTTGTATGGTTCTGACTGTGGTGATGCTCATGGCTAGTGGCTGCCTTATACATCAGTAAATCCGGACGAATAGACAAACATGCCTGCCCTTCTTCGTCACTGAGCCAAACCCGCTGCGTTTGGTACAACGGTCGATATTGGCTACTTACCTGCATAAATGTCGATGCAATGCGCTGACTTGCCCATTGTTCAAACGCTTGATTCATATCAAGCAACAGGCACAAGCGCGGTTGAGACAGATTATTCTTAGAGGTTTTTTTTGGGTCAATACCATTGCCTGTGACCATATCTGACTGCTGCAACAACCAATATGCCAAGTCTAATAATTGCTGCGCCGCTTGTAATTGCTTCGCTTGTAGTGGCTGTATCTCGATCTGCCGCTTTGCGCGCTGGTAAATCGATGTTAGCTGCTGCCTTTCATGCTGGGTCAGCATAGGCACTTTTTGCCACGCTTGTAGGCATTTGAGTGACATAGATTTAGAAAATATAGGTACCAATAAAACCAAGGCGCTTTTAATCAAGCGATTGCCTAGCATGTCTTGATTTAACACGCTGCTCTCACACATAAATTTATGTGGCTGCATACTATTATGGCGCAGCTGCTCCTTGATGAGCAAACGGCCTTGTAATGAAGCTTGATTATGCGTCTGTGATTGATAATGTTTGATGGGTTGATAATGCACCAATCGCTGCAAGAACTGCTCAATCAGCCAATTAGGCAGTGGCAATGTCGTTATGGGCAAAGCCATCAAATGATGACTCAGTTGACCCAGATTTTTTGTATTGGGTAACTTAGAGTAAGGATGATCGCTACTATGAGTCAGATCAGACAACATATTTTGTACCCATTGACGGGTTTTTCCTATCTGGGTTTGATGCGAGGCGGTATGACCAGGTTGTGGCTGCCTACGAGGATTTTCATTATCAGCCGCCAGCTTTGGCAATATCTCAAGCATCATGCCACTCGGTAATAAGACGATACCAATATAATGCCCAACCTTTAACTGCCACGCCCCTTGCTTACGCTTGATAGTAAATACTGCAAACTCTTGTGCCATCAGCCAATAAAAATCAGCGCTGTGTATAAAGTCCTGTGCTGTCAGGCGTTGATGCTCAAACACCGTAATAACATGATTGCCATGGCTGTTAATAGTAAGCCCGTCGATATAGGTACGATTCGCTTGCCTCAACGTAGGATTCTGATAGGACTTTTGGCTATTTATCACTGCGGCACACCCTTAGTCATACAAACGCTGATAGACAAAAGGCTTGGCAAATTCGCCTGTCTTGGTGATGAGATCCGTATTGATTCTATAATTACCTGTAGTCATCGACTGCGTCATAAAAGCGTTTTGTCCTGAAAACATCGGATGCTGGGCAGCGTTATTATTTTGGCTATCCATATGATGACTTGCACCATGGTCTATCAGCGCTTGATGGTCTTGAATAAACTGCGCACTCAGCGACTGCGGCTCATCTTTAAAAATATATTGTAAAACGACAACTTGTCCACCTGCCGCTTGGGCCAATTGTGGAATAATTTGTTCACTCAGCGCTACTTGTAGTTGTTCAAGGGTACTCACTGACCATAAAAAAGCATGTCCGAGCTGCGCCTCTGACCCTAACATTTGCGTAATACGAGTGTTTAAACCCATCAATAATTTGGACAAATCAATGGTTTCTACAGCATCATCAGTTTGTGCCTTTGTGCTAAGACTGATGATAGGCAACAATTCAGGCTGCGGTGGACAATCTACAAAACGAAAACGACGACGCAGCGCCATATCAAGTGGTGCCAACGAATGGTCTTGCGTATTCATCGTGGCATAAATATCGACGTTAGCGGGTAAGCTAAAGGAGCGTCCAGAATAGGCGAGATTGACCGTCATGGCATTTTGCATACCGGCCCGTTTATCTGGCTCAATCAGACTAAGTAACTCCCCAAACACTCGTGAGACATTGGCACGATTGATCTCATCAATCAGCACCGCATAACGCTGCTCAGGGTCGTTAGCCGCGCGCTGACAGAGCTTTAAAAATGCGCCTTCTTGGATAGCATAACTCATTTGGGCAGGCATATTATTGGCCTGTATATGACTGTCTTTATGGGAATGAGAGGTTGTCATAACGGGGCGAATCCCTTCCACGAACTCTTCATAACCATAGGCTTGATGAAAGCTAATCATACTAAACCGCTGCTGACTAAAGTGCTGACCTTGACTTTTATGACAGTCACGCTGCGCCTGTTGAAATTCGGCTAACTGCTGCGACAAATCCTCTAATAGCGTGAGGCTGTCAGGCAACAAATACCACGCGCCGCTATGATCTTTATCAAAGTAAGCTTGGCTGGCTCGATTTTTAGAAACGACTGTTTTTGAATCGGTAGGACTGTGTGTTTGTAGTACCGTCCATGCCGTGTTTCTCAAGTGATTGTCACGAGCATTTAGTGAGGCTTTTGCAATATAAAACTCATGATTGACAAGCTCAGGCACTTTTACCAAGTCTTGCTTTTTGGATTGAAACTCCAAAAATATCAAACATACTACTTCGCGCCAGCTCAATTCTTGTAAGAGCTGTACCAGCAAATCCTCATGATTGGTTTTAGGCAGGTAATCAGTATATTCTTTAGCGATTTGTAGCAGTCGGTAGGTTTTACCCGTACCAGCGACGCCTGTATAAATGATATTGATGGGCTTATGATGAAACATATCAGGCATGGCATTATCCAGCAGTCAACAATCGCGTGAGAAACAAATACAGCACGCTAAAATCTCACTATTATAGCGCGGCTCGCTATCTAGCATCTAGTAGTGCCGATACGTGAGCGACTGGTGTGACTGAGCCATTTTTTGTACTTACTTGGCTTAATTGTATGTTATGTATTTGTCTAGAGAGTATGGCTCAGCCATCGCATTGCATGACTACAGTTTTATGAGCGCAGCAGTTCAAGGTAATAATGGTCGAGATACCTGCGTTAATGTAACATAGTCCAAATAGCTGTTAGGATAAAGCTTGTAAGGTTACGCTTTTTAATCGTTTTGAGTACAACTTTTCATGAGCGCCGCTTACCTGAACGATAGCCGATTGACTTTAAAAAAGAGACGGTGCGATTGGGATAAATTTTGCGTAGTTTCTGTATTAGCAGCACGAAAAAACAAATCCTAGTCGCACGCAGCGCTCTTTTATATTGAGCTGACTATACCCTGTCAATAACACGTTAAAACCACTTCACCTTAAGGAATTTTGTATGTCAGGACTATTAAAAAAACTGCCTATCAAACTGGCAAAAAAATCGTCAACCAAAGTTTCTGACAATGCAGGACTGCCAGTCGAACAACCAAACAGTACGCTTAAGCCAATCAGTAACCAATTCACCAAGCTCTTATCTGTCACCAAATATTTGCCTAACAGCGCGCGTTCTAGCATCTTGTCTAAAGCCTTTGGTAAAGTAGTGCCCTACGTAGGAACGACGGGGGTTTATTACGAAATCGTCGAGCCCAATCGCGTCGTGGTCAGCTTAAACAATACCAAAACGGTTCAAAACCATATCGGCTCTATTCATGCCGTGGCCATCACGTTACTAGCAGAGACCGCCACAGGTTTTATTCTGGGTTTAAATCTGCCGTCCGATCGCGTGCTACTGATTAAGTCGTATTCGGTCAATTTTTATCGTCCAATCAAAAAAGGACAAATAGCCGCCATCGCCAGTTTATCGGATGAGCAGCGTCTAGATATTTTAAACACTCCAAAGGGTGAGATGGTGATTCCTTGCGTGATTCATGACCGTGAGTCTGATAGCGAGCGCGACCCTATTGTGGTTGAGATGACGTGGGCATGGATACCCAAAGCGGAATTAGAAGCGCGTCGCCAAGGCAAAAACAATGAACCGTCTTAAAAACTGTTACTGATTTTAAAAGTGATTCAATCATTCGACCAAACCTGCTGCTCATAAGTAGCAGGCTTTCGCTTCATACCTACAAAGACCATGCGTCAATATTTCGATAGCGTGTACTTGGTGTATCGATAATCAAAAATAATAATAATGAAGGAGACAGTGATGTCCAAAAAAGCTCAAGTATTGTTTAAAACATTATCTCAGACGGTGCTCGTTACTGCCTGCGCCTTAGGATTTACGATGGCGACCCATGCAGCGCCAGTAGGAACAACCACCGCCACTACCACAAAATCTGGCCCTGTATTTCTTGGCGAAGGTAGCGATTATCCTTTTTCAGAAGCGGTACGTGTCGGCAATACCTTATACTTATCTGGTCAGATTGGTATGAGAGAAGGTAGGCTGGTCAAAGGCGGTATCAAACCTGAAACCAAACAAACCTTAGACAATATCAATGCCACTTTATTAACATACGGCTATCAAAAATCAGATATCGTCAAGTGTGTGGCAATGCTTGTTGACATGGATGATTTTGACGACTTCAACGACGTTTATAGAGCTGAGATGACCAGACCTTATCCCATACGTTCTGCTTTTGGCGTATCAGAATTAACAGCTGGTGCTAGTGTCGAGATTGAGTGTATGGCAGTAAAATAATATCGCCATAGAAAAGCACGATTAGCTAATAATCGCCTCGTCAGTGAGCGCGCTTTCTTTGGTCACTCGCAGTACCTCTTCTAACGTGGTACGCCCGTCTATGACCTTGCGCAGACCATCGGCACGAATCGATGGCGTCTGCAAACGCGCGTACTCTTCTAGCTCGTACTCAGCGGTATTACTATGAATCATGCGGCGTAACGTGTCATCAATGGGCACGACTTCATATATCGCCGTACGCCCTTTAAAACCTGATTGATTACATTTATCACAGCCAATCGGTTTTGGCAATTGGATAGCGCTATCGACTCCCTTCTCAATCTCCACACCAATCTCAGTAAACAACTTGGCTTGCTCCGTGTCGGCTGCTTGCCAGCCATGACAATGCGTACAAAGCGTGCGAACCAAGCGCTGCGCTACCACGCCAATGAGCGACGACGATAATAAAAATGGCTCAACGCCCATGTCTTGCAATCGTGTGACTGCGCCAATGGCCGTATTGGTGTGCAGCGTTGATAATACCAAATGTCCTGTTAAAGACGCTTGTACGGCAATCTCTGCTGTCTCAAGGTCGCGAATCTCGCCCACCATCACTACGTCTGGATCTTGACGCAACATCGCTCGCAAACTTTTGGCAAAGGTCATATCGACTTTATTATTGACCTGCGTTTGCCCGATACCATCGAGCTGAAACTCAATGGGATCTTCAGCGGTCAAGATATTACGGGTTTGATCATTTAAGTCTGTCAATGCCGAATACAGCGTCGTGGTTTTGCCTGAGCCTGTCGGCCCTGTTACCAAAATAATGCCATGTGGCCGATGAATCAAACGTTTAAGCTCGCTATAGTCGTTATCAGACAGCCCCAAATACGTCATATTGAGACGGCCTGCTTGCTTGTCTAACAAACGCATAACAACTCGTTCACCAAAGCTTGAAGGCAATGTCGATACTCGCACATCCACCTCACGACCTGCCAATCTTAGACTAATACGCCCATCTTGCGGCACACGCTTTTCAGCGATGTCCAATCGAGCCATGACTTTAATACGTGAGACCAGTAATGGTGCCAACTGTCGTTTTGGGGTGATGATCTCCTTTAACTCCCCATCGACACGAAAACGTACCACCAATCGCTTCTCAAAGGTTTCGATGTGAATGTCCGAAGCATTCAAACGTATGGCTTCAGACAACAGCGCATTAATCAGACGAATAATAGGGGCATCGTCTTGCTGATCCATCAAGTCTTCCGTCTCAGGGACACTGTCTGCCAAACTATCAAGATCGGGATGGTCTTCAAGCCCAGCAGCGATGTGCTGTGATTCTCCCGTATTACCAGCGTAGGCGGCGTTCATGCGCCTTTCAAAGTCGTCTGCGTTGACACTTTCGTAAGTTGGTACAGCGCGCACGCCTTGCTGCTGTAAAAATCGTACTGCCTCATTGATGGCGGATAAAGGAGTGGCTTTGGTCAGTAGCAATGTCGGCGGCAGCTCAGGATCGATTGCCAGCATGACCAAAATTTGATGACGTTTTGCGAAACTGTATGGTAATTGCAGCATAAAGACGGCCTGATAAAGGAAAATGATTTCAGAAAAAATCGTGCCCAAGCATCGTATAGTCGATGTCCTCTAAAACCGATACCCTGCTACTGAGATGAATGTTGCGCAGCCTGTTTTTAGAAGCACGCACGGAACATTTATACCAGTAACACGCGACTATTCACGTATCTATTTTATTTCGACCCAACTATATAAGTAGCGCAAACGCATTGTGCTTGGCTGGCTGACCCAAAAAGAGTGTAAGTAAGATTGCATGAGTTTGTTATAATAGCATTTTGTTTCAAATGAGTATGACTTTATACAGAAGGCGTTGTAGACCCATCGTTTTCCGTTTATTTTTAGCATATTCACAAAAAAATCACCGTCAATGCCATTTGAATTTGATACAAAGAAGTGGCATGCATAGGTACAGGTAGTCCTTTTCCTAACAGTACGTTATGATTAGCCACAGCACGCATTTTTATCACATTTAGATGGCATATTGTTTGCCTTTTACCTTGCCCGCCCGCTATTAGGATTTTTCGTTATGTCAGAGAACGCTAGCATTATCCAACCGACACCTCTTTTACAAGATACTTTTACCGTAGGCAGTCGCACCTTCTCTTCTAGGCTGTTGGTAGGTACGGGCAAATATAAAGACATGACTGAAACGGGTGACGCTATTACTGCTTCAGGAGCGGAGATTGTGACAGTCGCGATTCGTCGTACCAATATTGGACAAAACAGCAATGAGCCTAATTTGCTTGACGTGATTTCGCCTGACAAATACACCATTTTACCCAACACAGCTGGCTGCTTTGATGCAGAGACAGCGATTCGTACTTGTAAGCTTGCGCGCGAGCTATTGGGTGGACACAATTTGGTCAAGCTTGAAGTGTTGGGTGATGAAAAAACCCTCTATCCCAATGTAACCGAAACCCTAAAAGCTGCCAAAGTATTGATTGATGATGGGTTTGAAGTCATGGTGTATACCTCAGATGACCCTATCGTTGCCCAAGAATTAGAGAGCATGGGCTGCGTTGCTATTATGCCGCTTGGTAGCTTGATTGGCTCAGGTTTGGGTCTGCTCAATCGTCACACGCTCAGCTTAATTATTGAAAATGCCAAAGTACCCGTATTGGTTGATGCAGGCGTGGGTACTGCGTCTGATGCAGCGCTGGCAATGGAGCTGGGTTGTGATGGCGTATTGATGAATTCGGCCATTGCCAATGCGCAAAATCCAGTGATGATGGCTCATGCTATGAAACACGCCATATGGGCAGGGCGTGCCGCCTTTTTGGCTGGTCGTATGCCTATGCGCAAGATGGCAACAGCCAGCTCACCGCAGACTGGCTACTTTTTTCAATAGATTGATACCTCTATTTTTCTAGAGAAAAGAGCAATTATAAAATAATAATAAAGAAACGGTATAAGACTTATTTATATCAATACGCTCTTTTTAATAACCATTTGAGAATTGATTAATGGAGATTTATCAATGATGACTTCTTATTCAACTTATCATCATAAAAGGATTTATTATGCGACTTCTCACCGCAGTTGATCAGTTATTTTTACTTATTGAGTCGCGTAAACAGCCCATGCATGTCGGTGGTTTATTCTTATTTGAAAAACCAGAAGCGGCGGACAGCGATTTTGTTTATCAGTTAGTCAAACAAATGCAAGAATCCGATGTACCGCCAAGCTTTCCTTTTAATCAGGTTTTAGAGCATCTGATTTTTTGGAAAAAAGACAAAAACTTTGATGTCGAGCATCATTTTCATCATGTTGCTCTGCCAAGTCCTGGTCGTATTCGCGAGCTGCTGATGTACATTTCAAGAGAGCATGGTCGTCTGCTAGATCGTGCGATGCCGCTATGGGAATGTCACATCATCGAAGGCATTCAACCAGAAAACGAGCACAGCCCTGAGCGGTTTGCATTATATTTTAAGATTCATCACTCACTGGTCGATGGCATAGCAGCCATGCGGCTGGTACAACGATCTCTCTCGCAATCGCCAGATGAGCCAGTTACGCTGCCCGTGTGGTCATTGATGACGCGCCATCGCAATCAGGTCAATGCTATGCTGCCTGCCAAGCGATCTGTACGGCGCATCATCAAAGAGCAAATCTCTACCATCAAACCTGTCTTTACCGAATTGCTCGACAATTTTAAAAATTATGGCGACGATGGTTATGTCGGCACTTTTGATGCCCCAATGAGTGTGTTGAATACGCGAATTTCAGCCTCACGGCGAATTGCTGCACAGTCTTATGACATACAGCGCTTCAACGCTATTGCTGAAAGATTAAAAATCAGTAAAAACGATGTCGTACTGGCCGTTTGTGCTGGTGCCATTCGTCAGTATTTGATAGCCATGGATTCGCTGCCAAGCAAACCTTTAATTGCCTTTGTGCCCATGTCGCTGCGTACTGACAACAGTATTGCAGGCAATCAGTTGTCGTTTGTATTGGCAAACTTAGGCACCCATTTGGATAACCCACTCCGTAGGATCGAGCTTATTCATCGCAGTATGAATAATGGCAAACGCCGGTTTCGCCGTATGAATCAGGCGCAAGTTATCAACTACAGTGTGATTGCTTATGCTTGGGAAGGGATTAACGTGGCAACGGGGCTGTTCCCTAAAAAGCAAGCCTTCAACCTTATCATCTCCAACGTTCCCGGTTCTGAAAAACCTCTGTACTGGAATGGGGCGCGCCTACAGTCCTTATACCCTGCGTCTATCGTCTTCAATGGTCAAGCAATGAACATTACCTTAGCCAGTTATTTGGATAAGATTGAGTTTTGCATTACCGCTTGCAGCAAAGCCTTGCCGCACGTACAAGATATGCTAGCGCTTATAGAAAACGAGTTGACGCTGTTAGAGACGATGAGTAAAGAGCTTGAGTTTCAAGGGATCACGGTTGAAGATAAATGCACCAGAAAAACAAAAAAGCTGGCTCCATAATGGAACCAGCTTTTTAGGGGTTGTGCTTTTACTCACATACCAGCGTTTTTAAACACTCGTACTTATAATGCATCGCCCCACGAAGGAACGACCGTCTGCATCAATGGTTTCAACAATTTGACATTACAAGCAAAGATAGAGCCTGAGGTCATAGAGTTGTGTGCGCCAGTATGATCGACCACCACACCGCGTGCTTCTGTTACGATAAGCTCGCCCGCTGCGATATCCCAAGGCTTGATAGACATCTCAAAATAACCATCGAAGCGACCAGCAGCCACATAGCACAAATCAAGCGCCGCTGAACCTAAACGACGAATTTGACCGCCCGCTTCAGAGACTTTTTGTAGGCTCTCAAAGTGCTGTTTTGCATAAGAGATTACTTCACCATTACGCTTACGTTCAAGAGGGTGACCAGTCGTAAATAAGCCACCGTCGATGGTTTTGCGTTCGCTCACACTGATGCGACGCTGGTTCAGACGAGCACCTTTACCACGGCTCGCAGAGAACATCTCATCACGAACTGGGTCATAGACAACACCATGTTGCGTGACACCTTTATGCTGTACTGCGATAGACACACAAAACTGCGGCACACCATGGACGAAGTTTTTGGTGCCATCTAATGGATCGATAATCCAGCACCAGTCCGCATCTTCGCCGCGACCTTCTTGCATACCGAACTCTTCACCCAAAAATGAATGATTTGGGTAGCTGGCTTTTAGGGTTTCAATCGTCAGCTCTTCGCTAAAACGATCAATACGCGTGACCAAACCATCCAGTCCTTTAGACTCAATATCCAATTCAATTTTATGACGGTTTTGATGCGCATATAAAATTTCTTTACCAACTTTTTCAGCAGTACGTGCTGCGATGACGACCATGGGTTCCATAAATAACCTATTTGCTTGATGAATGAATATAAAAACGATAAGACCAAATCTGTGTCCACAACATGCCAATGAGCCGTTGCATCACATCGTACCTAACACACACTGTATTCATGCGATTAAAAAAGAGCCTTTTAAAACGCTCTTCTTAAAAGAATCATCGCATTATACTAAAATTGTCCGATAAAAACGAAAAAACCACCATACGCATCAAACCAACCGATAATTCGATGGTCATCACATACTGCCCAAGTTGTAAAAAAGTCAGCACCTACGGCTAGTAGGCGTTCGCTCTATCGAGCTTTTTTCTATTAAAACCCACGCTTTTAATACGCATGGCAAATCTTAAAAACATGGTTTACGACAATAGCTGCTTGAGTTGTTTAACCACACCATCAACATCCAAACCGCAGTCAGCAAGCTGCTCTGCTGGCGAACCATGGGCAATAAAGCGATCAGGAATACCAATATTGCAAATGATTGGATGATGGCGTTTAAAAGCAGGCGACTCATTGAGCAAATACTCAATCACAGCACTACCTGCGCCGCCCATAATCACATGTTCTTCCAATGTCGCAATATGAGTCACCCCTTGCGCCAATAAGGCCTCTAGCAATGCCGAATCCAAAGGTTTTACCCATCGCATATTAACGATTTGCACCTGACAATCTGCTGATGCATCCTCGCTGATAAGGTTTTGGGCGGCTTGTTGAGCGGTTGCCACTGTCGTACCAAACGCCAATAACGCCAGTTTTTTGGGTGCAGTATCATTACCAAGAATCGACTCTACTACGGCCTCACCGATGTTGTACATTTGTGCTGGCTGAGTAATAGCGGCTCCTGTACCCGTACCGCGAGGATAACGTACCGCTGTGCAGCCTTGGTATTCATAGCAGGTGTTGAGCAAATGGTAGCATTCATTTTCATCTTTTGGCGCTGCAATCAGCATGTTAGGCACACAGCGTAAAAACGCTAAGTCAAATACCCCTGCATGGGTTGCCCCATCTTCGCCAACCAAGCCTGCACGATCGATGGCAAACATCACATCTAAATCTTGTAGTGCTACGTCATGAATCAGCTGATCATACCCGCGCTGCAAAAACGTCGAGTAAATCGCTACGATAGGCTTGACGCCTTGCGTTGCCATGCCAGCTGCCAGCGTGACGGCATGCTGCTCAGCAATCGCCACATCAAAAAAGCGCTCTGGAAAACGACGCGCAAAATCGATCATGCCAGAGCCTTCTTCCATAGCAGGCGTGATGGCTAGCAATTTGTCATCTGTAACTGCTTTATCACATAAAAACTGTCCAAATACTTGCGAGTATTTCAAAGCAGGTTTCGTTGTTACTGTTGAAGCGGCTGTTATGTCTGAAGCTTCTGTCGCCTTGTTCTGTGCATCGTTCTCAGTTTCCACAGGCAACTTACTGATCGCATGATAACCGACTGGATCCAACTCAGCAGGCGCAAACCCTTTTCCTTTAGTCGTATAGATATGGATTAAAACGGGACCTTTTAGCTGCTTGGCAATCGATAATACGCGCAGCAATTCAGGGATATCATGACCATCAAAAGGGCCGAAATACGTAAAACCAATTGCTTTGAATAAGTTGTCTTCTAGCTGCGGCACATCGCGCATCTCTTTATGACGTTTGCGACGATCGAACGTTTGCATATCAGGGCGACGACATAAAATAGGCTCGCCTGCGTCAGAGATATCTACCTGATAACCCGACTCCCAAAGCATCGCTAAGTGCCGTGAAAAACCGCCAATAGAGCACGATATCGACATATCGTTGTCATTCAAGATAACTAAAAGATCAGCGTCTTGCTGTACCGCGTCGTTCATGGCCTCAAATGCCATCCCGCCCGTCATTGCACCATCACCAATAATACAAGCAACGGTCTGCGTCAGGCCTTGATAACGCAGCGCCAGACTCATACCCAAACCCGCTGATATTGATGTCGATGAATGACCAACCCCAAAAGTATCATAAGCGGATTCTGCTCGCTCAGGAAAGGCAGTCAAGCCATCTTTTGAGCGAATAGTACCAATCTGCTCACGGCGTCCCGTTAATACTTTATGCGCATAAGCTTGATGTCCCACATCCCAAACGATCTGGTCTTTTGGTGCGTCTAATAAATAGTGCAAGGCAATGGTCAGCTCAACCACCCCTAAATTGGCACCAAAGTGCCCGCCGCTTTGTCCTGCTGAATACAACAAAAACAGACGCAGCTCATCAGCCAACGTGATCAATTGAGCCGTTGTAAAATCATTAAGATCCGAGGGTGTAGCAATACCATCAAGCAGAGGCGTTTCAGGACGCACGCGCGGAATAACAGTATAAGTTTGCTGTAAATTCGACAGCTGGGCAGCAGAATCAAACGCTGACGCAGATACGGAATGAGACTGTGGGGAAGAAGGTGACTGCTGCATAAACCGTACGATACCTACCAATCTGCTGATAAGACGCTGTCTTAGTGCATAATGCGGACTAAGCGACGTCAATAATATCTACATCATTATTGATGTAATTGACTATATAATTATTTGGACAACGTGGAACGTGCCTCTTTCAACGTGCCTACAAATACTAGGGTGCTATCTGTGCTTTTTTAACATAAATACACTGTCATAGTGGACAGTAATGAATCATAGCTATGATACTTCAACGCCGATGGTTGATATTATGCCTGAATTCATCGGCATCAATATCGGATGTAAGTGACGACATAGTAATGTAAGGACAAAGACTTGTCACTGTATCCGTCAAAATAGTATGGCATAATAGCATTTTTTTTTAATTGTCGCTTTAATCATCGTGCGTCGTTTGTGAACTTTGTGTGTTTTCATCACAAAGACAATCAGCACGCTGTCTCTACGAACAGGTTATACTATTAACCTTAATAACTATAATAATGTGTCTTTGAAATAAGATGTCTCGGATCACATGGCTATTTTAATGTGGTGATAACATACCCTTTACCGACACGATTATCGGATTATGTAGGACATTAATGTCATATCAATTTATTACTAGCGCCAAACTACCGACTCGTCATGGCGAGTTTGATATTCATATCTTTGAAAACGATGATGGTCAAGAGCATGTGATGCTGACCGTTGGCTTGTTTGCGGTCGACCAAAACCAAGATCATATCCTAGACGTGCGTCAAGATGACACACCAGTAGAGCGACCGCTTCCGTTGATTCGCATTCATTCAGAGTGCCTGACTGGGGATGCTTTTAGCTCCTTAAAATGCGACTGTGGACCACAGCTCAATACTGCCATGCAAGCAATACAAGAGACGGGCTGCGGGGCTATTCTATATTTGCGTCAAGAGGGCCGCGGTATTGGTCTGACCAATAAAATTCGTGCTTACGCCCTTCAAGATCAAGGCCATGATACGTTAGATGCCAATCTCATGTTGGGCTTGCCCGCGGATGCGCGTATCTATGATATGTGTGGACCTATGCTGGCACATGTGGGTGTAGATGCGGTCAGACTCATTACCAACAATCCAGACAAAGTGGCATATCTGACTGAACATGGTATTAATGTTGTGGAACGCGTGCCCTTATTGGTTGGGGTAAATGATATGAACGCTGATTACCTAGCAACCAAGCGCGACCGCATGGGACATTTGCTAGATAAAGACTTCAATACCGCCCTACACCTTAATAAATAGGCAGAGATGTTATGAGTATGCCAACTTTAAATAATAAGCAAAATCTGCCAGCAGCAGATGACGCGACGACACCCACCAATGATGATATCGTGCGCGTGCGTGAATTTTTAGTCGATTTGCAAGCCCGTATTTGCCAAGCGTTAGAAGCGCAAGAGCGTGCGGGCGGCGGCAATGCAACCTTTGTCCCTGATGATTGGGAGCGCCCTGAGGGAGGCGGTGGGCGATCAAGCGTATTAGCAGGTGGCAAAGTTATTGAAAAAGCGGGCGTCATGTTCAGTCATATCCATGTGCACAACTTACCTGCTTCCGCTACTGCTCGTCATCCTCATATTGCTGGTCGTAAAGCACAGGCCATGGGCGTCTCATTGGTGGTTCATCCCACCAACCCAAATGTCCCTACCAGTCATGCCAATGTACGACTGTTTGTCGCAGAAGCTGCGGGTGAAGAGCCGATATGGTGGTTTGGTGGTGGGTTTGATTTGACGCCGTTTTATCCGGTGCTCGAAGACTGCGTCCATTGGCATCAAGTCTGTCATGATCTTTGCGCGCCTTTTGGTGACAATGTCTATGCAGATTTTAAACAGTGGTGCGATGAGTATTTTCATTTGCGCCATCGCGATGAGCAGCGTGGCATCGGTGGTTTGTTCTATGATGATGTCAATACTGACAGCCGCGGCTGGGACTTTGAGACTTGCTTTAATTTTATGCAAGCCGTTGGTAATGGCTATCTTGATGGCATCCTACCGATTTTTGAGCAGCGTAAAAACACCCCTTATACCGATGAGCAGCGTGAGTTTCAGCTTTATCGTCGTGGACGTTATGTCGAATATAACCTCGTCTACGATCGTGGTACCTTATTCGGACTGCAAAGCAATGGTCGTATTGAGTCCATACTTGTCAGTATGCCGCCTCTCGCCAGCTGGCATTATCGTCTAGAACCTGCCGAGGGCACCCCTGAGTTTGAATTAACCGATTACTATCTAAAACCGCGTGATTGGTTAACACCATAGCTAGCATCGCTCTCTGAAGGGTAAAAGTTACTTTGCATAACCATCATCAACATCAGTATTTTTAAAATATATAAGGTCAGCTATTATTGCTGGCCTTTTTTATAGCGGGTCTTTGTATCATCGTTTCAATAATGATAGTCGCTTCAACAACCTCGAATATAGTCAACTTAAATTAACCCTAATGACCCTATCACTGGTGTAAATTTTACGAGGATATAACAACTATCTTAACTATTGTTGCGTCAATAATGGTTACAATGGCCTATATTTTCTCGAAAAATGATGTAGGAGTGACGGCGCTTCTAGATTAGGTTTAAATAGCATTTTTATAATAATATTTTGACATGAGGCCAGCACTTTATAGCCCGCCTATTATCAGTCATGCTTAAAGGAGTAATTTATATGACACAGGTTTATACCAACAAATCATTGAAGTCTGTTATTAGTATTACATTGATGACAGCTGCCCTAGGTCTCACCGCTTGTAGCAGCCCAACCGATACTGACGTAAAAACCCGTCAAGACAGTATGAAAAGCTGGGGTGATGCGATGGGTGTCATGGGTGATATGGTGAAAGCACCTGATACATTTGACGCTGCTGTATTCAAAGAACAAGCCGCTTTTTTGGCAGAAGATTCCTCAACACCTTGGAGTCACTTTGAAAACCAAGACGCTGCGGGTAATGCGACTGAAGCAGTCTGGTCTAATGCCGATGGCTTTAGTGCTGAATCTGACAACTTCCAAAAGGTCACGGCGGAGCTAAGTGCTGCTGCACAGACAGCGACCAGTGTTGATGATGTCGCCCCTGCTTTCGGTGAAGTGGGTGCAAGCTGTAAATCTTGTCATACAGAGTTTCGAGCCAAAGCCAACTAAATACTCCTTTACGAGCACTAAAAAACCGCTCCATCATATAATGCAGCGGTTTTTGTCATTCTATTTTGTACCAAACAATTCAATCTAGTGCAGATTCATTCGCACCTTGATCACTCTTCGTATTTTGCTCATGATTGATGGCACGTTCGTCATTGATTTTTTTGACAATGGCTGTCACTGATGGATCACTCAAATCAATCGTTCTAATAGGGAATGGTATGTTCACCCCTGCGGTATCTAGGGCTGTCTTAATCTCAACAATGACCTCGTGAATGGAGGCCACTTTATTGGCTTGCGTACCATCTTCGATAAACCAGCGCACCATCAAATCAATCGTGGAATCACCAAAACCAGTTGCTATTACACTCGGCTCTGCTTTTTTCGAGACACTATCAGCCTTATTAAGTGCTTGTATGATCTCCGCTTTTGCCGCCTCGATATCATCTTCGTAGCCAATGCCAACCGCGACTTGTAAACGGCGCTGCTTATACGCGGTATTGACGGTCAATGCTGACGTGTACAAATCAGAATTGGGAATCACCACTTGCCGCCCATCATAAGTCCGGATGGTTGTAGCGCGAATTTTGATGTCCTCAACGGTCCCTTCGTATTCTCCCGACACAATCTGATCGCCGATACGAAACGGCTCTGAGATAAGTAGCAAGATACCTGACAATAAGTTCTGAAAAATATCTTTAAAGGCAAAACCAATCGCCACTGAGCCAATACCAAGTGCGCCAATTAACTTGGCAGGAGTGAATCCTGGTACCGCAATTACCATAGCAATCATCACACCCACAAAGATAATCAGGGCGCCGCCTACACGCTGAAACACCTTCACCAAGTTTTGATGGTGAATGCGACTGCCTAAGACTTTTTGCACCACTTTTTTAAAGATAATCGATAAAAACCAAAAAATCAGGATAACGACGATTGATGCTACAAAATAAGGAATACGTTCAAGAAAGCCAACCACTATCTCATTTGCTGAATTGATGATGCTGTGATATGTCAGCGCCTCAGGTGGTACGGTTTCGACTGCTGTCGAAACATTGGCTGCTGTTTCTGCCTCAGAGGTAGGCATATCAACGTTACTCCCTCGATTTGCTTGGTTCGTTTACTTTGTACTTACTGACTCTATAAAATTGCCATCAACAGCATGGCTCAGTCTGTTTTTATTTTAACGCATCAATTCGGCTTGCACGATCTCAATCCAGTAGCCATCAACGTCTTTGATAAAGGCAATGCCTTTCATCTTGCCATCTTCTGGACGCTTTTTAAACTCGACGTCATTTTTGTCAAACCAAGCCACGGCTTCTTCTAGATTGGGCACGCTAAAGCAGATATGACCAAAACCTTGTGGGTCTTGATTGCCATCATGATAGCTAAAGTCCGCTTGGGTTTCGGTACCATAATTATGGGTCAATTCTAAAATACCGCGCTGACGGAAGGCAAAAATTTCTAAATTATCGCCTGTCGGTAAGTTTTCTCGCTCGCTCTCCGTAAGCTTGGCCAAAAAATATAAATCAAATCCCATCTCAGGGAATTTTTTTAGGGCAAGCAACGTCATACCGAGCACACCCGTATAAAACGCTAAGGATTTTGCAGGGTCTTTGACTCGTAGCATGGTGTGATTGAACGTAAAGCCCGTGGTTTGAGCAGAGATAGCTTGGACGCCGTCGGCCTTGATACTGCTCTCAGGCTGTGCAATGTTTGTTTGATTATTATTGTCGGTCACTGAAGTAGACATAATGGTCATTATCCTAGTTTTTACAGAATATAAAGGTGAAAAACGAGCGAGCCATGTACGTCACGACTCGCTTGACCCTGTCATCATAATAAAAAATAGACAAAAGATTGAGGGGGTTTTGTAAGAAAATACATTTGATAGCGCTAGTATAACGGGAATATTAGCTGTCTAAGAATCTTACTTTTCCTGTCTCTAAGTCATACTCTGCACCAACGACAAGCAATTGACCACTGTTGGTTAAATCCTCTAGCGCTCGCGAACCATGCTTGAGCTGACTGACTGACATGCGGACATTGGCACGAATAGAGCGATCAACCAACTCATCGGCATCAACATCTTGGCCATTGGCAGTCGCCAGTTCGTGCAAGTTGTAAACGCTTGGGCGAATACGATCGACGATGGATTGTAAGTTAGGAGAGTAGTTTTGTTCTGGGTTGATAAGCGCATCTACGCAAGCCGTGACTGCGCCACAATGTGAATGCCCCAATACAACAACCAGCTTTGTACCGAATTTTTCGGCGGCAAATTCAATCGAGCCGATCTGTGAAGGCGCTACTATATTACCCGCAACCCGAATGACAAACAAATCACCCAAACCTTGGTCAAATACAATCTCAACTGGCACTCGTGCATCCGAACAACCCAAAATAATAGCCAATGGGTCTTGGTCTTTGACCAATTCTGGACGTCGCTGCATCAAAACGTCTGTGCTGCTAAGGCTATCAACGTAACGTGCATTACCTTCTTTTAAAAGCTCAAGTGCTTCTTGACCTGTGTTTGGGCGTTTATCATTAGGCATGGGAAATCCTTTGTTATCAGACAATTAAAATAATGTATGGTTCTAATTTTGCTTTAAGATTTATCTCTTAGTATCTTGATGATACGACTTAATAAAGCGTAAAGGCTTACTATATGGCTTAGCCACCAAGTAATTGTATAGCATCAAAAGCCAAAAAATGACAAAAAATTTTGTTTTAATGTCGTTATATAATCGATCTACTATGCAGTAAATACAGCGTCACTGGTATCACTTTTGCGGAGCCTCTTGAATGCGAAGCGCACAGCAAGCAAGGAAAATTGATACCAGTGGACCGTTATCATATTTGCATTTATTGTCTTTAAAACTGTCCTTAGGATTGGCTATACGCTGACAATAATCGCTAATCGTGCAAGAGATACAAATACCATAACGCGCTTTAACCTATCAATACGTGTCAACAACGTTATAAACTAAAAGCGCCATCTCATCGTCGATCGTACGACTTTAACGAACTTGCACTGATTTATATCACGGGTTTGTTATAATACGCAGCAATCAGACGACCACGCTCATGCTCATACCCTTTATCGATATTGCAGCAATCTATGTTAAATATTGCACTGGCATATTGGCGGCTTAGGAACAGATACTATGACCAACTCATCTTTGAACACACACAAAGCCACTGCGCTCGCAGGCGCAAGTCCTGTGCTGTTGCAACTAACTGGTCTCAAAAAAATCTATGACCAAACCGAGGTCTTGACCGATATCAACCTTGATATTAGGCATGGTGAATTTTTGACCTTGCTTGGTCCATCAGGCTGCGGGAAAACCACCTTGCTCCGCTTGATTGCAGGATTTGAGCAACCAAATGCTGGAGCGATATATTTGGATGGTGCGCAGATGGCAGGGTTGCCAGCGGATAAACGACCCGTTAATACGGTGTTTCAACAGTATGCTCTGTTTCCGCATATGACCGTCGCTCAAAACGTGGCCTATGGTCTTAAGCTCAAAAAAGTACCCAAAGATGAGATTCAAACTCGCGTACGTGAAATGCTGGCCATGGTGCAGCTAGAGCACTTGGCCAATCGTAAGCCGCAAGATTTATCAGGTGGTCAGCAACAACGAGTTGCCATTGCACGTGCCGTCATCAATCGCCCCAAACTGCTGTTATTAGATGAGCCTTTGTCCGCACTCGATCATAAGCTACGCCTACAAATGCAATCAGAGTTAAAGCGTTTGCAACGCGAGCTTGGCATTACTTTTGTTTTTGTGACTCATGACCAAGAAGAAGCGCTTTCTATGTCAGATCGCATTGCTGTGATGAAAGACGGTAAGTTTCAACAAATTGGCACACCAATTGAGATTTATGAAACACCGTCCAATTTATTTACTGCCAAATTCATTGGTGAGACCAATCTCTTCAAAGCAGAGGTCAAAGGCGTGTATCCAGACCAGCCTGACCGTGATGGTAAAGTGACCAATGGACGTATCGAGGTCGAGGTCTGCGAGGCACAAGCGCAAGAAGGTCCAACGACCTTGCGCAATTTGCGTCTTCCTGATTTTGCGAATGGGGTGCAAGTGGGCGATATCGTAAACTTGCTACTGCGCCCTGAAGATTTACGGATTTATGACCCTAAAGATCTGACACATACGGGCTTGCTGGGTCACGTCATCGAAAGTAACTATAAAGGCAGTACCTTAGATTCGATTATTGAATTGGCAAATGGTCATGTTATCAAAGCGTCTGAGTTTTTTGATGAAGACGATCCAAGCTTTGATTATAAGTTGAATGAGGCGGTCAAAGTCTCGTGGGTTGATGGCTGGGAATGGGTATTGCCTGACGATCCTAATGCTGAGCAAATAGGTGATGGACAAAACCCAATCGTACAAAAGGATGGCAGCTAATGGCACGTACTAGCTTAGGCAATAAAAGTCCTTTTCGTACGGCGACCCTGTGGCTGATTTGGGGTTGGTTGCTGATTTTTGCATTATTACCCAACATATTGGTCATCGCGGTCAGCTTTTTGACGCGTGACAGCAGTGCATTTATCAGCTTGCCGGTCAGCATTGATAGCTATATCCGTATGATGGATCCGCTCTATTTTGAGGTGTTTGTTCACTCACTATGGATGGCCAGTATCACAACGGTTATTTGTCTCTTGCTGGGTTATCCCTTTGCATGGCTAGTATCCAAGGCAAAAGTGCGCTGGCAGCCTCTGCTCATGATGCTCCTGATTCTGCCGTTTTGGACCAACTCTTTAGTACGGACATATGCCCTCAAATTGCTGTTTGCCAATAACGGTTTGATTAACAAATCCTTGTTGGCCATCGGTGTAATCGATGCACCTATTGATATCTTATATACGCAAGGGGCCGTGATTGCTGGTCTCACCTATTTGCTGTTTCCTTTTATGGTACTGCCCTTGTATGCGGTGTTTACGGATTTGCGCAACGATATGCTGCTCGCCTCACAAGACTTGGGGGCGTCAAAAACGCAGACCTTTTGGCATGTGGTACTGCCTTTGACCACGCCTGGGATTATCTCAGGCGTACTTTTGGTATTGTTACCGGCGATGGGTATGTTCTATGTGGCCGATATTTTGGGCGGTTCACGCAATCTACTGGTTGGTAATATCATCAAAAATCAATTTTTGGATGCGCGCGATTGGCCGTTTGGGGCAGCGGCTAGCGTGCTGCTGACAGTGGCGATGGCGGTGCTACTACTGGCTTATCGTGCCAGCAGTCGCCGTATTGGTAAAACTGACTTTAATGAGGTGGCCTGATGTCGAATAACTCATTACACCACTCGCCTAGTCACACATCTATCAAACACAAACGCTCGTTCAAGATCGGCAGTATGGCGGCAAAAGGCTATCTGGGACTGATTTACGCGTTATTATATTTACCCATCATTGTCTTAGTGGTGATGTCATTCAATAAGTCAAAAATTGGCTATAACTGGGGCGGGTTTAGCTTAAAGTGGTATGAGTCGCTCTTTAACAATCAAGCCATGCTTGACGCTTTTTGGCACTCTATTGTGCTCGGATTGGTTGCTGCAACTGTTTCAACCTTGATTGGAACCTTGACCGCGCTTGCTCTACATCGGTATAAATTCCGTGGTAAAGGCTTACTTAACGGCCTGCTGTTTGTGTTGATGATGTCGCCTGAGATTGTCCTTGCCATCTCCTTATTGGCACTATTTTTATTGATTGGTATGCAGTTGGGCTTTGTCTCACTACTGCTGGCGCACATCACGTTTTGCTTGCCTTTCGTGGTTATCACAGTTTTTGCTCGCTTGAGTAGTTTGGATGAGCGTCTGATGGAAGCAGCACGCGATTTGGGCGCTAGTGAGTCAACGATGGTACGTACTGTACTGATTCCGGTTATTCTACCAGCCGTCATGGCCGGTTGGTTGCTTGCCTTTACTTTATCATTAGATGATGTGGTGGTGTCGACCTTTGTCACAGGCCCTAGCTATGAGATTTTACCCCTACGTATTTACTCGATGGTACGCGTGGGTCTCAAACCAGAAGTCAACGCTATCGGAACGCTGCTGCTTGCTGCTTCTTTAGTGCTGGTCATTATCTCACAGCTATTGTTACGTCGACGCTAACCAATTAAGTAACAGCTATTAACCATAAGCTTTGAGTGAAAGTCAGCGCTATATGGATTATAATGAATACTTCTCATCTTAGTGGTCAGGTTATCTTATGTTAGAGCTCCGCCATCTCAATACTTTAACAGCGCTACGAGCACACGGCTCGCTTGCTGCGGCCGCCGATGAGTTACACGTGACCGCTTCTGCTGTCTCACACCAGCTAAAGGAGCTAGAGAATTATTACGACATCAGCTTGGTGAACCGTCGTACCCGCCCGCTCACTTTTACACCCGCAGGCAAAATGGTATTGGCACTGGCAGACAGTATCATGCCGCAGGTGACTCGTACCAAATCCAATCTGAAACGCTTGGCTCATGGTCAAGCAGGCAGATTGCGCCTCGCGTCTGAGTGTCACAGTTGTTTTGACTGGCTCATGCCGATTCTCAATCATTATCGCCGCGAATGGTCAGATGTAGAGCTGGATTTTGCTACTGGTTTTGAACCTGAGCCGCACCACTTATTGATGGAGGGGGATATTGATTTGCTGATTACCACCAGTGACTTGCCAATAGAAGGTATCAGCTATCAGCCCCTGTTTGAGTATGAAAGCCGCTTGGTACTCTCACCCACCCATGATCTGGCAGCACAAGACCATATTAACCCTGAAGATTTGATTGATGAGATATTGATTGCGTATCCAGTGGAAGCGAAGCGTCTCGATATCATTGCCAAATTTATGACACCCGCGCAAGCAAGCTTTAAGAGTATCCGCACAACGGAATTGACTGCCATGCTTATCCAATTGGTTGCGAGTGAGCGCGGTGTGGCTGCCCTGCCCGATTGGGTAGTGGCCGAATATGAGAAAAAAGGTTGGGTGGTCTCACGAAAACTGGGCGATGGCGTACGTTGCCAGCTTTATGCCGCCACACGTACCGCTAGTCAGGATATTACCTACATGCAAGGATTTGCCAGTTTATTGGCAGGAATCGTAAAGCCAGTTTAATACTCCACTGTTTATTACATTTCTTGGTTATGATATATCGTCCGCTTTCCTACGTTATGATAGGCGCTGGGAGCAATGATGGTTCCCTAGAGAGGGCTTGAACCTTTGGCTATAGGCTAATGGTACCGGTAGTTTTGGTAAATTAGGTCATAGTAGTGTACTTCACAGTAAACATGTAACAAGGGATTCAAGAATAGATATGACCATTTTTTTATTGTGAACTAACTATAATGATTACACGTTATTACAGAGCTTTCAAATTTCAATAACTAATATACCTGTCTTTATCATACATTTTCTTCACTGACTCAGGCGTGATTTCAACAGGATCATCCAAAAATAGACCTATCTCTTCATTAAGTAACCTTTCATCTATTTTTTCTAGATACTTATAATCACCATTTAACGAGTAAACATATTTTTTAAATGATTCAGGAAGGTTTAATTGATAGTTTTTCATATAATATATATGAGATTCGGCCCAACAATATTTGCCATCAGATAAAGAAGCTGTAGGTATTGAGCTAAAACCATTAACAATATCACGCTCACTAAAAACACCGCCACAATAAATACCTTTTTTCATATACTTCACTAGGATTTCCATTTCCTTTTTTTCTAGAGTCCCTATGTGGTCTTTAATTCTTGGATAACGAGATAATATACTCTCTCCCAGGTAATATTCTGAGTCAGGACTTCTAAGTTTGTCAGGTATTTCTTCGTAGTAATGAGGTAATAATTTAAATTTTTTCATTGTGTGAACCGCCCCAAGTATATCGGAGATCCTTTATTTAAGTTAGGCTGCTTGGCTTAACCAATTAAATGCCTTTACTGGTTCGATGCGCTATACAGGTATCGAACTTATTCCCAAAAATTTCCTTAAGGAAAATGAATAATAAATAATAGAAATAAGTTAATTATTCATCATTACTAAACCTCACATAATTATCAATTTTTTTACCTTTGAGGCTGTCCAGTATTTGTTTTATACGATCATTATCATATTGATTGGCATGCTTGTTCTGTTTTCTGGAATAATGCATAAACTCTTCTGGTAAGGACACTTTATAGTTTTTTACTAGATGAGGAACCATCATCGTCCAGAGATAGCAACCATCAGTAAAGACGATAGTTCGAACATTAACTTTACTATCAATGATATCTAGCTCAGGTGATAGAAATTCTATTACTTCTATGCCATTTATCAAATATTCATAAACAGTATCTGCATCAGTATTTGATAGTTTGTTAACTTTAGTTCTTACACTTGGAAATTCTTTTGAATTTATTATGGGGTTGGAAGTACCAATCATTTCTGAGAAAGGGGCTAGTTTTTTCACGTATTACTCTTCCTATTCTGACTACATCAAATCATTGAGAAATGACATATTTTACTTTGAACTCGTTTTTTATCATTTTAAATAATCAGTTTTAAAAGGCATACTCCAATAGAACCAGCTATTTCACCCCTCAAACCTATTAATGAACCACTTAAAATAGACTATATTTCGGTAACTACTTAAAACAGACCACTAATTAAGCAGGTGATATCGATAAAAGCTCAAAGCACGCACTTAAAAAAGTAAAAGCCAATGGCTGTTGCCAATAACGTCAGTCCAACATGCAAACCTATTAATGCCAGCCCTGCCAACAGCCGCCCGTCATGGATAAAGCCAAATACCTCCGCACTGAAAGTACTAAAGGTAGTCAACCCGCCCAAAAACCCAGTAATCACAAACACACGAACGTTATCAGACAGACCACTTCCCATACGCTCAAACCACACCAATGCCAGTCCTATCAGCAGTCCGCCCAAAATATTGGCGCCGAGCGTGCCAAGTGGTATCCAGTTGTGTAGCGCATTAAAACGCGATAACCACGCACGCAAACAAGCACCAAATGCTGCTCCCAAACCAATAGCGAGCCACTGCATAGACTGTTCCTAAATCAAATAACCATTAATAAATGTACGGCCAAATAAAGCAGCTATACGGCCGGTAGCTCGGTCATCGGCCAACGAGGCACACAGCTTACCGCCAAATCATCTGACTGCCCAGCTTGCAAGCGCTCGTAACCTGCATAGGCAATCATCGCGCCATTATCAGTACATAAGGCAGGCGGCGCATAATGAACCGTGGCATTTATTTTAGCCAGCTCAGCTTCTAACGTCTCACGCAAATGCGTATTGGCACTCACACCGCCGGCAATCACCAATCGGCTCATATCTGCTTGCTTGAGCGCTTTGACGCATTTTTTTACCAAGGTATCGACCACGGCATGTTGAAAGCTGGCAGCAATATCGGCACGAACTTGCGGGTCGCTATCAGAGCCGTTGTTTCCTGAGCCGCCTGAGAGTGGCGTATCTTTAATCAGATTATGTACCGCTGTTTTCATACCACTAAAAGAAAAATCCAAGCCGCGATGCAGCATGGGACGCGGTAAGTCGTAGGCATTTGGATTGCCAGTTTCGGCCAATTTGGCGATATTGGGGCCACCTGGGTACGGCAAGCCAAGCATCTTGGCGGCTTTATCAAAGCACTCCCCTGCAGCATCATCTATCGATTCGCCCAATATCTCATAGCGACCCACACCATGAGCAGCGATCAGCAAAGTATGGCCGCCCGACACCAATAACGACACAAAAGGAAATGCTGGCGGATTGGCACCCATCAGCGGTGCAAGCAAGTGCCCCTCCATATGGTGAATACCAATCGCTGGAATATCTAAGCCATACGCCAAGCTACGGCCAAATAAGGCACCTGTCATCAAAGCGCCAATCAATCCAGGCCCTTTGGTATAGGCAATTGCATCGATCTCGTTTTTGCTAATGCCACATTGTGCTAATAACTCATTCAATAAAGGCACAAGCTTACGTATGTGATCACGACTAGCAAGCTCAGGCACCACACCGCCATAAAGCGCATGCAGCTCTATTTGCGAATACAACACTTGACCGAGCAAACCTTGATTGTCACTATCCATTTGCTCACTATCAAAAATCGCAAGTCCCGTCTCATCACACGATGTTTCTAA
This sequence comes from Psychrobacter sp. 1176_08, assembly GCF_052850615.1. NCBI lineage: Bacteria > Pseudomonadati > Pseudomonadota > Gammaproteobacteria > Moraxellales > Moraxellaceae > Psychrobacter > Psychrobacter sp. 1176_08. Next base: position 237,443 of record NZ_VXCU01000004.1, read on the forward strand.
CCCCAATACCTTCATACTTTTGCCTTTATATCGTCTTTTGCCGCGTTTTTTATTTTATGCCATTTGCTAACATCTCAGTAGTAAAAAAATGAGTGTCATCATCACAGTTATTACACCAAACGCGTTTAAAACCGCCGATGACATTTGTGAGCAAGGCATTAATAAAAACGAGCATAAAAAAACCGTCATTGTCAGTCACAATGACGGTCAGTTTAGCAAATTTCAATGGCTGATATACTCTATATATACCGTATCAGCTGACCGACGCCAGCATATAATCAACAGCCGCTTTTACTTGCGCGTCCGTGACACCGTTTACCGCTTGTGCAGGCATTTTATTAAACCCTTTAGCAGAATGAATATAAAGGGTTTCTTTATCCTTGGTCAGACGCGTCGACCAAGCCATCTGGTCACCATATTTGGGCGCATTTAACAATCCTGCGTCATGACACACTTTGCAGTTGGAGTCATATAGAGTCGCGCCTGCATCCGCAGCCAACATTTCAGGCTCAGCTTGCGCTGCCGCTTCTTCAATGACAGGCTTGACAGCAGGCTCTGCGTCAGCTTCAGGTATAGCAGTGTCGGGTTCAGCGGTCGGTGATGCTTCTGTCACCTCAGCGGTAGCGACAGAGTCACTCACCGCGGTCGAGTCTTCAGCAGGCTGATCACTACCGTCATTACCACTATCACTGCTACAGGCACTAAGTAGCAGTAGCGCGCTTATACCGACAGCAGATAAAGTAAGTATGTGTGTACCCGATTTCTGTCTCATGCTGACATCTCTATTCGATCATTCATATTGGCTACTGCTTATCATAATGTTGGCTTATGCCACGCTTATCTAACATACGCATCTAGCGCTTATTGAGGAGCCGCGTCAGTTGTTGCCGTTTCAGTAGTAGCAGCGGTATCAGCACTATCTGTAGCAGCACCAGCGTCCGTACCAGTCATGGCTGCATCTGTGCTGTCAGTAGCAGTCGCGGTATCAGCTGTTCCTGTTTCTATCGTGGCCATATCTGTAGTTGCCGTGCCTGCTGCCGCATCCCCTTCAGCTGCTGGCATTGGCGCTGCGGCTTCTGGGAAATCCATCTTTTCGGCTTCAGGCGCCTTTGCACGAGCCATTTCAGCTGCTTCATCTACGCGATCTATTGCTAATACTTCATGTGACTCATGTTCACCTTCTTTGTCACTACTACAAGCACTCACAACAAAACCAAGCGTGACAACAAGAGTGGTGCTTAGTGCCGTATTCAGTACAGATTGTCTCATTCCAACATCCTCAATAAAATGCATATAAAACGGTTGATATGCTGACTACTATTTGCAAATATCATAGCATAAAGTCTAGACAAACCGTTATAGACAGTAGGGTTTTTTATTATTGCTCTATCAGGCGACCCACCATCCTTTTCCGTTATTTTTCGTGCATTTGCAAGCCATACTCTAGAAGTTTCATACCTCTCATACACCGTTATGATTGTCGCAATCTTCTCCTGCAACTGAATGATAAATAGGGATTAATCCATTAAAATCATTGACTTTGTTGATATTTTTGATTAAAATACGTGCCCTTGCACCAATGCGCAAGATTGTCCTAGTTTGAGCTGATGCCTGTAATCTTGAGATATTACGGCTAAATACTAATACACAGCCAAACTAATGCCCTTATATCTCATCCTAATCGAGGAGTCTTCATGCCTGCAGTTAAGGTTAAAGAAAACGAACCAGTTGATATTGCTATCCGTCGTTTCAAGCGTGCTTGTGAAAAAGCTGGCGTATTATCAGACGTACGTAAGCGTGAGTTTTATGAAAAACCAACGCAAGTACGTAAGCGTAAAAAAGCAGCTGCTGTAAAGCGTTATAAGAAAAAGTTACAACGCGAAACTATTCGTACCACTCGTATGTACTAATCAATACTCTGATTAGTTAAGTACAAGCGCTACACTAACGCCACTGTTATCCATCGATATCAGTGGCGTTTTTTATGCTACAATTTTTGTTATTATTGCTTATATCATTTTGCTTAAAAACCGCATCAGCAGGCGTTTAGCCAAATATTCACAAATAGCATGTATCAAATAAAATTTAACGTACAAGGATAATAACAGTGAGCCAACTTAAACAGACGTTATCAGACACAATCAAAACTTCTATGAAAGCTCGTGAGCTTGAGCGTGTTAAAGTTTTGCGCAATGTGCAAGCCGTCATCAAGCAAATTGAGATTGACCGTCAAACAGAGCTTGACGATGCACAAGTATTAGAGGTGCTACAAAAACAGCTCAAGCAACGTCAAGAGTCGCTGAATATTTTTACAGAAAACAGTCGTGATGATTTGGCGGCCAAAGAGCAGTTTGAGATTGATATCATCAATGAGTTTATGCCAAAACAAATGACTGATGACGAGATCAGTGCTTTAGTCAATGCCGAAATCGCTGAACAAGGTGCCACATCAATGCGTGATATGGGCAGTGTCATGGGCGTATTGAAGAATAAAACGGCTGGTCGTGCGGATCCAGCTTTGATCTCAAAACTGGTAAAAGACGCACTCCAAGGGTAGAGCAATAGACAGTCTACAATAAACCAAGACGTTCACAACCTACCCTAAAGACAGTACGGTTCATAAATATAGTGCTATTCATAAAGAGAAAGTACTATGAAAATGACCGCCTAAGGCTCAAAGTCTTTGGCGGTTTTTATGGCTTTGAGCTCGGCATTTATATTGGCGAGTAACGGGCGTGCGCTATTGGCTTGAGGCGTATTTTGCAAGTTTTCCGCCAGTTGTTTGGCTTGTGTGAGCGACGTGAGGGCGCGCTCGTAGCGACCGCTCCATAGTTGGTCATGGCTGCGATAGCGTAACGCGTTGATGGTAGCGATACTGGCAAGCTCTGGCGAGGTTGTGGTTTTGGCAAGTTTTTCATTGGCCAACTGTAGGCTTTGCCAAGCAAAACGATCGCTTGGCTGCTGCTGCGTCAATGGTTTGAGTAATGCTTGAGCCTTCATAGGCTCATTACTATTGGTCAGCGCTTCTGCGAGATACAGGCGTAAATCACGACGCTCAGGATATAAACGCTGCTGGCTCTCCAAAATGTCAGCGGCCTGTGTCCATTTGTCTTGTTCACTTAAAATTTGGCTCTGGGTAATGGATAGCAAAGGCTCTAAGGCTTGACGCTGCACCGCTGGCAATGCGTTGATGCTCGCCAATACCTCATTGGCATCTTGAAAGCGTTGTTGTTCACCATACCAATGCATTAGTGCCAACTTCGCACCCACACTATTTTTAGCAGCCGTACTTAATTCTGTCTCAGAAGCATGCTTACCCGTACTTTTTACGCGCCAGTAGAGCAAATCAAACAAGGTCTGATAGCGCTGCTGCTGTTTCAATGATAAAGAAGGATAACTCTGCGCGCGACTCTGTGCCTCACTCAAACGCTCATTACTGAGCGGATGCGATTGAACAAAACTGGGTAAAAACCGATTTTCGACTTGGTTGAGCTGACTTTGTTGATTCATGGTGGCAAAAAACCGTGGCATGGCTCTTGGGTCATAGCCAGCTTGGGTCATGATTTGCATGCCTACACGATCGGCTTCACGCTCGTTGCTACGACTAAACGCCATGCTGCTATTCATTGTAGCCGTTTGACTGCCCATCATGACTGCCGCAGCTGCATCGCCATCGACCGCTGATGCTGCAATAGCAGCCAGCATACCGCCCAGCTGCATGAGTATGGCCTTTCTGCGTTCATCTGCCCCACTCTCATAATGATGTTGGCTAATGTGAGCGACCTCATGAGCCACCACACTAGCAAGCTCATCCATACTATCGGCAGCCAATATCGTCCCAGTATTGAGACCAATGACGCCTCCTGGTGCTGCAAAAGCGTTGATGCTTGGACTATCAATAATCACCACAGCCATTGGCGCTTGCTGCCGCGCTTGCGCATTCAAACGCCACGTCATGTCTTTTACCGTTTCTTGAATCCAAGGATCGTGCTCCATCTTGATTTGACTATTGGCTTTTCGTAGTGACCATTCACCGAGCAATTTATTTTGATATTGCTCATCAAAACTCAAACCCTGTCCACGTAAGCTCGGTAAACTTAACTCTTTTGGGTCAGTGGTGCTCCATGAATTATAAGCAAATGATGATGCTTGGTTATTACCGCTGTTACTCATATCATTATTACTAATGACATTATTGATATCGCTACTATTGGCGCTCGTCGCTACCAACAATACTGAGGACACACCAAACCTGATAGCGCTTGATACTGCCATAGACAGACGGGTTTTTTGTCGATTGTATAAAGGCGATGTGGTTTTTAGCAAGCCTTTGGTAATCGTATATGTATTGAAAAAATTCATGGTTGCTCCACCAAGTATCGACTGTCTATCAGCTCGGGACAAGTACGCATCCTATGCAAGTGAAAGATGTTTTTCGACTATACGAGTTTGCCTATGTTAGGTCAATTCTCATATGCATTTAACTACCAATCACTTAGCGGCGCGTCACTATTGTGAAACATGACTGTGTAATTCTAATGAACCGAATATTGTGTTGATAATATTCAACTGCAATTGCGCATCGGCTCTTTGGTATAATAGCAATAGGGTCAGACTGCTGGTTGATTAGTGCTAATACTTCAATGCGCTATAACAACTGGTATCAGACAGTGATATGGTTACTATAAACATTGCCGTCCTAAACCCCAAATACTGCTCATAATCATAGTAACACATACCAACTGATTGATATTTATAAGGTTTAGTTTATGTCCACTGATAGTCAGTTATCCACCACGAACGCGCTACCCTCTATCAGCTTGGCAGCCACTTTGTCTGACGCTGACGAGCAAAAGGTCAATGGCCTACTATCATTGTTACAGGCAGAGACTAATACGCCAAGCCATGACGCGGACGTAAACCAACAGACTATCGTTATCAAGCGCTTTGTCGATGGCCGAGGACTTGCCTGTCCGATGCCATTACTAAAGACTAAGGTGGGACTGCGCGATGTTGTAAATGGCGAATCTTTATATGTAGTCGCCACTGATGCCAACTCACAAGCAGACATCACCGCTTTTTGTCGTCAAAGCCAGCAATCGAATACAGAAAACCCGTTATTATTAACTGTGAATAAGTACACTAATGAGCCGCCGACTGATGGCTCTTTAACCCAGCATTTCGATACAATATATCACTTCATCATTACCAAAACTGATAGCAACTAAACGTTGCTATCCTTTACAATTAGAACTATAAAGATTTTTATCTGACTATTTGTGTAACTATCTAATCAAGGTCAAGAATATGGCTAATACTACTACTGATGCTGCAAAAACGAGTAAAAAAGACAGCGCAGCACCCATAAAAAATGACGCACGTGACGCCGCGTTAAAAGCCGCTGCCCAGCGACCCCCTTATGATGCGAGCGCGCTTGGCGATACCAGTACTCGCGATTTAGTACCGGCGATGCCGACTCATTTGTCAGCGCCTGGCGTCAACTTGGGTGCTTATATTAATACTGTGCATCAAATCCCAATTTTGACCCCGTTACAAGAACAGGAATTGGCGCATCGCTATTACGATGAAGGTGATGTGGAAGCTGCGCGACTGCTAGTTATGTCGCATTTGCGTTTTGTGATTCATATTGCCCGTAGCTATTCAGGGTATGGCTTGCCGCAAGCAGATTTGATTCAAGAAGGTAATTTGGGACTCATGAAGGCGGTCAAGCGCTTTGACCCAAATAAAGGCGTGCGTCTGGTTTCTTTTGCTGTCCATTGGATCAAAGCTGAAATTCATGAATTCGTCATTCGTAACTGGCGCATTGTTAAAGTTGCGACGACCAAAGCGCATCGCAAACTGTTCTTTAACCTTCGTAGCCTCAAAAAAACCAACAATCAACTGACGTTGGAAGAAGCGGACGCGATTGCTGCTGACTTGAATGTCACGCGTAAGCAAGTGCTCGAAATGGAATCTCGCCTTACTTCTTACGATGCATCGTTTGAAGCACAATCGAGTGATGATGACGATGGCCGCTATGCACCGCAGCTTTTCTTAGAAGATGGTATTGATCCTGCTGAACAGTTAGAAGAAGAAGACTGGGAAGAAAACAATTCATCCGCCTTAATAGCAGCGATGGGCACATTGGATGATCGTTCGCGTGATATCGTCGAGCAGCGCTGGCTCTCTGAGCAAAAATCTACTTTGCATGAGTTGGCAGCGGTCTACTCCATCTCGGCAGAGCGGGTACGCCAAATCGAGAAAAACGCTATGGATAAAATTCGTGACGCGATGACCATCGATAGTGTTATCTTGCCAGAAGACATTCAGTAGCAAGGAGCAGTCATCGCTAGGTTTGGACAATAACTGTCGATGACTGTGGCGGTTAACGACCTTTTGAGCTGTATACATCGAATATATTGATATGCTATTAACGGCTTTTAGATAATATGAGTGTTGCCATGATAAATTGGATAGGTATTGCTGCAATCAATATGGCGATAGCAGTCGCTCTAGGCGCCTTTGGCGCTCACGGGTTAAAAAGCTTGGTCAGTGCTCAGCAGCTTGAATGGTGGCATACGGCAACCTTATATCTATTTGTCCATGCACTTGGTTTGCTACTCGTGGGTTTATTAATCCAATTAAAATATATCTCTCATACCACAGCGTGGTTATTACAGATTGGCGTTATTATATTTGCTGGTAGTTTGTATGCCATGACGCTGGGTGCACCGCGCTGGTTTGGTGCCGTCACCCCTATCGGTGGTATTTTGATGATTGCAGGTTGGCTATGGCTTGCCGTATCGGCTTTTCGTTTGGGTCATGCCAGCAGTTAACTGCCGCCAACCATTTAAGCAGTTAATCGATTCGCTATCAGGTCAAGTCGATGGTAAGAACGGATTGGCAATAAGGATTACCAAATTATCAAGGAGAACGTTGTATGAGCAATATCAGTGTGAATGGCAAACACTTACAAACCACGCATCAGACCGTGCAATTGGTCATCAATGAGCTTGGATTGAGTCAAGGACGTTATGCGGTAGAAGTCGATGGTGAGCTTATCCCCAAAAGCGAGCTGACCCAATTACATATCGTTGAAGGTATGAATATCGAAGTCGTCCAAGCAGTCGGTGGTGGCTAATCACTGGATCAAGCTCATACATCGCCTTAAGCCACGAATATATTATTTATTGTAGAGTCTATTTGCTGAATAAGTGTTCTGCACGACTATTGATTGAACAGTATTATGAGTGAATAACATTAATCAGAAGCCATATTAATCAAAAGTCACTAATAAAAAAAGACCTCAACGTATTTTACGTTTGAGGTCTTTTGTAGATATTGGGGTCTGGAAAACTAAAATGACACGGGGTTTTATATACTTATTATACTATTAACCCACACTCATTTGATATTCCCAAACCTCAATATAATCAGACGGCTGGTTCAGCATCAGCAACGGTCAGATCTTCATAACGATGATCGCGCCCTGCTCCTTGAGTCTTCTTACGTTCTTGACGCGTTTTATACTTACGCACCTGTCTATCAAGTTTGTCGGCCATTTCATTAATAGCTTTGTACATATCATCTTCACAGGCTTGGACAAACATTTCTTGACCTGAGACTCGCATAATCGCTTCAGCTTTATGGCTTTTTTGACCGCCATCACTCGCGCCGCTATTGTCTAAAGATAAGATCACTTGAATACTTTGTATCTGATCAAAGTGTCGTTCAACTTTTACAAGCTTTTCGCGAACCGCTGTGTCCATAGCTTCGGTAACACTGATATGGTGACCACTGATAGAAACATTCATATTATTGTCCTTTTATTATTACTTGCATTGTTACTTTTAATCAACAGATGAGCCAGCGTTCTTGCCTTTGTCATCCTGCCTTACCAACAATAACCTAAACATTTGGAATATAAGAAAGACGTCTCCTTTCGTCATGCTTTCTTTATTACTGTAGAACAATGATTAGCGATTCATTGTTGGTATGGCTCTAATTTGTCATGAAACTGAAATAGTAGCAAGACGCTAAGTTGTAATTAAATGTAAAAAACGCTGTTGTTTCATAAATGTTTCTATATAATCAAAAAATTTTATTTTTTATATTTGACGGGCTTATCAATAGATATAGGACAAATTGGCTTATAATTCATTACCTTATCAGCATTAATATTTCTGTTTACGCTGGGTAGATGAGCCAATATTCATCGCTTCACGATACTTGGCCACTGTTCTTCTGGCTATATCAATGCCCTCTGCCAATAAACAATCTTTTATGCGACTGTCTGATAAGGGCTTTTTGGGGTCTTCATCGGTGATCATTTTTTTGATCATTGCACTGATGGCAGTCGATGAGATGTCACCGTCTGCACTGCTGACATGAGATGAAAAGAAATGCTTGAGGGAGAATAATCCTTGCGACGTCAAAATGGTTTTACTGGTGGTCAAACGTGAGACCGTGGATTCGTGTAAATCCACTTCTTCTGCAATGGCTTTTAAGATAAGGGGCTGCATTGCCGTCGCGCCGTATTGCAAGAAATCTTGTTGATAACGAACGATGCTGGTTGCGACTTTGAGTAGGTTTTGATTTCGCTCTTCGATACTGCGAATGAACAACCTGGCGTCAGTAAGGTGTTCACGTAGATATTGATTGTCTGGGCTATCATCGCCGCGTTTGACCAGATTGGCATACTCTTGATTGACTTGTAGTTTTGGCAACGTATCAGGGTTGAGGCGCACATGCCAGCCCGCTTCTTGAGCCTCTGAGTCGCCATTACTATCGCGGCGGCGAATGGGCGTGACCAACACATCAGGAATATCATAACTGTCAGTCGAGCGAGTATAGTCTGGCTGATTACTCTGAAATAACAGGCCTGGCGAGGGGTTTAGTGTGCGTAGTAGATTGAGCGCAGGTGTGATGTCTTTAGGTGCAAGACCAGTGCGTTCAGTGAGTGCTTTGATATTATTGCTGACCAAATGCTCACTAGCCAATAATAGCGCGTGTGCTTCTTTTAGATATGGCGTATTTGTATCGAGTTTGGACAACTGAATCGCCAGACATTCATTCAGATGGCGCGCACCCACACCCAATGGATCGCAAGATTGGATGACGCGCAGCACCGCCATGACTTCGTCATACTCAACCCGCTCATCCCACTGATAGAAGTTTGCCATGGTATCAAAGCTTTGCAATAGCTCATCGATATCCAGCCGAATAAACCCCATGTCATCCATAGAATCCATCAGATACGTGGCAATTAGAGTGTCCACTTCTGACAGTCGCTTAAAATTAAGCTGCCAGCGTACGTGGTCTTGAATGGTGGCAGAAGTGCCGCCTTGATAACTATCAAAGTCCTCATCACCTTTGCTGTTACTAGAATTCTTAGTTGCAGATGCATAGTTACTGTTGTCGAAATTATTCGTGTCAAAAAGGCTATCGCCATCCGCCGCATAATTATCGATGGCACCGTCATCAATACTGGCTTGCTGTAACTTATCTAAGCTGTCGCTAAATTCATCACTGTAGTCAGAATCATAGTCAAACTTCGACTCATTACCATCATAATCTTCACCAAAAGAATCCGCGCCAGTGCTTTGGTTCCAACTGTCTAGTGTCAATGAGGTGTCTGACTCATTGACACTATCGTCAGTACCATACTCGTATTCGTCTTCTTCAATCCGCTCAAGCAAAGGGTTGCTGTCCAGCTTGATCTGCACCTCTTGCGCCAGCTCAAGACTAGAGAGTTGCAGCAACTTGATGGCTTGCTGCATCTGCGGTGTCAGTTTTTGTGAGGTATTCAGCGTGGTTGCCAATCCGAACGACATATTCATGGGTGGCTTATTACACTCCGATGGTGGTGATAGTCTATATATGTTGCCAATTCAGGCAGAGGTTTAACGATCTTAGGACACGACGATAGCATTTTTTGCTGCGATTTTGCTATGATAATTTATGGTCTACCCAGATATAGTCAGTTCATTTAAAGACACAAATGCTATTAAGCACAATTTTTTATAGCTGCTGGCAAGCAAAATATACGACCAATGAAAAGAGCTTATCTTGTCAAAATACTATTTGAAATACCCTTTTGCTACTTTGAAAATACCATGCATTTGTTATGTATCTTTTATCATCATTGATTATTTTTTTACTTTGGCAGTGGTTAAATACTAAGCAATGTAAATATATTCAAAAACTCAAGCGCTTGATAAAAAACGATGGGGCTTATACTCTAAAACCTTAGAATCACTCTCATAAATCATAAACCAGCTGAGAACAATACTATGAATAATAAAGCAAATAACCATCCATTTATCACGGCGGCCATTCAAATGAATAGTCAGCAAGATATCGAAAAAAACCTAGCAGATATAAAAGCCGCTATTGCTGATGCGTGTACTCAAGGTGCACAGCTTATTATCTTACCTGAAAACTGCTGTAGCATGGGTGAGCAGTTTGCCACTGCAGAGCGGTTCGATGAGCTGTCAGCGACGATAGCCCATTATGCCAGTACTTACAATGTCTATGTGCTGATAGGTTCGCTACCCTGCACTTACCGTCCTGATGGCATGCTGGTTCCTAACAGTCGGCTAAGACAGGTTAGTCAGCTATTCGCCCCTGATGGCACACGCGTGGCGCGCTATGACAAAATTCATTTGTTCACGGCAACCGTGGCTGACAAGCAAGGTAATTACAATGAGGCGGCAACATTTGAGCCAGGCACGCAAACGATGGTCACACCACTTGAAATCAATGACGTGGTCTATCAACTGGGTATGATGGTGTGCTTTGATCTGCGCTTTCCTGCATTAGCGCAGCGTCTGCGTCAGGCAGGTGCAGACTTATTGAGTGCTCCGTCAGCCTTTACCTACTTGACAGGTCAAGCGCACTGGTCGCTGTTATTGCGCGCGCGTGCCTTAGACAGCCAGTGTATGGTGATTGGCGCCGCTCAGGGCGGTGACCATATTTATAAAGGCGGCAACATTCGTCAGACATGGGGGCACACAGCGATTAGCGCTTATGACGGCACCATTGTAGACAGTTATGATGATAGCAAGTTGAATCAAGACAATACTAAAGACAATAAGAATTATGCCATTGTTATGGCTGCATTTGATCAGCAAGCACAAGTACAAGGTCGACAAAAACTGCCTATTTTTGATTGCCATCGTTTGGCATAAGACTGTTTATATAAGTACAGTCGACTCCAAATAAAACAGATACGTTGTACTCCAACTCGGCACTGGTATACATTTTTCTTGCTTGCTGTGCCTACGCAGACAGAGGCTGCGAAAAACGCATTTCAGTCCCGCTGTATCACTTTTATACTGAACTCACTATAGATGTAAAGTTATATAAGTAAGCTTAAAGACTCTCGCTCTCATTTTGTGCGTGCGTCGCTCGCGGATGAGCGCGGTCATAGACCTGTGTCAATTTAGCAAAATCAACATGGGTATAAATTTGCGTGGTACTGATATCACTGTGCCCAAGCATTTCTTGAACTGCACGCAAGTCGCCACTGCCTGATAGCATGTGTGAGGCAAAGCAATGACGCAGTAAATGTGGATATAGGTTTTGCGCAATGCCAGCACGAGTCGCCGCCACCTTTAATCGTTGTTGCACGGCACGCGTCGATAAGCGGGTTCCCAGTTTTTCGCTGATGAACAACGCCCTATCTTGTTGCTCTACCCATAAATCACGGTGCGGCAGATAGCGCATGATGGCTTGTGCGGCCTTGGCGCCCAAAGGCACCAAGCGCGTTTTATTACCCTTACCCGTGACTCTCACCCGTAAATCAGATAAATCTACATCTGCCATATCAAGTGCGACCAACTCACCAACGCGTAGTCCACTGCTATAAAGCAACTCAAACATGGCTTTATCGCGTAACCATAAACGGGCTTGCTCGGGCGTGTCAGGCATGTCTTGATCGAGCAGCTGCGTCAATAAATCCACATCCGCGATAGACGGCAACGGTCTCGGGCTACGCTTTAACTGATAACCTGTGGTTGGATTGATACGTGCCAAATTCTCTTCAATCAACCAACCATAAAAATGACGAATAGCCGATAGCTCTTGTTGCACACTAGCCAGTGCCAACTTATCCTCATCTAGACGATGGCCGATATGTTGTGCCAATTGACGCTTATCACAGCGTGTCCATGACAAGCGCTTACCGCGCAAAAACAGTGCCAACTGATTGAGTCCAGCAAAATAAGCCGTTAGCGTATGCGGCGAATGGTTACGCACTGATAATGTATTGAGCCAACGGTGGACAGGCGATAGTAGCTCTTGTAGTGCGGTATCCAGCTCTACCGCAGCGGCCAGCTCGGCTGATAGCCATGGCGCTGCGTTCGTAGATTGCTCGTCTTGATTGGACATCACCATATAAAAACCTGCCTTAGCGTTGGCTCGATCATCAGTGTATAGTCGATGCTAAATAAAATAGATACGTTACGTCAATACGCAAGACTGGCATCAATTTTTCTTGCGTGCTGTGCCTCTTCCGACAGAGGCGACAAAAACCTTATGCCAATTTCGCTATACCTTTTTTATATTGACCTGACTACGTGCAGCTTATCATTGATGATAAGTGCCTACTCTTCTGAGTGAGGTTTGAGACCTGCTTGTGCCATTAGCCCATCTGGGCTAAACACACCCTCGTAGACAAAGGCTGTTGGGCCAGTCATCATGACTGAGTATCCTGGCTGCCATCTGATAATCATACTGCCGCCATAGAGCTGCGCGCGCACATCTTCGCCTTCATCAAGCCAGCCTTCACGTATACCGACGGCAACAGCGGCACAAGCGCCCGTTCCACAAGCTTGTGTCTCACCAACACCGCGCTCATAAACACGCAGACGAATATGACGCTGATTCATCACTTGCATAAACCCGACATTGACGCGATCTGGAAACGCAGGATGCGACTCAATGGCTTTGCCCAGTGTTTCGACATCGGCATCGAGTACGTCATCGACTTTGATCACCGCATGTGGGTTGCCCATGTTGGCAACATAGAGCTGCACTGGCGTACCATTGACATCCAAATGATAGGCATTTTGGATTTTTGTGGTGGCTCTTGGTGTAAACGGAATCTCATTTGGCTCAAATTTGGGCTTGCCCATATCGACTTCGACCCAGCCATAGCGGTCGGTCGTCAAAGAGATAATGCCACTTGCAGTCTCAACACGAAGGCGCTGTTTGAATGACAGCTTACGTGCTTGAACAAAACGGGCAAAACAACGCGCCCCATTGCCGCACTGCTCAACCTCTGTACCGTCGGTATTAAAGATGCGATAGCTAAAGTCAACGTCAGGGCGCATCGGTGGCTCGACCACGAGTAGCTGATCAAAACCAATGCCTAAATGACGATCTCCCAATAACTGTACCAAATCCTTGGTTAATTCTAAGCGTTGGGTCACCAAATCAATGACCATAAAATCGTTGCCCAGACCATGCATCTTAGTGAATTCTATTAGCATACCCTTGATATCCTATCCTATTTTTATGTATGCCTTATATTAGCACGCTGTCAGATACAATCATAATTATCACTGCTATCAAATGTCCAGTTATCTCAGCGTTGTACCGTCTCTCAAACCTATGTTTGACATCATCGCACTCTTTAATACGGCTCATATGGCGGTTTATATTTATTTTGTGAGACATTTAAGCCGTTAGCTATAGCACGACTTTCCTCGTTGCAGCGTCAATTCCTCTCAAATTCGCCCATAAAAAAACCCATTGCTGTTATCACAATGGGTTTTTTAGCGGTTCTGAATACTGCGCTTTACTACTCTTTAGTCTTGCCACAAAACTTCATCGGCATACAAGGATTCAATCGTCTCACGTTTGCGGATCAGTTGATGACGATCCTCTGACACCATCACTTCGCTTGCACGTGGACGCGAGTTGTAATTGCTACTCATGGTGAATCCATAAGCACCTGCACCCGTAATTGCTAAGATATCCCCTTTCGCTAGGAATAACAGACGGTCTTTTGCCAAAAAATCGCCCGTTTCACAAATCGCCCCAACGATATCCCATGCTTTTGTTCCATTGGTATCAAGACCAGCATCAGGCAATACGTTTGGAATGACTGCCATTTCTGCTTGATATAACGCTGGGCGAATCAAATCATTCATCGCTGCATCGACAATAGCGAAATTCTTATGCTCAGTTGGCTTGAGCACATCGACTTGGGTTAAGAGCACGCCAGCATTGGCAACGATACTACGACCCGGCTCAAAGAACACCGTTAAACCAAGCTCGCTCAATTTTGGCAGTAATGCTGCTGCGAATTCTTCAATAGACACAGGGGTTTCATCAATATAACGCACGCCCAAGCCACCGCCCAAATCAATGTGGCGCAGCTCAATACCATGCTCCCGTAGGCTATGTATCAACTCAATGACTTTGTCCAGAGCGGCGACAAATGGCTCAACTTCCGTTAACTGTGAGCCAATGTGGCAATCGATACCGACAATATCGATATGAGACATTGCTGCTGCCTGTTGATAAACTGCAAGCGCATCTTCGTGCGTGATACCAAATTTATTGTCTTTTAATCCCGTCGAGATATAAGGATGAGTCTTAGCATCCACGTTTGGATTGACGCGTAATGAGATTGATGCAGGCTTATCAAGTGTCTTTGCCACCTCATTGATGAGGGTCAGCTCACTGATAGATTCGACATTGAAGCAGCCAATGCCTTGGGTCAGCGCATACTCGATATCACCATACGTTTTTCCCACGCCTGAAAATACCACGCGTGACGCCTCGGCCCCTGCCGCTACCACACGCATCAGCTCACCACGTGAGACGATGTCAAACCCTGCACCTGCTTGTGCCAATACGCTCAGCACTGCCAGATTGGAGTTGGCTTTGACGGCATAGCATATCTGATGATCGAGACTGGCAAAGCTGTCGGTATAAGCTTGATAAACATCCAATATGGCCTGTTTTGAGTAGACATAGCATGGCGTGCCATACTGTTTGGCAATGCTCTCAATACTGACTTGCTCCATATACAGCGCCTCATCACGATACTGCAAGGCTGGCAAGTGATTGGTTAAAGCCTTGGGATCGACATACAATCCTTGCTCTGTTTGGGTAGTGACAGATTCGCCAATAGGTAACTCAGAATGACTCATATAAACATCTCTAATATAATCGGGTATCAAATGAAAATGAAGCTAAGAAAGGGACAAGGGCGTATTAGACAAAGATATGTCGTCATAAGCACGCTTTTTAATAAAAAATCTTAATTGGCATTAATAGTCGTTGGGATCAGTACTCGGTTCTGGTAGCTCAAAATCCTGCGCGTTTTGCGTATTGGGTACGTTATTAGAGTTATTAGAACTGTCATCATCGATACCAGCAAAGGCGGCATCTTGTGGATGACTGGTACTGTCCAACACAGCAGTGCTACTCTGCGCTGATTGGCCATCAGCATTTGCCAAATACAACTCCCCTTTTTGTCCGCAGCCTGATACACCCAGTATCGTAACACTACTGATGATAAGCGTTGAGACGGCACGGCGACTGAAGGTAATCATATTGGCATACTCGGTTTTTGAAGTGCGGCGGATAGTAAGCATAAAGTAGGCAACCTGTGACCTTACAGCGGTGTAAGTATGTTAAAAAACGTATGATAGAGAAAACAATATCAAGTGCCAATCACACTATAACAAGTGAGCACTGACATATAGGGGCAGTCCATTGCTACTATGAGCAATAGGACTGCTTTAAATCATAGCATTATTACATAAAGCGATGCTGATACTGAATACAACTGGCAATAAATTTGGTTAGATACTTACTCAACCTGACAAACGATAAATTTTAATATAGTAAACAATTTTTTACTAAATACTATTGGTTATGTTCATAGCTAAAGATGCTTTGGCTAATACTTGGAAAAACTTTCTTACAATTTTTATTAAGTGTCATTTTCTCTGATTGTCTCTGATCAGCCCTAACCACAATCGGTGTACAGTTGTTATCGATGTGTATACATCTTAGGTGCCAATCCTCATAGTTATCATGGTATAGCCCCAAAAATATGGTACATTATGGTCAGCCTTGTGGCTATCACTATAGAGCTAGGGTAAGGCAATAACATGACTGAACCCGCTCTCATCAGTAGAGTCAGCCCAAGTGTGATTGAAATCAGCGATATCATTGCCATTGGTATATCAGCAGGGATGTGGCTGGTTTTTGTTTATTGAACCGGTATTCATCACGAATGAATATCTTTATAAAAATATAATCTAAGGATAGAGTATGAGCGCAAGTCTAACCAGCACTTTTGATGACAAAAATACTGAAACATCAACCCTAACCAACCCTACTTTAGTCCTCAACTGTGGTTCTTCTTCCATTAAATACGCACTGATTAGTGATGACAATGCGACTCGTATCACAGGTCTGGCCGAAAACTTAGGACTCGATACCGCCCGTATCAAACACACCACTTTAAACGGCGAGAAGCTTGAAATCTCAATACCAGGTGGTAATCATAAGTTCGCCCTACAAAAAATTCTTGAGCTATTAGAGCAGTACCACTTCATCGCGGTCGGTCATCGCGTGGTTCATGGAGGCCGTGAATACTCTGAAGCGGTACGTGTCGATGACCATGTCCTTAGCGAAGTCAAGCGTCTAAAAGTATTGGCACCGCTACATAATCCTGCCCACGCTTTGGGTATTGAAGCCGTTCAAGCCATTTACCCTGATATTCCACAAGTCGTCGTTTTTGATACTGCGTTTCACCAGACCATGCCTCCTGTTGCCTTTCGCTATCCGCTACCAAAAAACCTGTACGAAGAGCATAAAATCCGTCGTTACGGCTTTCATGGTACGTCTCACGCTTACGTCTCAGAGCGCGCAAGTGATATCACCGATGCAAGCGGCACACATGGTTGGCTGACCGCGCATTTGGGTAATGGCTGTTCAGCGACTGCGGTCTATGATGGCAAGAGTCTTGATACCAGCATGGGCTTGACGCCACTTGAAGGCCTTATGATGGGTACGCGCAGCGGCGATGTCGATCCAAGCTTACATATTCATCTAAAGCGCCAGCTGGGTATGAGTTTAGAAGACATCGATACCATGCTCAATAAAGAAAGCGGTCTGCTGGGTATTTCAGGATTATCGAATGACTTGCGTACCGTTGAGCAAGCCGCCAAAGAAGGTCACAAAGACGCCCAGCTTGCTATCGAGATGTTCTGTTACCGCGTGGGTAAATATCTTGCCAGCTTGAGCTGTGCGTTGCCTGAATTTACTGGTATCGTCTTTACTGGCGGTATTGGAGAAAACTCGGTCAGCACACGTACGCGCATTTTAGAAGTGATGCGTCATTTTGGTATTAAGGTCGATGCTGATAAGAATGCAAACTTGGTCGGCGGTAATGAAGGCAGCTTCCACAGTAGCGATAGTAGCCTTGAGCTATGGGTCATACCAACCGATGAAGAAGGTCGCATTGCTCAAGAGACGCGTGAAGCGCTAGACTTAATTTAAGATTCGCTTCGATCGTTTTATTGTTTTTAAAACCTGCGCTTTTGGTAAATCATATGATGAGAAGCGCTGTGTTTGATGCATTGTTTTACACATTGTGGCAAGGATGAATTGAGCCTTAAAAATATAATAAACCGTAGGATACACTATGCAAACCATTTTACTTGTTCCCATTAGTCGCGGTATCGGTGTCACGTCAGCCGCGCTTGGACTGATTCGTGCTTTTGACTACAACGGTATCAAAGCTGGCTTTATGAAACCGTTTTTGCAAGATGACACACTTGATAAGCAGCGCAGCTTGGACAGCTCAAGTGCTTTAACCATGCACGCTTTTGGGCTAAAACCGCCCAAATCCATCAGCCGTCAGCGCGTTGAGCGCATGATTGGTGATGGTAACCTTGATGATCTGATGGAAGAAGTGGTCATCAATTATCACACCATCGGTGATGGTCATGACGTCGTTATCTGTGAAGGACTAGTACCAACCACTGAGACGTCTTACGCCTCACAAATCAACCGTGCCATTGCTCATGCATTAGATGCCAAAATCATCTTCGTCAGTACGGCTGATACCAGCAATCCTGCCTATCTGGCTGACAAACTTGATGTTCATGCTCGTGAGTTTGGTGGTATTGCCACTGCGCGTACCCTTGGGGTGATTTTAATGCGGGTACAAGACGTACCCAATACTTTTGAGACCCAGCCGGTCGCACCCGGTGAAGCTGTCGTACACTTGGATGACTCGTTCATGCAAGAAGTAAAACGCTTGTCCCCCCACTTTGACACTGATGCCTTTCGCTTGATCGGTGTGGTGCCTTTTAGTGACTCACTCTCTGTGCCGCGTACGTGGGACATCGCCACTGAACTTGATGCCAAATGGCTCAATGTGGGTGAAGCAAAAACGCGCCGCATTAACCGTATTAGCTTAACTGCTCGCTCCGTTGCTCGCGTCGACGAGGTATTCAAACGTGGCACTTTAATCGTCGTCCCTGGTGATCGTGATGATTTACTACTGGCAGCTGGCTTGGCCTGTATCAATGGCATCCCGCTGGCAGGTTTGGTTTTAACAGGCGGCGTTGAGCCAAGTGCGACCGTTGCGGAATTGTGGCAATCAGCGCTCAAGACGGGGATCCCTGTCATGAGTGTGGAAGATGACAGTTATGAGACCGTACAGAGCTTAGTACACATGAGTTCTGAGATTCCAAGTGATGACACCGAACGTGCGGAAGAAGTGGCACGTTACGTGGCAGCGCATCTAAACTTGGACTGGATTAAAGAGTATTTCAGCCGCGATTATGAGCGACGCTTGTCTCCTTCTGCCTTTCGTCATCAAGTGGTCAAAAAAGCACAAACGGCCAAAAAACGTATCGTCTTGCCAGAAGGGTCTGAGCCGCGCACTGTCGAGGCCGCCTGTATCTGTCAGAGTCGCGGTATCGCCAATTGTGTGCTACTTGCAAAGCGTAGCGACGTTGAACAAGTGGCCAAAAATCGTGATTTGGTCATTCCAGAAGGGTTAGAGATTATCGATCCTGATGATCTCGATATGAGCAAATATATTGCTGCCGTCGTCGAGCGCCGTAAAGGCAAAACCAGCGAAGATGTCGCTGCTGAATATCTCAAAGATACAGTGTATTTGGGTACGACCATGCTACAGATGGACGAAGTCGACGGCTTGGTCTCTGGAGCGATTCATACCACTGCCAACACCGTACGCCCAGCGTTTCAGTTGATTAAGACAGCACCGCAATACTCTTTGGTATCATCCATCTTCTTTATGCTGTTGCCTGAGCAAGTGGTCGTTTATGGTGACTGCGCCATCAATCCCGATCCAACCGCAGAAGAGCTGGCTGAGATTGCTATTCAGTCCGCGCAATCGGCTGCGGCCTTCGGTATTGATCCAAAAGTTGCAATGATCAGCTACTCTACTGGCTCATCAGGTGCGGGCGCAGATGTCGAAAAAGTCACTCGTGCCACTCAAATCGTGCGTGAGCGCGCACCAGACCTAAAGGTCGATGGCCCACTACAGTATGATGCCGCCTCAGTCATGAGCGTCGGCAAACAAAAAGCGCCAGACTCACCGGTTGCTGGACAAGCCAACGTCTTTATTTTCCCCGATCTCAACACAGGTAACACCACTTATAAAGCCGTACAACGTAGTGCCAATGTCGTCAGTGTTGGCCCCATGTTGCAAGGATTGAACAAGCCTGTGAACGACTTGTCACGTGGCGCCTTGGTCGATGATATTATTTATACCATCGCACTCACTGCCATCCAAGCTTATAGCGATGAGATTTGATCGCTACAGCTTAATTGCTATCTGGTTAATGATAAATAAGAGTAATGCATAAGTAACGCTGTACTACTGAGATGAATTTTTCTTCGCTGCCTGTTCGCAAGCGTGACAGAAGCTTTGAAAAATCCATCTCAGCCATATCGTATTATTTTTAGTTTTATTATGCTGATTAAAAACCAGACTTGATATTACCGACTGTCGTCATGATGGTCGGTTTTTTATTGGTCATTTTTGATGACTTTTGAGGGCTTTTAATGACAGATGCTGCTGCGCCCTTTACAATAGCGCTTTTCTGTTTCGCCTTTTTGCTTCCCTATCCGTGCCAAACCATATCTGTACCAAACTATGCCAAATACCACTGACAGTCTCGATGATAAAACCTCTAGGCCTGCCATTCGTGCTTACTTGGGCGGCTCGTTCGATCCTGTGCATCAAGGTCATATACAAATGGCCATGTACGTGTATGAGCGCTTGTTACCGATAGCGGAGGGGCAGCAGCGCGACCTGCATGTGTCATTATTGCCAAACTCACGTTCCCCATTTAAACAAAAAAGCACAGACCCTCACCATCGTCTAGCGATGTTAAAGCTGGCGACCCTAGAGACACCCATTCAGATTGATGAGCTTGAGCTATGGCAAACGCCGCCTGTTTATACCATCGATAGTGTACGTACGTTAAGGGAGCGCTATCCACATGACAGTTTGATCTTTATTATTGGTATGGACAGCGCGCTGAGCTTGCCGCATTGGAAAGAAGGGCTGGCGCTGACGAATCATGTCAATCTCTGGATCTTTAGTCGCAGTCATGTAAGTCGCATCTTTGATAAAGATGATATGGATAATGACATTCTGCCAGACCCAGACAATATACCGAACACAGACACCATTCAAACCAAACTGCCCGTACCGCTACAATCATTAGTCGTTGGCACACCGACAGAACTAGTCATGCCCATTACTAAAGCGCTTGCGACGAATACTGGCTTGAAAAGCACGCATCAAGGCCATATTTATATAGACGCGCGGCCTGTTGCAGCCGTGTCGAGCACTCAAATGCGCGAGCAGCTACAGTCTGTGCAAGATCGATTGAATATAATGCAAGCAGCCGACAGGCAAATGACCTCTATACCACCAATAAATGATATCATGAGCCATACTGCCACCAATCCGTTACCTAAATGGCTAAATCCGGCTGTTTATCACTATATTATCGCCCATCAGCTATATTCTGCTGCTCAATTCCGTTAAAATCGCCTTATCTTTGTCATTTTGCCCATTTGTCTGTACATACGGCTGGCGACAAATGGTCATTTAGACAATCCCTATTAATGCTTTACCTTTTATTTTACATATTTACGATTCAAGAGATTAAAATTTATGACCAATACCATGACTGAAGAACGCATAAAAGAGTGTTTGACCCTTGTAGACAGTGCGCTGAACGATATGAAAGCGAAAAACATCACTGTAATGGATGTAGCAGATTTGACTGACGTTATGGAACACATCGTCATCGCTGATGGTACGTCGAAGCGTCACGTGCGCGCCATGGCCGATAGCGTCGGTGCTGAAGCCAAAAAATCTGGCTTTATGCCACTTGGCCGTGAAGGCGGTATCGACTCTGACTGGACATTGATTGATTTGGGTGCCGTTGTTGTGCACATGATGACACCACAAGCCCGTGAGTTCTATGACTTAGAAGGCTTATGGTCATCACCTGATCAGTTGGCTGAGCTGGTTGCAACCCCGCGTGAAAAGAAAACCGCAGGCCGTCGCAACAAAAACAAATAAGTGTATTGAGTTCGATATATTTATTGCCTTAAAAAGACCAGAGATTGATTCTGGTCTTTTTTTATGGGTGACTGTTCAAAATAGCTTTATAAATACACATGGTATAAATAAGCTGAAAGCTGTCTATGATTACGCTAAGATGATGACAATCATCCAATCGTATTTGCCTAAAAAATGACCAGCCGTTAGGAACCCCAATGCGCATAGAATCAACCGAAACATACGTACAAGAAAACACTAACCTTGATTTTAACCAACCCTTGCCTTTGCATATCGCCACTCTCATCTGTGTCCGCGCTGGCAAAGCCATGCCTTTCACTCGTGAAGAGATGAGCGCCATTGATAAATATCCAATCGATGCGCCTGTCGCCGTCAACTTTATGGGCTTGACCACCGACGAGCAAGCCGATCGCAAACATCATGGCGGCCCATTAAAAGCGGTGCATCAGCTAGCACCTGCGACTTATGACAAGATTAATGCTGAGTTTGGTCTAAAGGTACACGTCGGTACACTGGGCGAAAACCTTACGACCGAAGCCGTCAATGGGCTGCCTGAGATGACCGAGCCTACCGTCTGTATCGGCGACGTTTTTCAATATGGCGAAGACAAGATAAACGGTGAAGATAGTGTGCAGCTGCGTATCGTCCAACCACGCCGCCCATGCTACAAGATCAATGACCAAATTGGCCAATTCACCAAAGTGCCAAATATTGCATCTTGGGTCAGTAAGCAAGGCATTTCGGGTTGGTATTTTCAAGTGGTACGTGATGGCATGATTAACGCGGACTTACCTGTGTATTTAATCGAACGTCCCTATCCATTTGCTACGTTAGAAAAACTTTGGCAATTGTCTAATTCAAAAGAGAAGTTTGACGCTGAGGTGATTGAGCCGTGGCTTGAGATTGAATGTTTGGAAGACAGTTGGAAGAAAGTGTTGGCAAAGAAGATTCGGAAAGGTTAGTTTAAATGTTATAGGACTTAAGAGTGGATAAGTATAAATTAGAAAAAACAGTTTGGTCTGAGCAAGATTTTGAAACTATGGGATGGCATGACGCCACTATTTGGGCTATGGTTGCTGATACGGAAAAATATGAATATGCCATTGATCTTGATTATATCTTTAAATGGGTTCATCCCAAAAATGATGAAGTATATTTTAAATTCTGGGTTGCTCCCGTTACTATGGTTTTTGAGAATGCTGACTATATAAAAATTGATATAGAATCCCGATGGGGTTCTATTGAAGTTGCAGATTTATTCATGGAAAACCCTCAACTATCACCAAATAAAAAATTTACTTCACATGATTATCGTTTTGAATGCCAAGAAGGTGAAATATCATTGCAAGCAACCAGCTTTAAGATGTATGTGCGCCAAACCCCTAAATTTATTTCAGGACAATGTTTTGGTCTATAGGAACGTGGGGGTATAAATTTTGGCCATGTGTTAAGTGATTAACTTATCTACTGTCTTAGTCTTTTACATTACAAATATTTCCCCATAGAGCATTTAATGACAAAAAATATTATATCGATAGCATTGGCTTGTGGATTAGCACTTTCTTTGGTTGGCTGCGTAACCACTGTCCCGTACGTAGCAACGACCAAACACTACAGCGTCGATAGCGATACTTACCAATCGACAGGCAAAAGCCAGCGTATCAAAACCATCGTCTTGCACTATACCGTCTCAGACAATGAGCGCTCAATCAAGACTTTGACCACTGGTAACGTGAGCGCCCATTATTTAATATTGGACAAAGACGACGATAAAATCTATAACCTCGTACCAGAATCTGAACGCGCGTGGCATGCAGGCGACGGTGGATTTTCAGATCGGACAATATTAAATGACACCTCCATCGGCATCGAGATTGTCAACGCAGGCATAAACCCTGAATATCGAGACGCGCTAAAAAACGGTACGCTCGACTATCACCCTTATGAGCACTACGTCTCTTTTAGTGAATTGCAGATTAAGAAAGTCGCAGAGCTGGTGCAAGATATCGCCACACGCTATGACATCTCACCGAAGAACATCATCGGTCACTCGGACATGGCACCGTCGCGCAAGATAGACCCCGGTGCGAAATTCCCGTGGGAGCGCTTATACAAAGAGTACGGCATTGGCGCTTGGTATGATGAAGCGGACAAGCAAGAAATTATGAGTAGGCGCACCTTGGTCGCGCCAAGTGTGCAGGAAATCAAGCAAGCCTTTCGCAAATATGGCTATCAAATCAATAATAGCGATGAGTGGGACAAACCTAGCCGTGATGTCATTTATGCGTTTCAATTGCATTTTAGACCGCAGCAGCCAACCGGTAAGATGGATAGCGAAACCTATGCGATATTGCAGGCGCTCAATATGAAGTATGCTGGCAAGGATGATTTTTATTAAGTAGTAAAAAACATGCGAAGGTATATGACATGGTTGACTCTAATAAAGATGAGCAAAAAGCATCCTCATCCAAGCAGAACGACAGTTACTCAACATAGGATTGCTACTTGGGCTACTTATTGCGACGGGCTAATGATAAAATTAGCGCTTACGGATTACAGATAGCATAACTGCTCACGTCATATCGTAGACTTTACTCAAGGCTGGGATGATGGGTAGTTTTAATGATTGATCCTATTAGCAGTCCTAATATCTGCATTGCTAATGCAAACTCTAATAATAGTAACAAGGAATATGTATGTACCAAGCCTTTCAAAAACATCTACAACAAGAAATCAGTGACATACGCAACGCAGGATTATATAAAAACGAGCGTATTATCACCTCACCGCAAAATGCCATGATTAAAATCACGGATGGCCGTGAGATGCTGAACTTCTGTGCCAACAATTATCTTGGATTGTCTGACCATCCTGAGATTAAAAAGGCCGCCATCCAAGCCATTGAAAACTCAGGTTATGGCATGTCATCGGTGCGTTTTATTTGTGGTACGCAAGATTTGCATAAGCAATTAGAGGCATCAATTTCCAAGTTTTTTAATACTGAAGACACGATTCTGTATGCGGCCTGTTTCGATGCCAATGGCGGTGCCTTTGAGCCACTCTTGACCAGCGAAGATGCTATTATTTCTGATTCGTTAAACCATGCCTCAATCATCGATGGTGTGCGCTTATGTAAAGCGGCGCGTTATCGTTATGCCAATGCGGATATGCAAGATTTGGAGACGCAATTGCAAGCGGCGCAAGCACAGCGTTTTCGTTTGATTGTGACCGATGGTGTGTTTTCAATGGATGGCAATGTGGCGCCGATGGATGAGATTTATGCGTTGGCACAAAAATATGATGCCATGGTGATGATTGATGAGTCGCATTCAGCAGGCGTCGTCGGTCGTACTGGTGGCGGCGTGACTGAATTGTTTGATCTACGCGGTGATGTTGAGCTGATCACGGGTACGTTAGGCAAGGCATTTGGCGGTGCAATTGGCGGCTTTACAACAGGTAAAAAAGAAATCATTGAGATGCTCCGTCAACGCTCACGCCCGTATCTGTTTTCAAACTCCATTCCTCCTATGGTGGCTGCCGCTGGGGTAAAAGCGTTTGAGATGCTGTCACAAGACAATACGCTACAAGACAAACTGCATGAAAATACCGCCTATTTTGTCAAGCAAATGCAAGAGGCAGGCTTCGATATCAAGCCCACCGAATCAGCCATCTGTGCAGTGATGCTCTATGATGCCAATGTCTCGCAACAAATGGCAGACGCACTGCTTGAAGAAGGCATTTATGTGATTGGCTTCTTCTACCCTGTCGTACCCAAAAATGAAGCTCGCATTCGTGTCCAGCTCTCTGCTGCCCATACGCGCGAGCAGCTCGACCAGTGTATCGCCGCCTTTATCAAAGTCGCCAAGCAAATGAAGGTGATTGATTAAAATATAGTCAGCGAAAAATTACATCGATAGATCAGATACTGCTGGTATAAAATTTCCTCGCTGGCTGTTCGCAAGCGTGACAGAGGCTTCGAAAAGTTCATCCCAGCAGTACCGCAGCTAAGCTATTGTTCTTTGGCTATAGTTCAGTATTTATCTAGATTTAACAATAAAATACAACGTACAGAAATAAGAGAAAAATATGAAAGCACTGGTTAAAGCTCATGCCAAAAAAGGCATCTGGATGCAAGACATGCCAGAACCGACCGTCGGCATCAATGACGTAAAAATTAAAATTAAAAAAACCGCCATTTGTGGGACAGATTTGCACATTTACAAGTGGGATGAGTGGTCACAAAACACCATCAAGACGCCAATGATTATCGGACATGAATATGTCGGTGTCATTAGTGAAATGGGCGATGGTGTCAAGCATCTTGAAGTGGGTGACCGCGTCACCGGCGAAGGTCATATCGCTTGTGGCCATTGCCGTAACTGCCGCCGTGGTAAGCTACATGTATGCGAAAACACCATCGGCGTGGGTGTTGATCGCGATGGCGCGTTTGCCGAATATTTGGTGATACCTGCCGACAATGTCATCAAACTCGATGAGCGTATCAGCGATGAGATGGCTGCCATTATGGACCCCTTTGGCAATGCCACTCACACCGCCCTATCTTTCCCTGTACTGGGTGAGGATGTGCTGATTACGGGTGCAGGACTGATTGGGTCAATGGCAACGGCGATTTGCCGATTTGCTGGGGCGCGTAACATTGTGGTCAGCGATATCAGCGATTATCGCTTAGAGCTTGCCAAAAAAATGGGCGCAACGATGACTATCAACCCAGCCAAAGGGGAGACCATCGAAGGCGCTATCGAAGAGTTAAAAATGCACGGCTTTGACATTGGGCTTGAGATGTCAGGCTCGCCTCAGGCCTTTGATTCGATGATTAGTAACATGTATAACGGCTCTAAAATTGCGCTCTTGGGCATTTTACCTAACACCACCACGGTGGATTGGAGCAAGATTATCTTTAAGGCGTTAACCCTAAAGGGTATCTATGGCCGCGAGATGTGGGAGACGTGGTATCAGATGGAGCAAATGCTGATTAGCGGTATTGATCTGTCGCCTATCATTACCCATCGCATGCACATTGATGACTTTCAAGAAGGCTTCGATATCATGGAAAGTGGGCAATGCGGTAAGGTAATTCTAAGCTGGGATTGATTTTAGTGATTCGTGATTAACTTTTAAATTGTCATAACTCATAAAACGGCGCTGATTTCAGTGCCGTTTTTTTTGGGTATTAAAAAGTGATGAGAGAGATAGAAAAGCTTCGCGATGGGAATTAATTTGATTGAAATGCTATGTTTAACGAATAATCATAGGTTAGGGCGTGTCCTCAATTCACCTGACGATGAGTGATAGTGCACGCCCTAAATAATTAGATATACCAACAGTATATATACAAATTATAATAATGTAGATTTTGTAAAGATTGATTTACATAGATAATTGCTAGCTTTGAAAATCATGCAATTAAAACACTGAAGAGTGTCTATTCTACATGCGAGAGAAACCATGAAAATAAAGTATCTATTTGGTATTGTTCTATCAACCGCTTTACTCAGCGCTTGCGCTACTACAAACGCTCCCACCTCTTCAACTACTGTTGATTCAAGTTCTAAACTGAACGTTAGTGGCTTGTCACCTTCTGAAAAGATAGAGGCTTATTCTAATCAGTTAATGACTAGCGATAATACAGAATACGCAACTTTTAGTAACTTACAGATGGTTCGAGACTATCGAACTGAGGGTCGATATGCTCCTAATCCATATGGTATTTACGCTGTTGATGGTATACCAGTAAAGAAGTACTCTAATTCTTTATTCGGCTCTGGATGGTACATTCATGCTGCTCAAATGGCTGTGGCAAAAGTAAAAATACCAGCTGGTGAGCATGTTGTCGAGCTTGGTCAGATAACAGCTCGTAATAGAAGCGATATAACGCTACCTAAGGTAGATTACAAACCTAATACGGATTATATTAGTGTTCTTAAAGCGAACAAAGGTGTTCTATCCATTCATATTTATACCTATGAGCTGGACGATAGACTCTCAAGAATGGATAGAGATTCCATTATCTTAAAAGATGAAATTATCAGTAAAGAAGTTGATATCTTAAAAGATAAAATTATCAGTCAAAAAGTTAATTAATTGTGTTTCGTTCATTCTTTCACTGTACATGGATTTAGCATTATGAATAAAGCTATCATACTTTCTCTATTCGTCTTACCTATTTCAATTGTTGGCTGTGCTACAACAAATAATTTAGATAAACTAGAAAAAACTATACCGCAAACGGTTCAGCTGCCTGTCAATTATATAGATGCCTATGCCAACGCTAAAGACTACTACTTACGCTGTGCAACAAGACGTGGCATCAGTTACCCTATCACCGTTTATACGAATGGTACGCCAGTCACCATCACTAATACCACGCCTGATGTAAGCGTCTCTTCAAACCTAGATAGAAAAAATAAACTAGCGACATTAAGTGTTGTAGAAGGCGCTAATGTGTCAGAACATACCGTGTTTTCTGAGATTGATGAGAGCAAAACTCAGGTGAGTTTTTATAATAAAACATCGGGGTATTTGCGCTCTCAAACCTACAAGCAAAAGATGGAAACGGAAAAGTTCGATCTTCTTAAAAAAGTAAGTTTAGATCGCAACATCGAATGTATAAGATAACAACTGATTAGTTATTAAAATATTTTCCTTTCTATGAAACTTAGATATAGTTTTATCCAGCGCCACTGCGATAATATTTAAACACAAAAAAGGTGAGCATTACGCCCACCTTTTTTTATTACCTAAAATAATACTCTAAACCAACCAGCCTATCTAAACCAAGCACGCGCATTACGGAACATACGCATCCACGCGCCGTCCTCGTCCCACTCTTCTGGTTTCCAGCTGTGGTTATACGCTTTTAGGTTACGCTCAGGATGCGGCATCATAATAGTGACGCGACCGTCGGTGCTACATAGACCCGTGACACCACCGAGCGAGCCGTTTGGATTGAGCGGATAGGTCTCGGTTGGGTGACCTTGGCTGTCGACATAACGCATGGCGAGCTGACCGTGGTTTGCCATACCGTCGATTTCGGTATTATCCAGCGTGGCATAGCCTTCACCATGCGCCACCGCGATTGGCAAGATGCTGTCTTGCATACCTTTGAACAGGATCGACTTTGTACGCTCAACTTTTACGTTGACGGTACGCGCCTCAAATCGAGCGGATTTATTAGCGATGAAGCGTGGGAAGTTTTCTGCACCTGGGATGAGGTCTTTTAGCTGCGCCATCATCTGACAACCATTACAGACACCCAAGCTAAAGGTATCAGGACGGGCAAAGAAGCGTACAAACTGCATGCGTAGCTCGTCATGGAACAAGATAGAGTTCGCCCAGCCAGAGCCTGCGCCGAGTACGTCACCATAACTAAAGCCACCACAAGCGACCAAACCGTCGAAGTCACGTAGATTGATACGACCACTGAGTAGATCGCTCATGTGTACATCGACTGCTTCAAAGCCCGCTTTAGTAAAGCCTGCTGCCATTTCTGTCTGACCGTTGACGCCTTGCTCGCGGAGGATTGCGACTCTTGGCTGGCTGCTATTAGCATCAGCACGGCTGCTTACATAAGGCGCTTCCACTTTTTGATTCAGATCAAAGTTTGGCGCAGCGATCAGGCCTTTATGGCTCGCATCAGCAATCAAGTCATACTCTTGCTGTACGCACGCTGGGTTATCACGGCGACGCGCGATCTGATAGCTGACCTGCGTCCATGCTTGCTGTAACTCAGTACGGCTAAAGCGTAGCGTGTCATCACCCATGTGCAAAGGCGTTTGGATCAGTAGGCTGTCTTCTTCACTGCTTTGACCGACGAGGCTGAGCATATCGCTGACGTTAAATTCTTCTGCCAACTGCATGAGAGCTGCGACGTTTTCTGGCAACACTTGGATGACCGCACCCAGCTCTTCACTGAATAATTGGCCGAGTAAGTTGTCATCATCTAATGACAGCTTGATACCTTGACGACTGGTGAATTGCATCTCTACGATAGTCGCAAGCAGACCGCCATCACCGATATCATGATACGCGCTGATGATGCCTTGCGCGTTACCCGCTTGGATAAAGTTAAAGAAGTCGACCAAATCGCTTGGCTGTCCTAAATCTGGGCAGTCGTTACCGAGTTGGCTAAGCGTCTGCGCAAGGATTGAACCGCCTAGGCGCAATTTGCCTTTTGACAAGTCAATACGGTAGAACGCGCTGTCGCCATTGATTAGCTCAGGGGTTAGCATTTTTGCCACATCAACAACAGGCGCAAACGCAGTCACGACCAAACTCATTGGCGATACGACTGATTTGTCCGCACCACTTTCGTCATTCCAGTTAGCACGCATGGATAGCGAGTCTTTACCAACTGGGATCGCAATACCGAGTGCTGGGCATAGCTCTTCGCCGATAGCATGTACCGCATCAAATAATGCCGCATCTTCTGCATCATCGCCACAGGCCGCCATCCAGTTCGCTGACATGGTGATATCAGACAGCTGAGCGATACGCGCACCCGCGATATTAGTAATCGCTTCACCGACTGCCAGACGCGCAGACGCTTTTGGACTAATAAGCGCAACAGGCGTACGCTCACCGATACTCATGGCCTCACCAGTCATTGGTTGACCGTCAATAGCGATTAAACCTGACGCCGTTACCGCGCAATCTGATACAGGCACCTGATAGCGACCCACATACTGATCGCGCACGACCATACCCGTGATCGAGCGATCACCAATGCTGATCAAGAACGATTTGCTCGCCACGGTTGGGTGACGCAATACATCGGTAATTGATTCGGCTAAATTAACGTCATCAAGCGCTAATGCTGACAATGTATTATCAGTACGCTCAAAGCTACGCTGCATTTTTGGTGTACCACCGAGCAAGACTTGCATCGGCATATCGACTGGCTGCTCAGTCAATAGTTCATCATCAACGATTAGCTGACGGATATCCGTTGCCTCACCCAAGATGGCATATGGGCAGCGCTCACGGGCACAGATCGCATCGAACTGATCTTTACTCTCTGGACGAATCGCCAGCACATAACGCTCTTGCGCTTCGTTTGACCAGATCGCCATTGGCGACATACCTTCTTCGAGCGAGGGAATCTTACGCAAGTTTAGATGTGCGCCCATTTCATGGTCATTGACCAGCTCTGGCATGGCGTTAGACAGACCACCTGCCCCTACGTCGTGTAATGAGACAATTGGGTTGCCGTCTTTACTGTTATTACTGGCGTCTACATCATCTCCAGCTAGCGCCCAGCAGCGATCGAGGACTTCTTGGCAACGACGCTCCATCTCAGCGTTATCGCGCTGTACTGAGGCAAAATCCAAACCTTCATCAAGCTCGCCACTATCGACCGACGAGGCTGCACCGCCGCCCAGACCGATTTGCATCGCAGGACCACCAAGGACGATGAGTAAATCACCTTTTTTAATCGCATTTTTTTCAATCAAGTTGCGTTTGATATTACCGTAACCGCCTGCCAGCATGATTGGCTTGTGATAGCCGCGCATCTCGCTACCGTCTTTTGCCGCAGAGGTATCTAGCTGAAAGCTGCGGAAATAACCGCATAGGTTTGGACGACCAAACTCATTTGAGAAGTTGGCACTACCTAATGGCGCTTCGGTCATGATTTCAAGGCTGGTGGCCATACGATCTGGCGTACCATACGCTTGCGTGCTTAATTGACCTGACTGCTCCCATTTCTCAGACAGCTCAGGGATATGCAAATGTGACACATGGAAACCGGCTAGACCCGCTTTTGGCTTACCGCCGCGGCCCGTTGCGCCTTCGTCACGAATCTCACCACCAGAACCCGTTGCTGCACCTGAATACGGAGCAATTGCCGTTGGGTGATTGTGCGTCTCAACTTTCATTAAGATATCGATGTTTTCTTGATGAAATCCATAAGGATGAATTGAGTTGGCATCCATCGCGTCCGTTGGGATCGGATAAAAACGCATGCCATCAGACCCTGCCATCACAGCGGCGTTGTCTTTATAGGCTGACAAGATGCCTTGTGGATTAGACTGGTAAGTGTTTTTGATCATTTGAAACAGTGACTTTGGCTGCACTGCACCATCAACTGTCCACTGAGCATTAAAGATCTTATGACGGCAATGCTCTGAGTTTGCCTGTGCAAACATCATTAGCTCAACGTCCGTTGGATTACGCTTTAGCTCATTGACGTACGCATTCATCAAATAGTCGATGTCTTCGCTTGATAATGCAAAGCCGAACTCGGTATTGGCAGACTCTAGCGCTGACTGTCCTTGTCCGATCACATCGATATGATTGAGTGAAGCTGGTGCTTGATCGTCAAACAATTTGCTGACATCGCTCAAGTCATACACCAAGCTTTGCGTCATACGGTCAAACAATAACTGCTCAGCGTCTACTGGTAGCTTTTCGCTTGCTTCATTATCGATTGTCAACGTATAAACAATGACACGCTCAACACGATTAATCTTGATTTCACAGTTATTAAAGATATCGGTCGCTTTACTT
Source organism: Psychrobacter sp. 1176_08 (assembly GCF_052850615.1). Lineage (NCBI taxonomy): Bacteria > Pseudomonadati > Pseudomonadota > Gammaproteobacteria > Moraxellales > Moraxellaceae > Psychrobacter > Psychrobacter sp. 1176_08. Next base: position 269,577 of record NZ_VXCU01000004.1, read on the forward strand.
GCCCATGGCGATATCGTACCAAAACGCGGCGCAACGATCACTTGCAGTTGGTTGTCTTGGGGAGTGGTAAGCGCGATCGCTTCTTTGATCCCAAACAAGTCTAAGGATTTTTTGTGCTCATCACCGCTCAATTCGCGTGAGAGCACATACACTTGCTGAGTACTTATTTGACTAACATTTAGCTCGGTTTTTTGCTGAAACTGACTGATGAGTTGCTGCGTCTGAAAATCGGTAAGAAACGGTTGTCCGGCGATGGTCATCATAAAGGCATAATCCGTAAGATCAAGGCATCTCTGCCATGCAAAGTAAATGGTCTGCGTATTATAACAAGAAGCCCTATAAGAAGCAGGTCTAAACCAAGATAAATTGCCCATCGTACTTATAAATTCAAATGCCACTCTTTATCTTTACCCAATTTTTCTATAGCAGCAAGTTTTCGCTTGGCGGGTCACATTTTTTACCTAACCTTTATATACCTTACAAACACTAACATCGCATTACGCTCAGACTATATAACTATGATGGTCTCTGTCGGTACTCTACCACTTGACAATAATTAAAACGACTTACCATCACTTTATTTTTTATCAAAATTCTAACGCAATAAGGATATATCATGAATAAGCAAGAACAACTCGACAAAATCCAAGACGTAATCAAAGACGTAAAATTTGCCATGATGAGCACCGTCAATAGTAAAGGCGATGTCCATGCTTGGCCGATGACAACGAGCGAAACCAGTATTGGTGCCAAAGAGATTTGGTTCATCGGTGATAAAACCTCAGACGTCGTCAAAGACATTCAAGACAATCCAAAAATCGGTCTTTCTTATGCCTCTGAAGATGAAAAAAACTATGTCTCTGTGAGTGCCAATGCAGAGCTATCATCAGATCAAGCCAAGTTAGATGAGCTGTGGTCACCTGTTTACAATGCGTTCTTCGAGCATGGTAAAGAAGATCCAAACGTACAACTAATTAAAGTCGTCCCACATGGTGTCGAGTGCTGGTTAAGTGGTAGCTCAACTGTCAACATGTTCAAAATGGCAGCCGCTGCCCTACAAGATGGCAAAACAGCTGAAGACATGGGCGAACAGTTTTCGGTCGCTCTATAATTCAGTAACTGTTCTCCATAAACCAGTATCTGTGTAGTAGAAAATAATAAAGTTAGTAGAAAGCAACAAAACATAAAAATATTCTACGATAGATAGTGTGTATTTAAAGCGTCAATAGGCAGTGGTTTATTGGCGTTTTTTATCTTTTAAAACTGGTTATAGCAGATTTAAAACAAAATAACTCCAAACCCTACCTGTTAAATAGTAAAGGATAACTATTATGAGTAAACAAGCGCAAATGGACACCATCCAAGCAATGGTAAAAGACATCAAATATACGATGATGACCACTCGCAATGATGAAAATCATCTACATTCTTGCCCGATGAATACTACCGAAACCAGTATCGGTGCCAAAGAAATCTGGTTTATTGGTCACAGCCCTTGCGAAACCGTGAGCAGTATTGAAAAAAACCCTGAAGTGAACTTGGCCTATGTCAGTGAAGATGGCAAAAAATATCTCTCTATTACTGGTAAAGCCGAGCTGGTTGAAGACGAAGAAAAACTCAATGAGCTGTGGTCACCTATGTACAATGCTTACTTTGAAAAAGGCAAAGAAGACCCACGCGTTCAGTTGATTAAAGTCGTGCCACATGGCGCTGAATACTGGGCGAACGGCAATGCCATTACTAGCGCTGTTAAAATGGCAGCGGCGGCAGTCACTGATACTGCCATTGAAAAAAGCTTGGGTGAAAATTTTTCAATAGAGTTGTAATGACCTAGTAGAGCTGTAATAACTAAAATAGTTAAAAGCTCTCAATAAAAAATGCCAGTCGCTATCTGCGGCTGGCGTTTTTTATGGTTTATTAATAAATTACATGAGCAGTCAACTTTAAAGCTTACAAACTGGCTTACCTTCATAAAGAGCAAAGGCTTTTAAGTTATCTAAGGTTTTTTGTGGATTAAACTCATTAAACCCAATTTTTTTCTTTGGTGAAAAGTAGGTCATCTTAGTTGTCTGATTATCTAAAGGCTCCAAAGATACCTTAAAAGTATAAGTATCAAAATTAGATTTACCTATAAAGTCAGCACGATTTTTCTCTCTATCTAAATTCGCGTTCACGACTTGGAACCCATTTTGGTTGCGATACTCAAGACATTTATTCATATATCTCTTTAAATTAGCATAAGAAGAAACAACATCAAGATCAACCTCTGTTGAAACTTGTCTTGCGTTACCAATAAGCTCTATTTCAGAGGTTGGTAAAATTGCTCTCACACAACCTGTCAGATAAGTGCTGAATAAAAAAATACTAAAAACAGTAAATAACTTCTTTTGTAATAACATAACCAAAACTCTTCTTAGTTAAATACTATTTCTCAAAGACCGCAGCCACTTTTTGATTGTCATAATTACCAATTTCAACAGGATTGCTGACTGCTGATTTTAAAATAATACTTTCCTTATCAGCCATTTCAAATCTTGCATCAGCTTCGTATTCGTATACAGTGATAGTACTGACTTCCCCTTTAGCGAAGCTTGGTTTAAACACATAGCTCTTACCGCTTTCATAGTCAACAGTAGGTAGTTGAGTATAGAGAGCCTTATTTTCCCAACCTGCACCGCTGACTAATAGTTGATGTTTTCCTGTAGGAATTTTAATAGGTTTGATACTCATCCGGTAGGCATTGAGAGATTGATTAACATTTAAGCTAATAGGTATATTTTTAACCCATTGATCATCTACTCTCATAACACGGAGTGGATCGGTTGCAAAAATACCACTTGCAAACTCAGCATAAGGGTAACCTCGCACTATGGCATGCTCTTGTGTATCGTTCGTTACGAATTGATTGGCATATTTAACCAGTCTCTGGTCATAAGAAATACCCTCTACATTCAGCTGAGGTAAGCTTGCATCTCGTCCTCTTTGGGTAGTAGGGCTAGTAAAAGCGGAGCAAGCGGTCAGGCCACTAACAACAAGTACGGCTATCAATGTTTTGTATACCATCACCATTCCTATTAAGATTCTAAAAAGTAGAAAGCAATCATTCTAAAATAAAAAATTTGAATAAGGTATAAAAAATTAAACATTTTTTTAATTTTTAGCTAAGAGTACTGTTATCTCTTATAGAAATTGTCATAGTCTAAATACTAAAGCTCAAATATAGGAGAAAACCTAGTTGCGACAACCATAAAAAACGCCAGTCGCATCAGCCACTGGCGTTTTTTATTGTCTGTATTTATAGTTCGTGTTTATGGTTATCATTTATGTGATGGTCTATATTCGTGACTGCCGTTATTCATAACTATTGTGGTGGTTTTGCATAACCCTTGTCTGCTGGATATGCTTTTGCTTTTGCTTGTTCGTGTTTGGGCTTAGAAGGATCGTATAACTCATAAATCACCGTACCAATAACGCCCGTATTTTCGATAGAGCCGCTACTGGTATTCGCTGCATAAGCATTGTCTGGTTTACTAAAGATAAAGGAGGCCACCGCACTTTGACTTTTGCGAAAGCCTTCAATCACTAAATCATCATTAGGCCTTAAAACGTATCCATTATCATAGCGACTGGCGGCACTGCCATTGATAACATTTAGACCATCGACACTGGCAACGATTTCATAAGTATTGGCGCTGTTATTATGATACACCAGACGATAAGCTTGACCAGCCATACCTTTGAGATAGTAGTTACCAGCATCACGATACAGTGGTAATTTACCATTGTCAGTGTGTACTGAGAACTCAACTTTCCCTGCCAATAATGACATACTGTTTACCGCACGGCCCTGATAATTTTTATCAGCATACGATACCTGCATCTCCTGAAGAGGATTGTCACTGGTACGACTCAGATCGACAGTAATAATCTCTGAATCAACATCATCACCCCACTGTGTACCCAACCGCTCTGATTCAGCTGCGTCTTGCATAGACTCTGCTTGGATACTCGGTGCTGTTTCTCTCTGTATACTTGGTGATTGTGAACACCCTGCTAGTATTACCAACCATAAAGCAGCAGCGATCAACTTTTTCTTATGTAATACCATTGTTGTGTCCTCAGTCCAATGACGTTGTTTTATATTTTATCTAAGATCCTTGTCATTTGTTTGTTTTTTCGAGTATATAGGAACCACTTAAACAATCAAAGTAAAATACAACGGCTCTCTCGCACCTTTAAAAGCCAAACAATAAAAAACGCCAGCGGCTGATGCGACTGGCGTTTTTTGTGCATATGAATTTGACTATAAACAGCTACCCACTTTGTTTTAAGTAAGGCCAAGCCGCCTTTAGATAAATCATCATCGACCATAGTGTCAAAATGACAGCGCCAACCATCAAGATATAGCCAATCATTTCAAGCGACTGCCAGTTCAGCAGCAGTACTGTGATCGCGACCATCTGAAATGTGGTTTTAAGCTTACCCACATAAGACACCGCCACGCTGGTACTTTTGCCCAACTCTGCCATCCACTCACGCAGCGCCGATACCGCGATTTCGCGTGAGATAATGACGATAGCAGCAATCGCCATAATAATATTGGGGTGCCACTGTACTAAAACAATCAGTGCGGCGGCGACCATAAGCTTATCAGCAACTGGATCCAAAAAACGACCAAAGGCTGACATCACATTGAGTTTACGAGCAAAATATCCATCAAGCCAATCAGTAATCGCGGCAATGATAAAGACGCTGGTCAATAATAAGTGGCGTAATAAGCTATCACTGAACTCGCTCATGCCTACCCGTGCAATCACGTTATCTGAGATGGCAGGCAAGCCAATACCCATGGCAGGTGGCCAATAGGCAATCACCACAAACAGCGGAATCATCAGGATACGTGCAATCGTCAGATTATTGGGCAAATTAAAAATACTTTTTTCACTTTGCACTGGCAATGATTCTGGCTCTGGCTTATGCAGCGGTGTACTCTCGGTCATGGAAAACCCAGTCTATGGTGGACGTAAGAATGCTGGCTGCTAGCTTAGCACTTTTCATGGATGCCGTCATGCCATCTCTGTATCTTCCTCGATACTGGACATATCTTGCAACCTTTACTGCTTTTCTTACTCATACTTTATCAATCATTCTACTTATTTAAGCGAATTATTTGATATAGATATCTCAAAGCAACCTCTATAGTATTTTAAAGCCACGGCTACAGTTGTACACCAGAAGTTGTAAGCAGATGTAAGAATTTATTGAAATCTGGCACTTTGGTATTATCTTAATCATAACAATAATAAAATGTTAGCCACTTACCTTGCAGCCTTATCGCATAATAAGTTTCCTCAGCCCACAGCCTCCTCCTCTGTGGGCTTTTTTTTGTCTACTCTATGATGAATGAGACATTGTCCTTTTATTTATTGCTACGCGGTGTCACCTCTTGCTTCAGCGTTTATAGATGTTCCTTAGTCTTAAAACTCTCGGAAAAATGAAGAATCAAGAAGCCCACTACTGATAAGATGATGGCAATCTCATAACGACCATAAGCGACCGAAATTCCAATCGCGCCTGTATTCCATAAGCTGGCAGCCGTCGCTGTCCCTTTTGAGCCCTTTTCGTTCTTAAAAATCGCGCCACCGCCAATAAACCCCATACCAGTAATGACAGCATACATAATCCTTGCCTCACCAGTAGAATCATAAATATCCATGCCTACTAGCATAAAAGCACACGAGGCAATCGTCACCAATGGAAAGGTTCTAAGTCCTGCGCCATTATCTTTCATCTCTCGATTGAGGGCGATTGGCAGGGAGAGGATAAAGGCCACACTTAATTGAAAAAAGTGATAGCCCAATAGACCAAAATCTATGTCAAATCCAAACATGTCGCTCTCCCTATTTTTGAAACCCGTCCAGTCACAAAAATATGCGCTTTATATTCGTATATCCTTACCTTCTATCGTTGGTCACTTTACTCAAAGGCTGTTTTGCCCAAGTACATAATTATCTCTTAGTAAGAGACAATAGCGGCGACGGCTTCTTGTGCCATTTGATAACAGCTTTCGATATTGCCTTGTCCGCACCAATCGCCACTGACAATCCAGCGATGTTGGCGATCAACCAAAACACCTAATATCTCGCGACTGTCTTTACCATGAGCATCAACCACGGTTGCGGCATAACGCCAGCGATGACAGTCGATTTGGCTGGGCGCACTGCTTTTATTCCAATGCAATAATTGCTGCGCCGCTGCTAGCAGTTTTGCTTTTACTGTCTCAATATCGTCATCGACGTGCTCCTCTGACCAATCATTGCGAGCATGAATAGTGATACTCGGTAGCAACTCATGATTGGCAGGCTTTTGATGTTCGATGAACACTCGGTCTAGTATTGAGTCCTTAACATAAGCCACATCCCAGCGATCTATTTTTTGATGGTCTAACGCCTCAGGCAAGGATTTTCCTTTCTCCCAACCTAACATCAAGGTATAACACGCCAGCATTTGCGGCTTGGTAATATCCGCCTGCCGCTCAAACCCACTGTTTGCCATCATATCTACTGCCTGAGCGTTAGGCGCTGTACAAATCACCCAATCAAACCAGCCCAGACTGGTACCCGTATCATCAAATAGTTCGGTTTGTTTACCAGCTTCATGCTGGGTGTATTGCGTGAGTGGCGCAACTCGCGTCTGAAACTCGATGGTTGTGTGTGCCAACTCATCAGCCAATGTACGTCCCCAAGCCGTCATCTTTGGCGTGCTGATATAGCGCGGTTGCTGCGTATTCCATTGCTCTTTGTGTTCGATATTGGGTAATGCCTCATTTTCATCTTCAGGCACTGGTGATATGGTGACCACCTGCGCGCACCACGGTTGTAGCAAACCTGTCTTTAACCAAGGCTTGATAAACTGCTGAAACGGCGCGGTCTTCGCCGTAAAAAACTGCGCGCCAAATGCCCATTGCCAATTTTTGCCCGTGGTACTGTTAGTACGATAACGAGTCGCTAGTCGACCCACACTACGAGATTTTTCAAAAATAGTAATATGCGGGTTGCGAGATGGTTGTTGGTTTTGGCCTTGATTGAACGCCCGCTCTAGTAACGTGGCGGTAAATAGCCCAGTCAGCCCTCCACCAATGATAGCGATTTTTGGCAATGCGGTTTTGGTGGCAGATACAGAATGATTAGTCATAATGACGGTAGGCCTTGTATAGCGTTCAATGAAAAAGTGTGTAGATAACATTGAACCTTTAAAATCCCTTGATAGCAATATCATCTGCGTAAAAAAGCCATGCTATCTTCTATAACATGGCTTCTCTTAAACATGGCTATGATTGATTTACCTGCTCACTCTCACTTGCTCTCAATGAGCGCAGCTAACCATCGTCTCTAATAAACTTGTATCCCAGCTTATTTTTTACGTTCCGCTTTGACGATATCAATCAGCTCAACAATGACTGAGCTGTCAGCCAGCGTAGACAAGTCACCTAACCCGTCATATTTCCCCGCTGCTAAGCTCCGCAGAATACGACGCATGATTTTACCCGAACGGGTTTTTGGCAGCGCATCGACAATATAAATGGCATCTAAATTGGCAATTGGCCCAATCTCGGCACGCACATGACGATTTAACTCAGTTTTTAGGGATTTTGTTGCCTCTTCACCAGATTTTAGGATAACAAAGGCGCAGACACCAGTACCGCGAATCTCATGCGGCATACCCACAATCGCAGCCTCAGCAGTAGCAGGATGCGCAACGACGGAGCTTTCAATTTCGGCAGTGCCCAAACGGTGACCTGATACGTTGAGCACATCATCAACACGCCCAGTAATCCAGTAGTGTCCATCTTCGTCCCGCTGCGCCCCATCGCCCGTAAAATAATAGCCCGGATAATCGCTAAAATAAGTGGCCAAAAAGCGTTTGTGGTCGTTATAAACTGTCCGCATTTGTCCCGGCCAGCTACTGTTAATCAGTAGATTTCCTTCGGCAGCACCTTGTAGTATCTCTCCATCACCATCGATAATTTCTGGTTTGATCCCGTACAGAGGATTCATCGCAGCCCCTGGTTTGAGGTGGTCAGCGCCTGGCAACGGTGCCATTAAGATACCGCCTGTTTCCGTCTGCCACCACGTATCGACAATGGGACAACGACCATCACCAACCACATGATAATACCAATCCCATGCTTCGGGATTGATCGGCTCGCCAACCGACCCAAGCAGACGTAGGCTTGAGCGATCCGACTCACGAACGAAGGCATCGCCCTCTTTCATCATCGCTCGAATCGCTGTCGGTGCCGTATATAAAATCGTCACGTCATGCTTGTCAATAATGTGACCAATACGCGCCCATGTCGGATACTCAGGCACTCCTTCAAACATCAAGGTCGTCGTTCCATTGGCAAGTGGCGCATAAGTGGCATAAGTATGTCCCGTAATCCAGCCGACATCCGCTGTACACCAATAGACGTCATTGTCTTTTATATCAAAAACATCTCGGAAGGTAGACAACGCATAGGTAATGTAGCCACCCGTGGTATGTACCACGCCTTTTGGCTTACCCGTAGAACCAGAGGTATATAATAAAAACAGCGGGTCTTCAGCATTCATCACCTCAGGTTCGCAGTTCACAGATTCCCCATCGACCAAACTGTGATACCACACATCACGGCGACCGCTCATCGGTACAGAATTGCCTGTACGATGGACGACAATGACGTTTGTCACACTGTCTGTCCCATCCATATCCAACGCGCGATCGACATTGGCCTTAAGCGGGGTACGCTTGTTGCCACGTATGCCTTCATCAGCAGTAATGACAACTTTTGATTGGCTGTCAATCAGACGATTACCCAAACTCTCAGCAGAGAAGCCGCCAAAGACTACTGAATGGACAGCGCCAATACGAGCACATGCCAGCATAGCAATCATGGCTTCAGGAATCATCGGTAAATACAGCGTCACGCGATCGCCTTTTTCTACACCAAGCTTACGCAGGGCATTACCCAGCCTACAAACCGCAGCATGCAATTCTTTAAAGGAGATGATTTTGTGTAAAGAGGGATGATCGCCCTCCCAAATAATGGCAGGCTTATAAGGGTTTTCTTTTAGGTGTCTATCGAGGCAATTGACAGAGATGTTTAACTCGCCGTCCTCGAACCATTTGATACGAAAATCGTCTAAGTCATAATTGACGTCACGGATTTTGGTGGGTTTTTTTATCCAATCAATCAGCTCGGCACGCTGCGCCCAAAAGTTGGCATTGGCATCAGGTGATTCAATCGATTGCTGATACTCTTGGCTATATTGTTCGGGTGAGGTGTTGGCAGCAGCGATAAATTCGGCGGCAATGGGAAATGATTTCTGTGTCATAGTGTTCATCCTTGTTGATTATTATAATCTGTGTTCATAAACGTCGATCGCGACGTCTCGTACAGGTAATCAGAGGCGTCTTCCCTAACGTTTAGTACCTTTTACAACATTCTACACTTAACATCAGTTTGCCAAATAAGCCAAGTGGTTGCAAGGTCTCAACAGCCAATCATAACAATTCCTCTGTACAGATATATACTCGGTAACTTATGATAAATCCCATTAACGCCGTCACTGACTCATTAGAACACTTACTGATTAAAATGGCTGATTTCTGATGGGTTACTGCGGTGATATGGCATTTAGTCCTTGTAACCTGATAGTAAATATGGACAATAGCCACTCAAGTCATCGCTTCAAACAATGAGATCGCTTTGTTTGTTTCACTAGGGGCGATTGGCTTTGGCCTTTTATCTTTATCACTTTATGAGAACACCATGAGTCATCCCCAAAGCGCACCACACCACACTCACTACGATGTCATTATCATTGGCGCTGGCGCGTCTGGATTATACTGCGCGCTCACTGCTGGTCGCCGTGGCCGCCGCGTACTGGTGTTAGACCATGCCAATAAAGCGGGTAAAAAAATCCTCATGTCAGGTGGTGGCCGCTGTAATTTTACCAATTACTTTGTGGAGCCTGAGCACTTCATCGGTGACAATCCTCACTTTTGTAAATCAGCGCTTAGTCGCTATCCCAGTTGGGAATTTATCGGTATGATTGAGGCGCATAAGATTCCTTACCATGAGCGCGAACATGGTCAGCTATTTTGTGATGACTCTGCCCAAGATATTTTGACCATGCTGCTGGATGAATGTACGGCAGCTGGTGTGCAAGTACGGTTAAATACCAATATTGATCGTGTCCAAACGCTGAGCCAAGACAATCAAATACGCTTCCAATTAACGACCAGCAAAAAACTGGGCAAAAAAGACATCGCAAGCGAAAGTAAATCGTCGCAAATGCGCTATAGCTGCGAGTCGTTAGTTGTTGCCACAGGAGGATTGTCCATTCCAACTATGGGCGCAAGCGGTTTGGGTTATGAGGTGGCGCAGCAATTCGGTCATACACTCATCGCCACTGATGCCAGCTTGGTTCCCTTTACCTTTACGGATAAAGCAGGCGAATTGATTCGAGCGCTGGCTGGTATCAGTCTGCCCGTGATAGCCAGTAATGAGCGTATCTCTTTTAAACTGCCGGTACTGTTCACCCATCGCGGACTCTCTGGCCCTGCCATGCTTCAACTCTCAAACTATTGGCGCACTGGTGAAGTTATTCGTATTAACTTATTGCCAGAGACCGATGTGACAATACTACTGCTTGCCCGCAAGAAGTCACACCCAAAACAGCTCATACGTACCGTACTGACAGAAAACACCGATGGTGTGCTGCCCAAAAAGCTACTGGCAGCTTTGCAAACGCACTTATGGGATGATATGAAAGAGACCGAACTTGCCAATATTAAAGATGAGCGACTGATTGAGCTGGGTGACACGCTAAACGGTTGGCAGCTCAAACCCTCTGGTACAGAAGGCTATCGTACAGCTGAGGTAACTCGCGGCGGTGTCAAAACCGATGAGGTATCATCAAAAACCATGCAGAGTCATTTGCAAGAAGACTTGTACTTCATCGGAGAGGTGCTCGATGTGACAGGCTGGCTTGGCGGTTATAACTTTCAATGGGCATGGGCCAGTGGTTTTGTCTGCGGTGAGGTCGTATAGCCAAAACTACAGTCGATAAACCATACTTAATAACCCTGTGTGATGAACCCTGATATCAAACCCTGTAACCGTCCTTTTTATGAGTAGCAATCACACATATCGAATGATGAGGTGACAAATGCGTGCAATTAAACATGTTCATGGTGATAAAGCGCCCTATTGGGTCGGCGATGGTTTTTTTGTCAGAACCCTCATTAATTATGTAGATGAAAATCCTGATTTTAATTATAGTCACACCGATCCTTTTTTATTGTTCGATTATGGCGAGCCCACGATCTTTGAGCCCAATCCTGAGTATCAGTCGCAGCCTCATGGTATCGGTAAACATCCACACAAAGGTTTTGACATCGTAACCATCGCTTATGCAGGCGAGATCACACATGGCGACTCGATGGGTGGTCGCCATGATATTTCGCCAGGCGATGTGCAGTGGATGACCGCAGGGCGCGGTATTACCCACGAAGAGTTTCACTCGGAGGCATTTGGTCAGCGCGGCGGTGTCTTTAGTATGGTACAAATGTGGGTCAACTTGCCAAGCACTCACAAACTGACTGATCCTAAATATCAAACCTTTAAACGGACTGATATGCCAGTCGTTACTCTGCTAGACGACAAAGCTACAGACCATCAAACGCCTATTGGTAAAGCTATCATTATCACTGGCGAATGGCACGGTATCACAGGCGCTGTCAGTACGTTTACGCCTGTCAATGTCTGGGATATTGAGCTGCATACTAGCGGCACTGCCACCTTACATGTGCCTAACCTACACAATACATTATTGCTGGTGCAAGAAGGCGAATTACTCGTTAATGGGACGGCTGTGAATGCGGGAAGCTTGATTCAATTTGAAGCGCCTTCTGATCAAAACGTCCAGACTCAAAACGAACAAAATACTTACACTTCTATACCGTCTACTGACACGATTGAGCTGCGCTACCAAACTTCTGATGAATCATCCGTACCTGTTAAACTCCTGCTATTTAGCGGTGAGCCTATTGGAGAACCTGTGGCAGGTCATGGGCCGTTTGTAATGAATACGCAAGAAGAGTTGCGCCAGACGTTTCGTGACTATCAAACGGGGAATTTTGGTAAATAGTTAATGATGCTGCACAAAAAAAGCCAGCTAACGGTATCATATAGAGACCGCTAACTGGCTTTTTTGGTGAGTAGCCTTTTAATGAGTGACGTTTGTACCATCCCCTACATCAGCTATCAAACCTTTACGCTTGATTTAAGAATGGATAGTCGGTATAACCTTCGATACCGCCACCATAAAAAGACTCTGGACGCTGCTCATTGAGCGCGGCACCTGTGCGAATACGCTCAGCCAAATCAGGGTTGGCAATGTAGTCACGACCAAACGCAACCGCATCGATATAACCCGCTTCGATATTGCGCTCGGCTTTTTCGGCGGTATAGCCACCAGCCGCAATAATTAAGTTATCAAAAGCGTCACGCACATTTTGACGGAATTCATCGCTATAAGGCGTACCACCCGCCCAATCAGGCTCTGATAAATGTAGATACATCAAGCCACGTTTATTGATCTGCTCGACCAACCACACATTGTCCTCTTCATTGTAGCCGGCTTCTACATTGTTAAACGTACCTAGTGGAGAAATACGAATACCCACATGATCGGCGTCCCACGCATTGACACAAGCATCAATAACATCAAGCGTTAAACGCGCACGGTTCTCACGACTACCGCCATATTCATCATTACGCTGATTGGTCTGCTCAACCCAGAACTGATGCAACAAGTAACCATGCGCACCATGAATCTCTATCCCATCAAATCCTGCTTCTTGCGCGTTTTTGGTGGCTTGCGCAAAATCAGCAATCACTTGCTCAATCTCATCAAGCGTGGCAGGACGTGGCGGTGTTGCATCAACACGAATCGCTTGATTGTCGCTATCACGTAGAGAAGTACGTATACCAACATCGACATCAGAGGCAGAAATAGGCGCTTTACCATCAGGCTGTACGCTTTTGTGCGATACAAGACCGGTGTGCCATAGTTGTACGACGATTTTTCCACCTTTTGCATGGACATTATCGACAACCGTTTTCCACGCGACGATTTGCTCTTGAGTGTGGAGACCAGGCGCGCCTGCATAGCCTTTTGCCTGAAAAGAAACCTGCGTCGCCTCCGCAATGATCAATCCAGCCCCTGCGCGCTGTGAGTAGTACTCTCCTGCAAATGGAGTCGGTACATCACCTGGTTCGATTGAACGAACACGCGTTAACGGTGCCATGATAATGCGGTTTTTTAACGTCTGCGTACCCATTTTTACGGGTTCAAATAAGCTGTCGTGTGCCATAAAATATCCTGTTGTTATCTATTATAAAGATTATTTTTCGCTGAAAAATGCTGATAAAAGCATCTGTAGATATGCTTTTATTGATTTTCTTTATAAGGGATAGATGAGGTTATTCAAGGAAAATTTACAAACAAAAAGGCCAATACGACATGATATCGGTATTGATAATACTCATTATTCAAGTCTTCTTATTACCTTATTAAGCGAATGCCTTTAATAAGATTTGCTAACAATGTCATAGATTAGAAAAGTTGCTATATACTTATAAATTTTAGACAAACAATTGTTATGATTATTGTGGTTATTATGGTTTTAGCACGTATCTAAAGGATGCCGTATATGCAGAGTCTTCGGTTCTCATGGACAACATTGGGAGTGGCAACCAGCCTAGTGTTTGGTCTAAGCGCTTGCCAACCTCAGTCAACAGAGTCATCTATATCAAATGAAGCAAACACTACAGAGCAAATTGCTCAAAAACCAGCGATAAAAGCACCGCTCAAATTAGACACTGCACCAGCATTAGCCGTAGACGCCAAAACCTGCTTAGCGTTAAACGATGCCATGCAAAACGTAAACAACGAGAGCAACATTGAGGCTATTTATGCTGTTCAACAAACGTTAAAAGCTTGTTTGCCAACTGCTAGTAATGCTGAGGTAATAGCGTTATTAAAAAGCTATCAGGCGATGTATACCCGTTTTTTAGGGAATAATGACACATTAGATGCAGTATTCAGTGAGCCGTTCTTTGCGGTTATGAGTGCATTAGAGCAAAAGGAAAAAGTTCCGACAGAGGATTTAAAGAAGTTGCCGCCACGCTTGCAATACCTTGTTGAACTTGTTCAGAACGGTGCCGACGTTAGCGTGCAGTATTTGGGTGAAGGTAATCACAACTTGACTCATGACTTACAAGCCATGGCAGATATCTTTATTCCTTATCTGCAACAAGATCAAAAAGCATTTATTGAGCGACTGGCAAAAGATAACCAAGGTATTCTTTGGAACGATGGTGGGATTGCGATCTCATTTGCAGAAGTGATGGAGCACGCAGTATTTTGGGAAGATTATATAGCGCGTTATCCGCACGGCTATGCATATCAAGACGCCAAACAGCTATCTGAGACCTATCGCTATTTATTGTTTTTTGGTTCAGAAAATACGCAGTGGACAGATGACACCATTCACGAGTTTATAGCACCCGAATATCGGCCACTAATGCTCAAATTGGCCAGACGTCCCAATAGTGTTTTGGCTAAAGACGCTCAAAAATTGTTAGACTTTATGTCGCTAAGTGATAGTCAGCGTCAGGATAAATACCCGACCCCTGACATCGATGAAAATAGTTATGAGATGGATGAGTGGGCAGTCGCCCGTTACCAAATAAAAGAAGCGCTATCGATTGCGTCACCATGGCAAGTGAATAATAAAAACTGTTTTGACGGCGTCGTTTGTGTAGAACAGGATATGCAATAATGATATTAAGCAATTAACCATACCCTTTTAGCAAACACAAAGGCAGTAGAGGTATTTATAGTTTTAGCATCTTCTTAAGTGATAACTCCAAAGACAGATAGGTGCCAAACAGTATCACTACCGAACCAATAATCGCTGGCGTGTCTAATGCCTCACCAAGCAACAAATAACCCAGAATAATCGCAAAAATTGGAATGACCAAGGTGATACTGGTCGCGCGCATTGGTCCAATGCTTTTAATCAACTGATTCATAAAAATCAAAGCGATGGCGGTTGAAAACACACCAATACAAATGACAGAAACCCAAGCCATCAAACTGATGCTCTTGCCATACGGAAACTCGTACAAAGCAACAGGCAACATAATGACACTGCCAATGATAAGCGAGCCTGCGGTAATCGCCACTGGCGAGACATTATCTAGGTAGTTTCTGGTAATGTTTGCGCCAACGGCATAACCCACGCACGCCAACAAAGCGTAACCCATCGATAATAATCCTGAGCCTGACGTCGCCGCCTGCTCACCAAATAAGTTTTCGCTCATCAAAATGATGACACCGACCACGCCAATAACTAAACCAAGTATTTGCTTTTTTGAAAGTCTGTCTTTAAAAAACGTACTGGCGATAAAGCCACTCATCATGGGTACAGAAGCATTAAGTACCGCTAATACCCCTGCGTTCACCGAGCGCGCTGAAAAAGAAAATAAGATAAAAGGTATGGCAGCAGAAAACAGCCCAACTAGGGTCAGTACCTTCCAGTTTTTAACGATGCCTTGTCTGTTTTTCTTTTTGATCAGCACAAAAACTAACATGGTCAGTCCTGCCAATACCACTCGCAAGCTGGCAAACGCCAATGAACCGAACTCAGGAACGCCAATACGGTAAAAAATAAAGGACAGCGACCACATAAAGGAGAGGGTTATAAAAATGATGAGGTCACGGTTGGTCATGGGTTGATCCTATCGAGCGTTGGACGACATGGGCATATTATAAAAATGCGCAATCGTAAAAATAGCAGGGAGATAAAAAACCTCGATGATAACTTTTTACGCGCTCAATAGGTATGGTGTTTTCTGTATTTCTTAAGGATTTTGTCTCAGCACATCTGCCAGATAACCATTGAGTTTTGACCATGCATCAGTAAAAATGATTTCATCTGTTTTATAAATCGATTAATAACGTATAAAACCTGAACTCATTCTAAAAAGGATAGATAATGAATCTACGCATTTTAAAGTCTGCCGTGACCAATCCTTGGTTTAACCTTGCCACTGAAGATTGGATATTCCAAGCATTGGACGCCAATTCTCATACGCTATTCTTGTGGCGTAATTCTGAGACCGTCGTCATCGGACGCTCACAAAACCCGTGGGTAGAATGTAAAATCGATAAGATGGAGGCAGACGAGGTATTTTTGGCGCGTCGGCAGAGCGGCGGCGGCGCGATGTTTCATGATCTGGGTAATACCAACTTTACTTTTTTGTCGCCCAAAGACAGCTACGATCAAGAGGCGAACTTTACCATCATTATCAATGCGCTCAAAAAACTGGGTATAGATGCTAAGCTATCTGGTCGTAACGACATGCAAGTAGGCGATAGAAAAATATCAGGCAATGCCTTTAAGCATGCAGCCGATCGTAGCTTTCATCATGGGACATTACTCGTGAATGCCGATATGCAAAAGCTGGGTGACTACCTCAATCCGCACCCGCTTAAACTCAAAGCCAAGGGCATCAAATCAGTACGCGCCCGCGTCGCTAACCTCGTTGAGTTTAATAAAGATATCAATCACGAAAACTTATCCGATGCGATTATCGAAGCATTTTGTGAATATTACGAAGAGACTGCACCAGTAGAAGAGTTGGATGAAGCCAGCCTTGCTAAGCAGCCGACGCTCAATAAATACTATGAGCAAATGGCAGACTGGGACTGGCGCTTTGGCAAAACCCCTGAATTTAGCCACCACATTGAGACGCGCTTTGATTGGGGTATTATCGATATGCATCTCGATGTGAAGCAGGCCGTCATTACTGATGTGGTCATTTTCTCTGATGCGCTGACTGTGGAATTGATTGATTTATTAAAGGGTGCTCTATCTGGTATTAAATACAGTAAAGATAACATCAAGACTAGGCTCGATGAATTGAGTCAAGCAAATACCGAGTTGGTAGCGCAAATTGACGACGTATCTCATTGGTTGATTGGTGTACTAGAAGGTTAGATTTTTGCTGGTTATTACTATTAGTACAAGTAACCTGATTTTTTCTGTACTCTCTGATTCAAAGACCTCCACATTCAATATAGACCAAAGCTGCTATATAATCTATAAAATCAGACGAACTTAAGTTTGATATTTAAGGTATTAGCCCTCTATAATGTCCTGCAAATAATGGATTCGCTGTAAGAGTCTGAACGTTGGGCATTTTAAAGGTAGCATTATGGCAGCCTATATCACAGTTGGCGCAAAGACCTCTCACGGTGGGACAGTCATGACTGGCTCACCGCACACCACTCATAATGGTATCCCTGTCGCTCGCAAGGGCGACCAAGTCATGTGCAAAAAATGCAAAAAGATGACCGTCATCGTGAGTGGCGACGCTTCTTTTGTGGTCGATGGTGCGCCCATTGCACGCGGCGGTGATATAACGAGCTGCGGCGCGAAACTCATTGCCAATCAACAAGCGTTTGTAGAGTCAGACTTTAGTGTGGGTAGTATTGCGCAGGCAGCGCCTTTGGTGTTTCCAAAGTCGGATTTACAGAGAAACTTTTTTAAAGAGAAAGATAAGGGATCCTATTTAACATTAAGCAAAATATATTTAAAAGATAATACCTACGTACCTATGGGTATTCCAAAATTTAATGATTCCATCGCTAACGGACTTAAGAACAGTAAAATTTATATTGAAGTAAAAATTCATAGCGGTACTTTTAAGAATTTAAAGTTGAACATATCAGGTACAGGATCTGGAAGCTCAGGAGGCTCTTCATTTCTTGCTGAAAAGATAGGTATTTTTAGTGCAGGAGATACAGTTGCCTTTGAGTGGGATGGCTTTGTTAAAGATAAGTATGATAGCAGCATGCTTGTTCATGGAGAACAGGAGTTTAAGGTAACTGGCCAGTCTAACTCTGGTTTTTCTGCTGATCATTCAAAAAAGGTTAAGTTTAGATATAAGCAAGAACAATGGGCAGACATTAAAATCAATAAACAGAATAAACGTATTGATGTAGGTTTACGTATTAATATTGCTGATACTATAAAATTTAAAGGTATTCCACCCTCTAAAGAAGCGGTAGAAAAAATTAAAGCCAGTGGTTTACAGAGTAGAATGCTAGTAAAACCGAATAAGACGGATAACGATTTATTTAGACTTGCATTGGCTGGGGTAAAAAAGTATTGGAGTCGTAATCATAGTACTCACTCTCATATTAAGCCGCACATTACTATTCAAAGGCAAGTTTATCAAGTATATACCGAGGCTATATTATCCGATAGAAGGGCAATAGCTCAGACAAAGATTACCTACAATACGAATGGAAAAAACAGTCGTTCAAATAATATTCCTTTTTTTCAAGAGGTTGTTTACAACACTGGTTGTTTAATAGACAGCTCGGGCAACTTATTTTTCCGCATACCTTCTAAAAGTGATTTACTTTTTAAAGAAACTTTTGCACACGAAATGGGCCATGCTATCGTATCTGCTTACCGAGGAGATGGACAATCACTTAATCATGAAGGTAGCTCTTATCCGTGGCAAACACCCAATGGTGCTTATCAATACCCAAGTGTAGGAGAATTAGATTTGATGAAGTATACAAAAAATCAAGCAACAGAATTTTACGAGAGAGTAGTGGCTAATGAAATAGATGTAAAAGGTCTATTATGGATAAGTCGCTTGGAGATTAATTAGTATGAAAATTAAGTATTCATGGAGTTTGTTTTTTTTATCTTTTTTATTACTAGGCTGTCAACAGAAAATAGCATACCTAACTCCCCAGTTTGAGGGCCAAGTGATCGATAGAAAAACAGATCAGCCTATAAGTGATGTTAAAGTATTCCTCACTTCTCGAAACTTCACTAACACAGATACATTCGGAAATTTTTTAATACCGCCAGTAGAGTATAAGTATTGGTTAATTGGTCCAAGCCATGACTCTATAAGAAATTATTATGGCGTTTCTTTAATTTTCGACCATAAATCATACGTCTCGAAGTTATATACAATAGGTGATATACCTTCAACAACTAAAACACAAGGAAATCAAGACTACCTCCAAAACAAAAAATTTATTGATATGGGTAAAGTTTACTTAACTCCAGCGGATCCAAGTATCTTAGAAATGCAAGAAGAGATCATATCAGACACGCTTGACTATTGTCAGCCTAATCAATCTCAAAAAGAAGTCGATTGCATACCTTTGCCAGAAGGTATGACCTATAAGCAGATAAGTCTAAACCAACCTACTCAATAGAGTTTCCTACTGGAATTTTAATGTATCAAAGAAAAACTACTACTCTAATTAAGTCTTTACTATTAGCTACTTTATTATCAAATATATTAATCGTTTCCGCTTGTTCAGCGGAGTCATCAAACACTCCTATACTTTCAAATCAAAGCACTCCTGCTGAGATATACGAACTTGGCCTTGCCTATTATGAGGGTAACTCAGTTCCTCAGGATTATGAAAAATCTTTTAGCCTATTTAAAAGAGCTGCTGATCAAGATTATGCTCCTGCTAAATACGATCTCGGTACTATGTATTATGAAGGTATTTGTGTGGAACAAGATTATAAAAAAGCAATGCAGTGGTATCTGCTAGCAGCTGATCAAGGGTTAGATGTAGCACAGCTTAATATTGGCGGTCTCTACGAGAATGGTTATGGTGTACCGCAGGACTATGATAAAGCTTTTGAGTGGTATCAAAAGGCAGCAGATCAAGGCAATCAAGAAGCCAGTAATCGCATCGGTAAATTGGTCATGAATGGTAAAATCGATGATAAAGACATCACTATTTTTAGCACTCAAGAGACAGGGCTTACCTTGGGTGATTTAGAGGATAGTTCAGAGAATTAATTAGTACTGAATTTATCCTACATTTACATCTTTCCTATCTCCATTCAAGTGTAATCAAATCATAAAAAATGAGGATAGTATGAAAAAAAAGCTCTTAACCCCACTAATCATTTTAGGCACTGCCCTACTACCCGCTGCAGCACATTCAGCCAGTTTTGATTGTAAAAAAGCGGCTACTTGGATAGAAAAGAGGGTTTGTGCGAACACTGAGTTATCAAAGCTTGATAACGCTATGGCAGAAAAATATAAACGAGACCTTGCTAATACTTCTGATTACGAAGACAGCGGAATTTTTAAAGATAATATGATTATCGATCAACGACGTTGGCTTAGATTTCAGCGCAATACGTGTACAGATACAGAATGCCTTATACGAGAGTATAAAGAATATATTGAAGATAAAAATTATAATGGTGTAGCTTGGGATTTCCCAGATGAGCTAAATCGTTCTAACTTACCTAGCAAAAAGTCATTTGGTGAGTTTTTTCAAGATGTGGAAGTTCCGATGTATAACTCAGAAACTAACGACTGGAAGGTAGTAGCAAAGACAACAAATAGTGTCTTGATTCATAGGGTCGCTAATAAGCCTTATCTTGCCATTATCGATGGCATTTTAGTGTTTACTAATGGACATACCTGTGAGATTGAAGAGAGTAAGGCAACGTGGTCAGAAAACCATTGGGTCATCGACAATGACCTGCAAAATGAAACCGCTGAACTGCGTTTGTATCCAGCACTCTATAAAGGTAAGACTCAATTATTATTAAAAGACATGGATAATAAATATAGAGAAGTACATTGTGGTATGAGAGGCTATTTTGACGGTATCGTATTAGAACGAGAGTAAGTGCGCTGCATCCCTCAACTCTCTCAAAATCATCATAAGCTGAACTGAAGCTTTAATATCAAAAACTAGATTCACTAAACCAAAAAAGCGGCAAGATAATTCACCTTGCCACTTTTTTATTCAAACTGTAAAGCTATTAAATCCCCGCCGCAACCTCTGCCCCATCACGAATCGCGCGCTTGGCATCCAGCTCAGCGGCCAGTTTTGCGCCGCCAATAATATGGTATTGTGCATCTGGCGCATCACCCACATTTGGCATCAGCTCAACCACCGACTCTTGACCAGCACAGACGACGACGCTATCGACTCGCAACAGTTGCGTTTGTCCTTGGTTGTTGGTGATCCAAATTCCTTCATTGGTGATTTTATTATATTGAGCGCCTGATACTTGGATGACACCGTGCGATTTGACATGAGCGCGATGTACCCAGCCTGTGGTTTTGTTCAGACCACTACCTAGGCGACCTTTGGTACGCTGCATGAGGTAAACTTGGCGAATCGGTTTAATACTTTCAGGCTTAGTCAATCCACCATCGGTTTGATAGGCCGTATCTTCAGTCACGCCCCACTCTTCACGCCACTCGCTCACTGACTGGGGTTTTGGACGGTAGCTTGGGTCTTTTAGCAACTCAGGGCCTAGCTCATCGAGTGGCTGCCCGTGTCGCGCGGTAAGGTATTCACTGACATCAAAGCCAATACCGCCCGCCCCAATGACGGCAACGGTATCGCCAACAGACTTCTCGCCCGAGAGCAATTCAGCGTAGCTCATGACTTGCGGCAGATCTGCCCCTTCAAGCTTACCAGCAAGGCTTCTTGGTACGACGCCTGTTGCGACAATGACGTGATGGAACTTGGCTTTTTCAAGCATGGCTTTATCGACTTTGGTGTTCAGTTTCACGTCAACGCCTAAGTGCTCAAGCTCATTGATATAGTAGCGAATGGTCTCAAAAAACTCTTCTTTACCTGGGATGACTTTGGCGTAGTTAAACTGTCCACCCAAGATATCTTTGGCCTCAAACAGCGTCACGTCATGACCACGCAGCGCTGCCACGTGCGCCGCTGACATGCCAGCCACCCCGCCACCGATGACCGCCACCTTTTTAGGCTTTTTCGCCTTTTTGTAGACCAACTCCGTCTCATAGCAAGCTTGCGGATTGACCAAACAGGTGGAGCGTTTGTGCTCAAAAGTGTGATCGAGGCAAGCTTGATTACAAGCGATACAGGTATTGATACGATCTGCTTGACCATTTTTGGCTTTATTGACCCAGTTTGGATCGGCCAAAAACGGACGTGCCATTTGAATCATGTCCGCTTGACCACTAGCGACAATTTCTTCTGCCAAGTCTGGCATGTTGATGCGGTTGGCGGCCATCATAGGAATGCTGATGTGTTTTTTGATTTCAGCACTAAAATCAACAAAGGCGGCACGCGGTACACTCGTCACAATGGTTGGTACACGCGCTTCATGCCAGCCAATACCAGTATTCATAATGGTCACGCCAGCCGCTTCCAGCGCTTTGGCAACCGTGATGACTTCGTCCATGACGTTGCCGTCTTTGACCAAATCAATCACCGACAGACGGAACATAATAATAAAATCTTCTCCCACTGCTTCACGTACGGCTTTGACAATGTCAACGGCAAAGGTCATACGACCTTGGATATCACCGCCGTACTTGTCCGTGCGTTTGTTTACATGACGCGATAAAAACTGGTTGATCAAGTAGCCTTCAGAGCCCATGATTTCGACGCCGTCATAACCTGCTTGCTTGGCAAGACGAGCTGAGCGCGCGTAATCTCTGACGGTTTGCTCAATGTTTTTGATGCTCATCTTGCGTGGTTTAAAAGGCGAGATTGGTGATTTGACAGGACTGGCTGATACGACAAAAGGATGATAACCATAGCGACCACTGTGCAATATTTGCATGATGATTTTGCTGTCGTATTTGTGGGCTGCACGGGTGACGCGTTGATGATTGATCACATCAGCTTTTGTATTCATAGTACCGCCAGCAGGCAGTAACCAACCTTCACGATTAGGCGAGATACCACCTGTAATCATCATAGCCACGCCGCCTTTGGCACGCTCTGCAAAATAAGCAGCCAGCTTACCGTAATTATAAAAACGGTCTTCAAGTCCTGTATGCATAGAACCCATGACCAAACGGTTTTTTAGTGTGGTAAACCCCAAATCTAGCGGCTCAAACAAATGCGGATAGTGTTCGTTGGTGCTGGCGGTATCAATCATACTGGCAGTGGCGCTGGCGGTCATGTCATTTTCCTTATGAATCGTTGGTGAGACTAAGCAAGCTATAGAATTTTGTGTTGTTGTTATCGTAACACACCGCCCTTATTATCAGCTATGCAGACAAACGACTGATGAGTGAGCACTATGTTGGTCACGCTATTTTAATCAGGAAATCTGCTCATCATATCGATTATAAGAGCGCTTCAAGTCAGCTCAATTTATTTTAAATTGACCGTATCCATATCTTATTAAAACTGCTCTTACCCAAGCTTAGGCTCAAGCCACTGATATATCAGCATGCCTACGATCATCGCGGGAATAAATACATAAGCCTGCCATTGTCCAGCTCCTAGCAATACAATGCCTGGTCCCGGACAGATACCTACCAAACCCCAGCCAATGCCAAACAGCATCGCGCCGATAAGCAGCTTTTTATTAATAACGGTTGTGGTTGGCATCTCAATTGAGCTGCCGATCCAACTGGTTGGTTGACGCTTGGCAAGTTGTACCCCGATGATGGCCACGATCAGACCACCGCCCATCACCAGTGCCAGAGAAATGTCCCATGCACCAAAAACGTCTAAAAACCCT
This sequence comes from Psychrobacter sp. 1176_08, assembly GCF_052850615.1. Classification (NCBI taxonomy): domain Bacteria; kingdom Pseudomonadati; phylum Pseudomonadota; class Gammaproteobacteria; order Moraxellales; family Moraxellaceae; genus Psychrobacter; species Psychrobacter sp. 1176_08. The sequence goes on from NZ_VXCU01000004.1 coordinate 293,229, forward strand.
TGTACCTTGGTAGGATCTGTCATACCAGATATCAGCAGCCCTACGCCAAATAGTAGCCCCGCTAGTAGTCCAATCATATTTTTTAACATTGCTCTGTCTCTCTATTTTTTTATGTAGGTAGTAATCAGCCATCTTACTCGTTTAGATCAGTCCCAAAAGATGGCGACCAATATAAACCGTCACCATGCCAAATAACATAAAGGTCACCGTTGCCACCATCGAGCGTGGAGACAGGCGCGCATTACCGCAGATGCCATGTCCACTGGTACATCCTGAACCCAGTCGGGTGCCAAAACCAACCAACAACCCTGCACCCATCAACAACGGCAAAGACGTACTCATTTCTATAGCAGGTAATGGTTTGACCAGACCATATAGCACGGGTGATACAACCAGCCCCACTATAAACAACACTTGCCAAGCTTCTACTCGCTTGGGCTTAAGCAAGCTTGAAAAAATACCACTGATACCCGCAATTCGTCCAATGCCCAGTAGCAGTATGACTGTCGCTACGCCCAGCAACAGTCCGCCTACCAAAGAGATGGGCGTAAATGCTTGCCAGTCTATTTGTATGTTCATCATAGTTCTCTCAACCCATTGGTAGCAAAAGCAAATGTGATTTTTAATTTATAAAAATACATTATATTATTAAATATAATAAAAAGGTAAAAAAATACTGAACCTAGCGTGACACTAGCGTTCAGTATTTTAGCTAAACGTTTACTACTCTTATATCCTGATACTTACTATTATTAATACTTACTATAAAGGTAAACGACTTGAACTAGTTAGCCAGCACCTCTTCTAGCGCTGATTCAAAGCGGGTCACCGCACCGTCAATGTCGGTCAATTTATCCAAACCAAATAGACCCAAGCGGAACGTTTTAAAGTTATCAGGCTCACCAACTTTGAGAGGGACACCAGCAGCAATCTGCATGCCCGCTTCAGCGAAAGCGCTACCTTTATGCATATCATCGCGATCAGTATAAGCAACGACCACGCCTGGCGCTTCGAATCCTTCAGCCGCGACGCTTTCTATGCCTTTGTCTGACAATACCTTGCGGATACGTGTGCCCAACTCCCATTGCGCAGCGCACAGTGTATCAAAACCAATCTCTTTGGCTTCCAATAGCGTGTCACGGAATTGGCGTAAGCCATCGGTCGGCATGGTTGCATGATAAGCATGACCGCCATTCTCGTAGGCACGCATGATAGTCAACCATTGCTTCAAATCTAAGCTAAAGCTATCTGACTCTGTATTGTCTACTTTTTTAATCGCCGCGTCACTGAGCATCACCAGACCCGCACACGGCGTGCTGCTCCAGCCTTTTTGCGGGGCGCTGATGAGGACATCTATACCCAGCGCTTTCATATCCAACCAAACACAGCCTGAAGCAATACAATCAATAACCAATAAGCCGCCCACACTGTGAACCGCAGCGCTCAATGCTTTGATGTAATCTGTTGACAAAATCATGCCTGACGACGTCTCAACATGCGGCGCAAAGACCATCGCGGGCTTTTCCGCTTTGATCTTGGCGACCGCCGTGTCGATATCCACTGGTGCAAATGGTCTTGGTGACTCGCTATCATCTGCTCGCTCTGCGGTTAATACCGTAGATGATTTGGCAATTTTTCCTTTTTCTAAAATTTGCGTCCAGCGATAACTGAACCAGCCATTACGGATAATGAGACAATCTTCATCGTTTGCCAACTGACGCGCCACCGCTTCCATACCATAAGTACCAGAGCCTGGCACAATCACGACGGCGTCAGCGTTGTACACTGATTTTAGCTCGCTGGATAAGTCAGTCATCACTTGTTGAAAGACTTGAGACATGTGGTTCAGGGCGCGGTCAGTATAGACCACTGAATACTCTAATAAGCCGTTTGGATCAATATCTTGACGTAATGCCGTCATAGGACGCTCCTTGTTTATGGTCAGATCATGGAATGTTTCTCTAAAATTGGCTGTCACAAAACTCTGGTACGCTTTTACTAATTATTTGAATAAGTCAGCCTGCACTATATTCAACATGAAATAAATACCGTGCTGCCAACATCAAGCGTGTAGAACGTAAGGCAGAGATGACAATATAGCACTATATCTTAGCACCACTATCATTGCTAAAGGTGTCTTGTACTCATGAGTTTTTTAGTGGTTTATGAGAGCATACAAAATAAAAACATCAATTTTATGATTGAGACAGAAAATAAGGACTAATAACATCAGGCTTACCGAATGCTAGTACAAGAGATTTTGAAGAAGATTGAGTTAGCGGAATGGCTTAAGGATGGAGAAGGAATATAAGTAGCTGTATAGCAATCAGTAAGCGAGAAATAATCGATAATTTTAGACAATAAATGATGGTATGAGATACAAGTTAGCGACCACGATGAGTATCTTTTAATCCTGATACAACAAAATTGAGCAATTCACTGTCACCTTCGCGGGCTGCCTTACGCATCAGCTTAGATGGCGAATGGGTCAGCGACTGGGTGAGACGACGTGACAACTCGATGAGAATCTCTTCCGGACTGGCGTCATCTTGCTGTAATTTGGCAATAGACTCGTGTAGTAGCTTATCGACTTTATCCTGAGTATGCGCACGATACTGCTGAATGTCTTTACCCACTTGTCGTACCTGAAAGCGACGATCGACCTCAACGACTAACTGGCTGACCAGTAACTCAGCATCGACTGCCGCTTGGCGACGCTGCTCGATATTACCAGCAATGACATGCTGTAAGTCATCAACAGAATATAAATAGATATCATCTATACGGCTGATCGAGGAGTCAATGTCACGTGGCACGGCCAAATCAATCATGAGCATGGGCTGATAACGACGGCGCTTGAGTGCCTGTACGGTCATGGTTTTATCAATCAATAAATCCATACTGCCGCTACAGCTGCTGACAATATCCGCTTCTGCCAGTACCTGAGGCAATTCTTGTAGGGTTCTGACTTCCACACGGCGGTCAGGATGACGCAGTTCAGCGGCTAACGCTTCTGCTCGCTCAGGGTTACGGTTGCAAATAATCACGCGTCCCACACCCAGCCCAGCGATATGTGTGGCTACCAAACGGTTCATCTCGCCTGCCGCAACGACCAACAAAGTACGGCTAGGTAAATCATCAAATATTTGCGTCACCAGCTTGGCCGCAGCAAAACTGAGAGACACTGCTTGAGCGCCAACTTTGGTTTCATTACGCACACGTTTGGCGGCAGCAAACACTTGATCAACGATCCAGCCAAGCTGATTGCTTAGCACTTTTTGCTCTTGCGCAAGGTGTACTGAGCGTTTGATTTGACCCAATATTTGCGGCTCACCCAGTATCATAGAGTCCAGCCCTGCCGCGACTCTCAGCCAATGAGTCAGTGCATGAGTATCACGATGCACATAGAGATATGGGTCGATATCAATAAGCGATAATTGCTTAAAATCAGCCAGCCATGTTTTAATTTTGACAACATGGGCGTTGATATCAGCCGCAGAGACATGGTTACTACCGCTCACAGCCGTCGTTTCTTGTGCCTCAGATTGTGACGCTGCTTCTGTTACTACAGGGACAAGAGCATAAATCTCAGTACGATTGCAGGTAGAAACAATCACGCTACCATCCGTGAAAGTCTCCAATTGTTTGAGAGCGATATTCACGTCGTCACCCACAAGCGCCAAACGCTCGCGCAGAGCAACTGGTGCAGTTTTGTGATTGACCCCAATGACCACTAATCTCATTATCAATAGACCATAAATATGATGCTCACCTGCCCATCACGCTGTCTTCTTTCTATTAAAAGACAGTCCTAATGAACAGCGCTGAGAGGAAGAACCTAAAAATCGCTTATTATATCATTATTGCTAGCTTTAATTAACACTCGCCCTTCTATGAAGCGTATTTGCCTGTATCTGGGCGTATATATTACAAATCAACTACCCTTATGATTGATAAAACCAATGGTCGGGTTTTGGGGTGTGGTCATAGAAGTAGACATAAATGGGTCGCTTAGTTCCTCGTAACTTGCTATATTTTTAAAGTATTTTTCAATAATTAACTGCGTGACGGATTTTGGTCAAAAGCAGACAATATAGAATAAAAATACGTTTGATAGCAAGACTGCTGCCACTATCAAGTAACATGGACACTATTGTTTATCGTCTTGTTCTACTCGTATAATGCTTGTAATGAGTACTCACTACCAATATTTGGTTGATATGATTAAATAAAATTGCTTTATCACAATAGATAAGCAATGGGCGAATACGGCTATCTATGATTTTTTTTGGGTCAGTGTTTCAATCACAGTTTCGATTATTACTTGTAAATGGCGAATCGTTTAGCCTTCGTGCTTTGCTGCGTGTCATTATGGATAGCCTATATCGACGTTATAAACTGACGTTGTCATTGGCGATTTGTCTGTGCCTGATGACACCAGCACATGCCAGTCATGCAGACTTGGGGCAAGAGACAAATTTGCCCGAGATATCCACGCCGTTTATTGATTCTAAAACCTCTATAAATGCGCCTAGCGATGATCAAACACAGCCTATAGAAACGGTCGATAACATCAATGGCTTAGCACCGACGAGTATCTGGCAACCTGAGATGCAAGAGCCAAGCCTATATGCCCTATTGGATGCCGAGTTTGCAGCAGATCGTGATGACAAACGAAGAGCCCTCGCTATCTATAAACAGCAATCCTTCAAAGATGATGCGACTGCGGTATTTGAAAGGGCGCTGAGTCTGTCTTTACGCAGTGAAAGGGTTGAGGATTCGTTGCAGTTTGCTAAAGCATGGCAAGATCAAAACCCGGACCATGTACCTGCATGGTTTTATGTCGCGCATCTCGCACTTCGAGCCCATGATTATCTGCTGGCTGGTGAAACACTCAACCGTATTTTACGTTATGACCCTCGCGCTGATTTGAGCGAGATTCTGATTGGCATTTATCCAAACAATGATGAAGACAAACGTGAACTGCTGGCTGCGCTACAACCGCTCGATAGCGAACAAAACGCCTCATTGTCTGTTTTAAAAGCAGGTCTCCTCTATCAGTTTAACGAGCCTGAGATTGCCATCGTACATATCAACCGCGCTTTGAAGCGTCAACCTGATTATGTGCCTTTTATCACTTTGAAAGCTGATATATTGCGCAAAATCGTTACAGCGGAAACAGTTGTTAATTACCTAAACCAAGCCCGTATGCGTAATCCCGATAGTAAAAGCTTATACTTATATGAGATTCGCTACTTACTGGACATCAAACAAAGTCAGGAAGCATGGGAATTATTGCTTAACGCTCACAGTCAGTTTAGAGACGACGAAGAAATCACTTTATTGGCAGCGTTAGTCAGTTTGGATATTGAAAAATACGACAGCGCCGATCAGCTACTCAATACGCTCGCCAAAACGTCCGCTTATCTTGATCGCGCCTATTATTATCTTGGTATCAGCGCCGAGCGTCAGCAAAACGTGGAGCAAGCAAAACGTTATTTTAATAATGTCATGCAAGAAGATTTGGTACTAGAAGCACGTAGAAAAGTTGTGGCGTTTGAACTGTTAAATGACGATACCGATGCGGCTATCGCCACGCTAGAAAAACTGCGTAAAGATTTTAGCGTATTCGCGCCTGACACTTATGTACTACAAGCCGATATTTTATGGCAGCAAAATGAGCCTGAAGAAGCGCTTCGCCTCTTAACGCGCGCCGCTCGTAAATACCCTGATAATGAAGCATTGCTGTTTGCCCGCGCCCAGCTGCTTGATGACAAAAATGACTACATTGTCAAACGTACATTGCTCAACCACTTGCAAGCATTAGACCCTAGCAACTTGTCGTATCAGCTGAGTTATGCTCAACTACTCCTCGCCAACGAACGCAGCTCCGAACAAGGATTAGCATTAGCCACAGCTATCATTCAAATTCGTTACGATGACCCTCGTTACGACAATGATCTACACTTGCAAGCACTCAATGTGCTGGCCAGTAATTCATTGGCCAACGAAGACTATCAACAGGTCATCGACTACTTACAAACGCCTTATGATGTATTCCCAACTTTGCGTTCAGGTACGTTGCTATTACGCGCTTATCAAGGTCTAGGCAATAATGAAAAGGTCGAAACATTGCTAGCAGATTTGCAGCAGCGTTTTTCGTTCGGACAAAGCAATATCAGTGACCGCATACAACTGTATTAATTCATGCTTGGAGTAAACCACTGGTTAGCGCCAAACGTTTTGATGCCTTACATATATGACTTGGGTTACTTGGGTATGATGATTACAAGGTCATTATAAGAAGCTAACAACCACGTATAACTGAGTAACAAATAAGAATTAAGCTAATATTTTGTCACTTTGTCCATTTTGAGGAAGCACTATTATGTCAACACGCCCTTTTTACAAAACCAATAAGTTAGCTTTGTTCTCTGCTTTGACGGCAGCGATGATTATTACTTCTGGCTGTCAGTCGTTAAAGACCGCGAATGCGACCAATCAACCAACCATGATGCAAGGTCAAAACGCAGACCAACCTAAAAAGCTTGAAAACTTTAACATCACAGGCAAAATCGGCGTTACTACTCCGGCTAATGACACCACAGGAAGCCAAGGCGGCAGTGCGTTTTATGCGTGGGGACAAGAGAACGATCGCTTTGCCATTGAACTGATTGGCGCATTGGGTATTGGTAAAACCAACATCGAATACAATGGTCAAACTGCCACACTAGTTAGCGAAAAGACAGGAACCTTGACTGCTGATGATCCTGAGACTTTATTGCAAAAAGCCACTGGTTGGAAAGCGCCAATCTCACAACTGCCTTATTGGATATCTGGTCGCCCAGCGCCATCAGACAGCGCCCCACAGCTTGATGCTCAAAATCGCTTAGTCAGTTCGGTCAATGGTGAATGGCGTGCCAGCTTCACGTATAAAGGGAATGACAAGCTGCCCAATAAAATCAGTGCAGTACAATCACAAGGCAATAAAGTTGTCATGACCATCAATCATTAAACGGTTATATCCAGTTCAAAACAAAATCAATATGTTAATACCCACGGGCGACTGGCATGAATTTTCTTGCTTCTCATCATACAGAGGCAGCGCAACATTCATTTCAGTCGCCCTATATCATTTTTAAGGTGGATTAACTCTACTGATAAACCAACCCTTTTTACTTATTATGAGTGTTGTTTATGCCTGATGCTTTAGCCATAACACCTAATTCTACTGTTAGCCGCTTATCCCCTGCAAAAATTAATTTATTTTTGCACATTACGGGCAGGCGTGCTGATGGCTATCATAATTTGCAAACGGTATTTCGTCTTCTCAATTGGGGCGATTATTTACATTTTTCGATGGCTGATTATGCTGTGATACAAACGGCTAATATCGGAATAGATGCCAATACTCTCTGTCATCAGTTATTGATACTGGCGGGTGCTGAGAGCATCACTGCCGATATAGAAGACAACTTAATTTTTAAAGCAGCGCGCGCATTGCTTGCGTTTGCCATACAGTCAAATACGCTACCTAAGCAGTTGGCACAAGTAGTTATTACTTTAGACAAGAATTTGCCAATGGGTGCAGGTTTGGGTGGTGGCTCGTCCAACGCGGCAACGACTATGCTGGCGCTCAACGAGATTTGGAATCTCAATTTTACTTGCGATTCGCTGATAAAAATCGGTGCGCAGGTAGGTGCAGATGTGCCTATCTTTATCTTCGGTCAAGATGCCATCGCGACGGGTATTGGTGAGGAATTGACTGCCATTGACTTACCTGACCAGCAGTATTTAGTCTTAATGCCTGATGCGCATGTCAATACTGCCAAACTATTCGCCCACCCCAAACTACAGCGAGATATCGCTCCTCTGTCGATTGATACTATCTGCAGCCAATACACTGACTATGTACAAACGCTTACCTCGCCCTATCATAATGTCTTCACTCCAGTAGTGACAAGCCTCGCTCCTGCTGTTGCAGAGGCATTACATTATCTGCAAGGGTTAGAGGCACAAGCAATGAGCACAGCACGAATGACCGGCTCTGGTAGCGCTGTATTTTTACCGTTAGATGCGAGTATTGCCTCTGATAAAAAGCTATTGGCGAAGTGGATTAAAGAGGCGCCTTGTGCAGGATATGTGGTAAGGAGTTTATAAGTGGGTATTTTCCAAAATAGCTTTTAAGCAAAAAAAATGCGTATCCTTTAAAGATTCTGTACAGAATATCGTATACATAAGCTTCGAACTATCACTAGTCGTAGATATCAAATACAATCTTGTACCTTAATATTTATCTGTCAAAACGCCTTCGACGTCAATTTAATATGAATAAATCCTAGAAAAAGACGCAAATGACTTGCAAAATCTGAAAATTTACTTATAATAGGTCGCCTCAATAGGGGTATAGCCAAGTTGGTAAGGCATCAGGTTTTGATCCTGACATCCGTTGGTTCGAGTCCAGCTACCCCTGCCATTTTTTAGTACGAAGCGTTTGAGATGGATTTATTATAAGCGGCTTATAAACAGTCACTTATCTTAATATCATTGACAACGTTATCCCAGTTTCGGTATAGTTCGCAATGGACACCGCTAGGGAAAAGTTATGTTTTGGACGGTTTATCCGTTTCTTAGATAACTAACAGGTCGTGAGCCCATTCTTAGAGTGACTAATTGGTTACTATTAGATATCGGAGTCCACAGCCTAGACATTACAGGGGTATAGCCAAGTTGGTAAGGCATCAGGTTTTGATCCTGACATCCGTTGGTTCGAGTCCAGCTACCCCTGCCATTTTTTACTGTAATAGTATACTTCAACTTTTTTCACCACTCTTTTCTTAATTTGAGCAGTTTGTCACTGCTTAGCGGTCGCTGCTTGAGTCAATCAATAGGACTTCTGTCATGCCTTATTTGGCGATTTTTACGGGCAATGCCCACCCAGAATTAGCAAAAACCGTAGCCGATCACCTTCATATACCTCTTGGTAAAGCTGACATCACGCGTTTTTCTGATGGCGAAATTGCCGTGGAAATCAAAGAACACGTACGCGGTAAAGACGTGTTTATCATGCAGCCTACTTGTGCACCAACCAATGACAACTTGATGGAAATCATGATGATGGCCGATGCTTTGCGTCGCTCTAGTGCTGGCCGTATCACAGCCGTCATGCCGTATTTTGGTTATGCTCGTCAGGATCGTCGTCCACGTTCAGCTCGTGTGCCTATTTCTGCTAAAGTCGTCGCTGACATGCTCAACATCGTCAGTATCGATCGCGTGATGACGGTTGATTTGCACTCAGATCAGATTCAGGGTTTCTTTGATATTCCTGTTGATAATATCTACGGTACACCCGTTCTATTGAATGACCTACAAAAACAAGACTATGACAACATCATGGTGGTTTCACCTGACGTTGGCGGTGTGGTTCGTGCGCGTGCGATGGCGAAGCAGTTAGGCGATACGGATTTGGCAATTATTGATAAGCGCCGTGCACGTGCCAACGAGTCACAAGTCATGCACATCATCGGTGATGTCCGTGGCCGCGATTGTGTGATTGTTGATGATATGGTTGATACCGCAGGTACCCTATGTAAAGCCGCTGAAGCACTAAAAGAACATGGTGCACGTCGCGTCTTGGCTTACATTACCCACCCTGTTTTATCTGGTAACGCGCTAAAGAATATCAGCGAGTCAGCATTAGATGAAGTGGTTGTGACTGATACCATTCCTTTATCAGATGAAGCCAAGGCTTGTAGTAAAATCCGTCAGGTAAGCATTGCACCGATGCTGGCTGAAAGCTTACGCCGTATCAACAATGAAGAATCTATTAGTGCGATGTTTGACGCTTAAGCTCAAAACGTAAACAATCGTTACGGTGGTTTTTACAATCATACGCGTGGTAATAGATTATCAGTAGCCAAATATAAAGCGTCAAGTGTCTTCACTTGGCGCTTTTTTTACTGAATAGTTTGTACAGTCATTTTGCGTAGGTCTTTATTATTACTACAAAACCACGTATAATGCGCGCCTGTGTCGACCACTTTTGACTTTGTCAGGTCGATATTACCAAAAGTGCTGATCAAGCTTAGCAATAACGATTTTAATGACTGTAATAGGCATATCATTCGTTATGATGAGCGAATGGCAAGATTTGAGTGTTGTATGTTTTATCAGCAACGACAAATTTTAGCTATCATCACCCATTAGTGGATTGGTCGCAAATCCACTTTTTTATGACCAGACACTTCATCATTCTTTTTATAGGATTATATCCATGAGCACTAATCATTTTGAGCTAAATGCAGTTGATCGTTCTGCTGACCTACAAGGTAAAGGTGCGAGCCGCCGCCTACGTAAGCAGAACCTAGTTCCTGCTATCATCTATGGTGGCAACGCAGAGCCAACAGCAATCTCTATCAAGCTAAACGAGTTGGTAAAAGCGCTTGAGTTTGAAGCATTCTTCTCACACATCTTGACCATCACTGTTGATGGCGAAGAGCATCAAGCCGTTATCAAAGATTTGCAGCGTCATCCTGCGAAAGGCTTCCCAATGCATGCTGACTTCCAGCGCGTTGTAAAAGGTCAAAAAATCCACATGAACGTTCCTGTGCATTTTGTTGGTCGTGAAGAAGCACCAGGTACCGCTGCTGCAGGCGTACTATCTACGCTAGTATCTGATATCGAAGTTGTTTGCTTACCATCACAATTACCTGAATACCTAGAAATAGATGTATCTGGTATGGAAATCGGTGATTTGTTCCGTCTATCAGATATCACTCTTCCTGAAGGTGTTGTGATTCATGAGCTTGAGCTAGAAGACGGCCATGACCGTACTATCGTTAACATGCAGCCACCAACGGTTGAAGAAGTTGACGAAGCTGCTGACGACGTTGATGCTGATGAAGTACCAGCTACTGAGCAAAACGACGGTACTGAAGAAAACAAAGACAGCGAGTAATCATTCCTTTATATAGCCACTCGTTGTAGTGCATATAATCGATGATTTATTCAGTCAAAAAAACAGCAGGTGATTCAGATCTCCTGCTGTTTTTGTAAGTAGGGTTTGGACACCATTATTGGTAAGCTAAGACAGTTCTGTCACACCGTCTTTTTAAATATGACTCAACAATGTTTTATGCTGTAGCAAACCTTACCACTCATTTATTACATTCAAGCAGGGTGTTTTTATGGCCATAAAGCTTATCGTCGGTCTTGGTAATCCTGGTGAGCAGTATATGTTTACGCGGCATAACGCTGGATTTTGGTTTGTCCATCATTTGGCTCAGGAATTTAATATCACCCTCTCCCATGACAAAAAATTTCATGGCGTGACGGGGCGTGGCCGTATCCATGGGTCCGATGTGCGGCTCTTGATGCCATTGACCTTTATGAATAAGTCTGGTCAGTCAGTGGTGCCGATGGTCAACTTTTATGGAATCAATAATGACGAATTATTGATTGCTCATGATGAGCTCGATATTCCTGCTGGCAGTATCAAGCTCAAAACCAATGGTGGACATGGTGGTCATAATGGTCTACGGGATATCACGCCTCATATTGGCAATGATTTTCATCGTCTACGCATTGGTATTGGGCATCCAGGCCACAAATCTAAAGTCAGTGGCCATGTGCTTTCTAAAGCCGCTCCTAATGAGCAGATTGCCATCGATAGCGCTTTGACAGCTGCTTTTGAGGCATTACCTTTATTGTTAGCTGGTGATGTCGAAAAAGCGCGTGCACAAATCAATGGTTTTAAATTGCCTGAGTAACACCATATACAGGTCAGCAGTCTTTTATTTTAGCAAGTTAATCTCTATTAACCTTTTGATTTAGTTAACTAATATCAGCTACGCTAAGGAAGCAACCTATGCTACTTAATATGCTTAAATGCAAATTACACCGTGCCCGTGTTACCCATGCCGAACTGCATTACGAAGGCTCGTGTGGTATCGACGGTGATCTGCTCGATCTCGCTGGACTACGTGAAAATGAGTCTATCGATATCTATAATGTGACCAATGGCAAGCGCTTTCGCACCTATGCCATCCGTGCTGAAGCAGGCTCTGGGATTATCTCATTAAATGGTGCTGCAGCTCATATGGCAGACTTAGGTGATATCGTCATTATCTGCGCTTACGCCCATTTTGATGAAGTGGAAGCATCAACGTATCAACCAAAGCTTGTCTACTGCAACGAAGACAACACGGTGAAAGACACCGCCAACATCATTCCTGTCCAAGTGGCTTAGATTGAAAAAACACAAAATCTTTAGACAGAATAGACATAACTGACCAACTAAACTGTTGAAGTTATTGTTATTATTTAGTCAAAACCTTTATACTAATACAAAAGCTGAATCCACATGTAGATTCAGCTTTTTTTATACCTTTCTGCCTAGGGTGTGTCATCAATTAGCCCATTGATACAGCGAGTGGTCTTAAAATCTGAGTAACAACACATCCTAGGAAATTTATATTTTTTATGACAACTTTTGATAACTGATAAGGAACAATACTAATGTGGCTGGCTGTTATTGCGATACTCATTGGATTAGCAATTTTGGTTTGGAGTGCGGATGTTTTTATTGACGGGGCGACCACACTGGCAAAGAAGTTCAGTGTACCTAGCTTCTTGATTGGTGTTTTGATATTAGGAATAGGAACGTCAGCGCCTGAAATGGTTGTGTCAGTGCTGGCAGCAATAGAAGGTAGCCCTGAGTTGGCGCTGGGTAATGCTTATGGCTCCAATATTATCAATATTGCTTTAGTCCTAGGCGCAACGGTATTGATCAGCCCTATTATCATTCGTAAGGCTATCGTAAAACGTGACTTGCCCATCTTAGTAGGGATTACCGCTATAGCGGCATGGCAGCTGCGTGATGGCGCATTGAGCGCAATCGACGGCATTGTCCTAGTGGTATTGCTCATCGCGGTATTGGGAATGCAGATTTTTCTCAGTCTACGTGAAGGCTATCATGAACATGAAGACGATGTAGTAACAGAGATAGACGAAGAAAAAGCCGAACAAAGCGTTGCACGAGGACTTGGCTCTTTATTTATCGGTATTCTGATGTTGGTCGTCAGCTCACGTGCAATCGTTTGGGGCGCAGTGGAGCTGGCCACTTTTTGGGGATTGAGCGAGCTTATTATTGGATTGACGATTGTCGCTGTCGGTACGTCATTGCCTGAGCTGGTATCGAGCTTGTCAGCGGCACGCAAAGGCGAACATGACATGGCACTGGGCAATATTATTGGCTCTAATATATTCAATACGCTGGGCGTCGTTGGTCTTGCAGCCTTGATTGCACCCATCACTGTCAACCCTGTTATCTTGTCGCGTGATGTCCTGACAATGGGCTTGATTACATTATTGCTCGTTGCTCTATGTGTTTATGTGTATATGACCAAGCGTAAATTTGGCCGTCTTTCTGGTACCACCCTGGTACTCTTCTTTGTGGGCTATACAGGATGGCTTATTCAAACCGTCAACATGTAATTTTTGCTATTCAAAACAATGTGCTTAAACAAACGACAGACAGTAGACTGAGTGTATTTTTACCCTACTGACTTTTCTGGTTTTTCTTACGATTTTTGAATCCACTCCATAACCCTTCATGTGCTACTTTTGGCATCTTTAGGGTAATGGTGTTGGATAGCATATCTTGCACCGCAAGACCACGACGATTGAACACACAAAATACGTAATTAAATATTAAACCCAAGAAGGCGCTGGTTAATAATAAAGCGCGCGATCCGCCAATAAGACTACCAATAATACCAAACAATAATGGCATCAAACATGCCGCTAGGATACGTTTAAAAGACTGTCCCCATGTCAGCAAGTGACCTGAGTTGTTCACCGTTTTTAATCGCCAAGTTTGCATACCCAATGTCTGCCCACCGCGGCGCCAAAATATGCCATAAAATGCGACCAGCGTTAGTACAAAAGACGGCGTCATTACCACGTTCTGATACCATGTCGGTAGCGATTGTGCTTGCGATGATTGTGTTCCTGTCTGCATCGTCAGCACTGTACCTACCACGGTAAGTATTGTTCCGACCAGAAACAGCAGTGCCAAAATTAACATGCCATCATATATAATCGCCACAACGCGAGTCGTTGGCTTAGCGATCGTTGGTTCTTCATCAGGCATTGGTTGTGTAGAGGGGTTGCGCTTAGGCATTGATTTATTGGCCGCTTTTGCTGGGCGTTTGGATAAACTCTTTGACATGGACAAGCTCATAGCAAGCAGTGAATAGTGTCTATATTGTACCGTAATTCACAGTCTTAGCGTACATTATCATAAGGTGTCACTGTGTGACAAAATAATGGTATCAGACAAAACCTATAGACATAAAAAAATCGCCAATTTGTCATAAGACAGGCGATTGATTTAATTGATTATGCAAAATGGTGCGCTTGGAGAGATTCGAACTCCCGACCCCTTAGTTCGTAGCCAAGTGCTCTATCCAACTGAGCTACAAGCGCGTACTTTGCAAATCATTTACTGAGTTGATAAAAACAATTTCAGTAAATTAGGATGGCTATTATATAGATAATATCGCTTGTGTCAATATCTTTTTTTACTAAATTCAAATTAATTTTTGATCTAATAACTAAAAATACTTAACGCCAATATATTGCTTTATCACTCTAATAACAACTGAATAAATGGCGGTGAAGGAGGGATTCGAACCCTCGATACGCTTACACGTATGGTTCCTTAGCAGGGAACTGGTTTCAGCCACTCACCCACTTCACCGAACGATATAAAACGCTTATAAAATAACTATAAACTCAGTATCATTGCTAACGATACGTCTTATGTCGTGGGCGAGTATTATAGCAAAGCCAAAACGAATTGCAAGCGTTGTCTACAGATTTATGAGAGTTTTCGTATAATTATTTATTTATAGGCATTTATAGACGTTTGAGTAGATAAAACTTTGGCAAAAATAGTCCTTTGGCTCTCTAACATGATATTTATTGATGTGTCATATGTTTAATCGAAGCATTTGGACGACTATGGCTTTTTTGTTAGCAGGTGGCTATAGTATTTGCTGTTCATTTCAAACCATATAAAAGGAAGTGTTATGCGACCAGTGGTATTGTGTTTTTCAGGATTGGATCCCTCAGGCGGCGCCGGACTACAAGCAGATATTGAGGCCATTGGGCAAGCAGGTGCCTACGCTACCGTCGCTTGTACAGCGATTACTATACAAAGCTCACAGCAAGTATTTGGTTTTGACGCCTGTGCTGCAAACCTAGTCAAGGCGCAAGCCACGACAGTGCTCGATGATTTACCAGTCGCTGTCATCAAATCTGGTATGCTTGGCACAACTGATAATATCGCAATGCTGACCGGCCTATTTGCTGAGCGCGTGATCGCTGCTACGGTGCCTTTCGTGTTAGACCCTGTATTGGTCGCCAACAGTGGCGGTAGCTTGGGTGACGAAAAGACACTAGTAGCTGCCTTCAAGAAGCTGTTGCCTTACGCCACTTTAGTGACGCCCAATAGTCATGAGCTGCGCGCTTTGAGTGGTGAGCAAGATCTACACGCTGGCGCACAAAAACTATGCGCGCAGGGTACGCATGCAGTCCTTGTCAAAACCTCGCATGATTTTGATAGCGGTGATATCGAACAGTATCTATATGTCGAAGGCGAGATGGTACATCAGAGTACTTTGCCACGCTTAGAGGGTGAATTCCACGGATCGGGCTGCTCGCTCGCCAGCTTTATTGCGGGACGCTTAGCCATGGGAGATGCGCTTATTGATGCCGTCAAAGCAGCAGACAGCTGGATTACCCAGACACTGCGCGCGGCTGATGTTCCGCATCCTGACAATGCCGACGCCCAACTGATACCCAATCGCTTCGTTCGCGTTTAGTGTATTGGTCTTCCTATTGATGTAGCCACACAGATAATACGCTATCTTGAACGGATTCAACTGACAAAAAAAGGCGCTCTAAATAGATAGAGCGCCTTTTTGGTTCAAAATTTTATAAACAGTCAGTGCTGGTCTCAGTCACTGACGTCAGCCTATCCCAGCATGGGCATAAAATTGGCTGTCAAACCACCAATAAATATCTCAAGCAAATAAAATGCAAAGAAAGCAACCATTGGTGATAAATCCAGCATGCCTAAGTTTGGGGTGATGCGACGAAACGGCGCTAAGATAGGCTCAGCAAGATTGATAATAATACCAATGATGGGATGCTCAGATCGGGTAAACACTACAATCCAGCTAACGATAATAGAGCCTATTACCAAATAGCGGCATAGACGCAAGAAATCTAACACTAAGCTTGTTGTGCCCGTAAAAAATAACGGCACGGGGGCAATGCCTTTATGCGTGAGCGCCGCTTTCCCTGAAATATCAATGAGGCGAATCAAAAACATAAGCACAATGGCAGCGATACTGATACGACCTTGCCCGACGGTTGGAAAAATACGTCCAAATACGTCGACAATATGTGTCGCTTTATAAGCTGGGGCAATCATGGGGTTTCTGGCGTCCATTCCTGCAAACTGTAGCATAAAGCGAATAAATACCAACATCATGGCGAATGTGGTGACCAAATCAAAGATTTGAAATAACATGTTGTTCATGAAGTGCTACTCAATATGATCTTATTAACAGGTTATAGGGTGACAAGTGTCATGGAAGTGTAGGCGCGGTATTACTGATCAAGTGCACTATCAGTGGCAGCAATAACGCACTTGATACCATAGAGTAAACTATTTACTCATCTCTTCACTTAACGCTTGGCTGCGATCATAACAAGCTTGCATGGCTTCACCAATTTGGCGACCAATATCATTGGCTTGCATGGACTCAATTGCCGCTTGAGTGGTGCCATTTGGAGACGTTACTTTGCGACGTAATTCAGCGGGCGCATCTTCACTATCCATCGCCATTTTTGCGGCGCCTATCATAGTTTGTAGTGCCAGTGCCGACGCCTGCTCTGTATCTAGTCCTAAGGCGATGCCTTTATCGACCATCGATTCGATAAAGTAAAACATATAAGCGGGCGCTGAACCTGACACGGCCGTAACCGCATGCATATGTGCTTCATCTTCAACCCACATGACCAAGCCTGAGGCTTCCATCACGGCAGTAGCTAACTGTTTTTGCTCAGCAGAAATATTGTCCGTACCATATAGCCCTGTGGCACCCATCTGAATCATAGCGGGTGTGTTCGGCATCGCACGTACAATATTGCGGTAACCATTTAACATGTTAGATAAAAGCTCGGTCGACAAGCCTGCCGCCACCGAGATCACCAATTGGGTGCTCAAGGCATCAGCAAAGGCGCCAATCACCGCTTTCATGACTTGTGGCTTCACAGCCAGCACTACGATGTCAGCATCGATAACCGCTGCATTTGCATCGGCAGTAGGATCGACGGTGTTCAATCCTTTCGCTGCCAGTTGTTCACGTACAGACAGATTAGGGTCAGCAACCGTAATTAGATTCGGTTGGATACCGCAGCCAATCAGCCCACTAATCAGGGCCTGCGCCATATTACCGCCGCCAATGAAGCTGATTTTCTTGTTATCTAATACTGACATATTTGTCTCCTACTCGCAAAATTCAAAGGCATTAAAACTAACATAATGCTAGGTAAAATGACACTCAGTTTAACATACTGCCACCGCTATCGTTTGAGAAATTCAAACGGTCAAAACGCGTATCAAGTAACAAAAAACTCAATGCAGCTAAACAACGTCATCCGTTTTTTAACAGATACTATTGAATACTCAAATGACTATTCACCAGCTCACTGAGTAGACTTTCTATAAGCTGAGTAGATAGATCAGCAGAACTCAAATGCCAGCTCTCAAAAGGTGATAGTAATAATATCGGAATCTCCTTTGCTGGCTCACTCTCAGTTCGTTCATTAGTTACTTCGTCTTCTAAAACCACACTCACTACCACCAAACTCTCTCGCAACCAAAGTGGAATACACAGTGTTTGGTACAGCTTTTTGCTTGATTGTGGGCGTGAAGCCTGCCTGGTTTGAATGCGCTGCTGACGATCTAATGGCGCTATCTTTAATACTTGTTTAGTCGCTGTTTCACCGTTTTCACTATTGCTATTATGATCTGATAGTTGCGCCAACACATTTGGGGTCACGTACAGTTGCCACATAAAGTCTGGACTCATACGCAAGCTTACGAGCGTAGGTTTGTTAGCAGCAACATCATCAGGAACTAAATTAAGATGAAAAGTTAACTCAACCTGTTCGGTAAGCGGCATCTTAAGCCATTTTAGCCAATCACTGCTCAAGCGATACAACTGCTGGCGATAGCGACGAATGGTATAGGACTGCTTGCGACCTTGCCAAAATAACTCGGTTTGATGATCATGATCACAGCGTTGGCTTAGCTGTATCACATCATCTATCAGTTGTTTGGCTGGTGGTAACGGCTCATCTTGACCAAGCCAGTGGTGCAATAGTTGGCGCTGTCGATGCAACGGTAGCGCTGCTAACTTATCAATATCGAGTACTCGCTGAGCAGAAGACAATTGTAATGAGCCAATAGCAGTTTGCTCTAAATCTTGTATCGCTTGAGCTCGGACAGTCGCCTCTGCATCGCTCAGTAGCTGCGCGCTACGAGCAATATTATCGATGACATTTGGATTGTATTTCGCGAGTACTGGCATGATGTCTCGTCGCAGACCACTGCGTACGTTATCACCAGTCTCATTGGTCGGATCGTCAATATAAGGGAGCTGCAAGCGCGTGGCATAAGCACTGATATCATCGCGCTGAACGGTGAGCCAAGGTCGCCATAATACAATGCGATGTGCCCCTTGCGTTTGTACTCGCCAAGGCTGTATACCAGACAGACCGTTGACGCCTGCTCCTTGAATCAGACGCATAAGCACTGTTTCTGCTTGGTCATCAGCGTGGTGCGCCAATAGTAATACATCGTCTTGATTCATATGTACACGCATGACGTCATAGCGTGCCTGCCGCGCGGCTTGCTCATCATGACCGTTCACTTGTGCCTGTAAGACATGACACGGCAGTTGCTGCTTTTGCGCCCACTGTGCCACATGCATCGACCAGTGGTGACTGTCCGCTTGCAGACGATGATCGACATGTAAAAGCTGTGGCAAAAACGGTAACTTTCCTTGGCGATAAAGCTGAACACATAATGCGGCGAGCGCCAATGAATCACGGCCACCACTACAAGCCAGCCAAATACGCCGACCATGCAGCCGTGCACCATAGTCAGATAAGCTATTCAAAAATGCTGCTTCTAATTTGGCATCGATAGGTCGCGCTGCTATGGGCTCAATGGGATGTGGCACGATGGCACTACTGGTCATAGTTAACCCTGCTTATTTGATGGTCATATGAATTGTGTAGTCGATTGACTTTAAAAAGAAAAATTTATAGCAGTCACACGTAGCCTCTCATGTACCGATTCTATACTGCACTGGCTGTAGTCAATTGATTTTAAAGGCGACATTGGACAAATGGCATGAATTTTCATAAGCGTTTGTAATCTTATAAAGTTTGATCCTAAAAAGCCTATGGTTAATGTTGCTTAACCGTTCTGTTCTATCCGTTCATAGATTAGTTCATAGGCATAAAAAAACGCGCCATTAAATGACACGTTTTTATTTTAGCATTAAGCTTGGCGCTCTCACATAAAAAGCTCAAGCTTAAACTAGCAAGGCAACATCACATCTGAGTTAAAAGACTTCAGCTTCTCATAGCGTAACTCACAACGCTTTTGTGCATCCAAATCTTTAATCTCGTCCAATTGCTCAGCAATCAGCGCCTTCAAAGCATTCATCACAGGCTGTGGCTGGATATGAGCGCCTTCTCCTTCTTCGATAACGGCATCAATCAAACCCATCTGATGCAGATTGATCGCATTCAGTTTCAACGCTTCACTGGCATCTTGTGCTTTTTCAGCCGTTTTCCACAGGATAGAGGCACAGCCTTCAGGAGAGATGACCGAATAGATACTGTTTTGCAGCATATTTACCTTGTCACCTACCCCAATCGCCAATGCACCACCAGAACCACCTTCACCAATAATGGTCACAATAATAGGGACTTTTAGGCTAGAAAAAACGGCAATACTTTCGGCAATGGCTTGTGCTTGTCCA
Organism: Psychrobacter sp. 1176_08; assembly: GCF_052850615.1. Classification (NCBI taxonomy): domain Bacteria; kingdom Pseudomonadati; phylum Pseudomonadota; class Gammaproteobacteria; order Moraxellales; family Moraxellaceae; genus Psychrobacter; species Psychrobacter sp. 1176_08. The sequence goes on from NZ_VXCU01000004.1 coordinate 313,361, forward strand.
CGTTCTTCAGCGCCAATGCCCGGATAGGCACCTTGGGTGTCTACGAAAGTCATCACTGGAATATTAAAGCGCTCAGCCATTTTGACCAAACGAATCACTTTGCGGTAACCTTCAGGGTTTGCCATACCAAAGTTGTGAGCAATACGCTCACGAGTACTACGACCACGATGTTGACCAATGACCATCACAGGTTTACCGTCAAAGCGCGCAAGTCCGCCTAGAATGGCCTTGTCATCGGCATAAGCACGGTCGCCATGCAACTCATCAAATTCGGTAAATAGCTGATTAACATAGTCCATAAATAATGGACGCTTGGCATGTCGTGCAAGCTGCACACTATCCCAGACAGTGCTCATAGACGCTTCCCTTTAATCGTTATACATAATAATGATATCGTTATCTATTTTTAGATAATGAAAGTACAGTTGTAAACTCAATAGAAGCTATAGTAGCACATCTTATTTAGCATGGCATTACTGACAAAGCAGCTTTTGTTACGTTAATCTTTAACGCCATCATTACAATAGTAACCACTCACAGTTTTAAGCAGCGACAATGCTTAGCTTCACGCCCCACTTTGCAAATTGATCGACTTCAGTATAAAGGTCAGGCAGCAAAAAAGCATAATGTTCACTATCATTAGCCACCGTGATTTGCCAGCAATTATCTTCAATGATTTCTAGCTGCAGCTCTGGTAACTCCTGATCGCTACGGCTGTGATGCGCCAGCACCGCAAGACGCAACAGTAGACACAAATAAACGAGCTGATCGCCACCGATGTTAAGAGTTTGCTCCAGCATATCTGCTTTGAGCTTACGACGATGATTGAGCATCAGTTGTGCCATACGCTTTTGGTCAACTTGCGAAAACCCTGGAATATCAGAATACTCGAGCAAATAAGCACTGTGTTTATGATAGCTACTGTGACTGATCGCAAGGCCAATTTCATGCAAAAAAGCCGCCCGTCTGAGCAAATCACCATCATCACTACTCAGAAGCAATCTTTTCTTCACTTGCTCGAACAAAGCCCGGCTGGTTTTTACTACTTGTTTTGCTTGCTTTTTATCGCCTGAATAGCGCTTAATGAGGGCGAGTACACTACGGTCACGCACATCTTCACTCGCAAAGCGTCCAAGCATGTCATACATGACGCCTTCACGTAGCGCCCCGTCTGAATAGCTAATGGTGTCAATACCCAATACTTGCATCACAGCGCGCAGTACTGCTACACCTGCAGGAAATATGGCTTTACGGTGTTCCTTGACACCTTCTAGATCAATATTATCGACATGACCTGTCTTGAGCAGTAATTTTTCGAGATTTTTAACGCCTTTATAGGTGATGCACTCTTGCTCATCAGCCCAGCCTTTTGATACCAAGACATTGCGCACCGCTTTAATCGTACCACTCGAGCCAACCACACTGGTCCAGCCCATTTTTTGGTAACGACCATTGATAGCGAGCACTTCTTTACGCGCACCTGACATGGCTTTGGTAAAAGCTTCTTTGGTAATTTGACCATCAGCAAAATACTTTTGCGTGAAAGCCACACAACCCATTTGTAAGCTTTCGGTCAATAGCGGATCGAAGCCTTGGCCGATGATAAATTCTGTTGAACCGCCGCCGATATCAATGACCAAGCGCTTGTCGCTACTGGCATTGGTGTGAGAGACACCCAAATAAATCAATCGCGCCTCTTCTCGCCCTGCAATAATTTCGATGGGCTTTGGTAAAATTTTATTGGCATGAGCGATAAAATCGTTGGAGTTCTTGGCTTGTCGTAATGCGTTCGTTGCTACCACACGCAGGCGTTCGGGCGGCACTGAATCCAAGCGTGCCACAAAACGGCTTAAGCATTCAAGACCACGCTTTTCAGCGGCCGCACTTAAGATATTATTTTCGTCCAGTCCAGCCGCCAGCTGAACCTTTTCAGACATAGAAACTACTTTTCTCACCTCACCATGATCAAGACGAGCAATGGCCAAATGAAAACTGTTGGAACCGATATCGATAGCTGCCATCATCTCATCGTCAGTGAGAGGTGGATTTTTAAGATAGTCAATAGGCATAGGAGAAATCGTTACCATGTCAGATAAATAGGAAAAATAGGGATTAAAAGTGAGACAAAGAACAGATAGAAAATTACACGGGCAGAAAACATGACATTTATGCGAACCGATGCAATTGCCACCATTAAAGCATTTATGCCAAAAACTGGCAAGAGACACAACATTGGCACATAAAGACAAACACACTATTCATGAAATCATGGACGCATGCGGCGCATCTGTTACTTGTATTCACTAGGTTGGTTTGCTACATTAAAATTTAGGAATATTATAATAGATAACAGTTACTTACTGAATAGTTATACATGTAGAGTAAAAATAAAAGCCGCAATGATGTCTATTCAAACATGTTTTGATTGGTGCATAAATGGGTACATCATACGTGATATATAATAAATGACTAGCAAGGATGCTAAACCATGAACCTCAATGACACAGTGCTCTCAACCGGAACCGCAGCCACTCAGGATGGCGATTACACCAACAAAACTACCAAAACAGACCTTATAAAAGCCGATCCTTCGATAAAACAAAATTTTTACGATTTTTATTTGAATGAACATCAAAACATGGCATGTCGCCGTTTACATTTTGCTGGCAGCAGCTTTGGTCTATTGGGTTTAGCAAAATCTGTCAAAGACCGCTCTCCAAAACCCTTACTAAAAGGTATTGCTGCCGGCTACGCTTGCGCTTGGGTCGGGCATTTTTTCTTTGAAAAAAACAAACCCGCCTCTTTTAAGTTTCCGCTCAAAAGCTTTGCCAGCGACTTTCGCATGTATAGTGACGTGCTACGCGGCAATCTAAGTTTAAAAGATCGCAAATACGACAGAGCCAGAAAAAAACCAGCACAGTAATCAGTTTACTGGTGCTGGCCATTACTTTAGACACTTAAAAATCTAGACGGCTACATTAAGATTAAGCCTTTGCCATTTCTGCAAAAATCTCATCAGCAGCAGCAATCGACGCATCAATATCTTCATTGCTGTGCTTGATTGACATAAAACCTGCTTCATAAGCCGATGGTGCCAAGTAAATACCGCGATCGAGCATACCATGGAAGAAAGTATTGAACACATCCATATCGCATTCTGTCACGTCATCAAAGTTTTTTGGCGTTTCAGTTGTGCTGTCTTTGACAAAGAACATACCAAACATACCGCCAAGCTTATTAGTACGTAGGTTGATACCATGCTTGTCAGCTGCCGCTTGGAAGCCATCAACCAGATGATCGACTTTAGCAGCTAAGTCTTCGTAAAAACCCTCTGCCGTTAAGTCTTCAAACATCGCAATACCAGCACGCATTGCTAGCGGATTACCTGATAATGTACCAGCTTGATACACGCCGCCAAGTGGCGCGATACAAGACATAATCTCTTCTTTACCACCAAACGCACCGACTGGTAGACCTGCGCCGATGATTTTGCCAAAACATGTCAAATCAGGGGTGATACCAAAATGTGCTTGTGCACCGCCCAGTCCAACACGGAAACCTGTCATGACCTCATCAAAGATAAGCACAGCGCCATTGGCGGTACATTCTGCACGCAAGGTATCATGGAATTCTTGCGCCGGAATGACCATGTTCATGTTGCCAGCGATCGGCTCCAAGATAACGCAAGCAATCTCGTCGCCCCATTTCTCAAAACAGTCTTTGATCGCTTGTGGATCATTATAAGGAATCGTAATGGTATGCTTCGCAAAATCCGCTGGCACGCCTTTAGACGTTGGCTCACCGATATCGAGCATGCCTGAGCCTGCTTTTACCAGCAGACTGTCTGAGTGCCCGTGGTAGCAGCCTTCAAACTTGACGATTTTGTCGCGCTGAGTGTAGCCGCGCGCCAAACGAATCGCACTCATGGTCGCTTCTGTCCCTGAGCTGGTCATACGAATCATCTCAACACTTGGAACGATTTCGCAGATCTTGTCTGCAACCGTCGTTTCAAACGGCGTTGGTGTCCCAAAGCTCAAACCATCGTCAGCGGCTTTTTTGACCGCATCAATGACTTTTGGATGCGCATGACCCAAAATCATTGGGCCCCAAGAACCAACATAATCAATATAAGCATTGTCTTCGGTATCATAGATTTTGCTGCCATTGGCACGGTGCATAAAGATTGGCGTACCACCGACCCCTGCAAAAGCACGGACGGGTGAATTGACGCCACCTGGGATATGTTTACGGGCTTGTGCAAATAGCTGTTCGTTTTTGGTACTCATAAGAATTCTCTACTTGTGGGTTTTGTTATTTTGTATCGATACGTGATTATTTACTGGTGATAAAATCTTTGGATTCAATACCATTGGTACTGATTGGTTGTCGCTGAGTCACTCTTTCAAATCAGTCGCAGCTTTCTTTTATTACGCTTTTTTAACCACAGAAGATTTGAGCTTCATAGGGCCATAACCATCAAGTTTGCAGTCAATATCGTGACCATCGGTCGCGTCTGGCAACAGGCGAATGCTTTTTGCTTTGGTGCCCACTTTGATGACGATTGAGGAACCTTTAACTTTTAAATCTTTAATCACGGTGACCGCGTCGCCATCCTGTAACTCATTACCCACCGCATCGCGAATGACGGCATCTTGGTCTTCAGCTTGCGCTGCATCCGTCTCAGCCGCCGTCCACTCGTGAGCGCACATCGGACATACCAGTAACGCACCATCTTCGTACGTATATTCAGCATCACATTTTGGACAATTAGGTAAGCTCATGATTTCCTCGGCAGCCATCGTAAATTAGGGGTATTCTGGAGCTCACATTGTACCGTAACTCGTCACCTTTAACCAATTTGTACCTTTGAAAATTGGGTGTCGGCCCCAAGCTATAGCCAAGCGATGACATTTTTTATGACTGTCGGTTTTGTGGTACTCTTTGTAGCTACATCCAGATTTAGTTTTACGCTTTTTTCTCACTCAATTTTGCTGCTCATATCTTTACTGAATACACTTTTATTAGAAGGATAATAATAATGACTCAAGTTTCAGACACATCAATACTGCCGCAGTTTGCCCAACTCACCATTCAAGGGGAAGACGCGGAAAAATTCCTTCAAGGTCAGCTCACCTGTGATGTCACCAAACTTGGACTGAGCTACCAAGCCGCCGCTATTGGTAATTTAAAAGGTCGGATTGAATTTGGTATTTGGATCAAAAAACAGGCAGAAAAACAATATGATGTGGTCATTAGTGCCGATTGTGCCGCATCTCTACAATCGCACTTGAAAAAGTTCGGAGCATTTTCTAAATTTGATACCAGCGAACCGATTGCTATTTATCCCTGTGTGCTGGCAGATGAGCCCACTTTTAGTCATAAAGAAGATCATAATACGCCTAAAGACACGCAAGCATGGATGCAATGTAGTCTTGCTACGGGCAACTATTGGATCGTTGCCGCCACTCAAGGTGAGTTCCAACCACAAGAGCTGCGCCTGCATCAGCGTGGCGGCATGGACTACGACAAAGGCTGCTACTTAGGTCAAGAAGTCATTGCTCGTATCTATTTTAAATCTGCCCCAAAAGCATTTTTACACTATATAAAAGGCTCCAGTGTAAAAGGCGCAGGTACCGCGCCAACAGCAGGGGATAAGCTGGACAAAATCCAAGTGGTCAATACCCTAACGACGACTGAGGGTTTTGAAGCGCTCGTGGTGGCTCGCCCAGAACATCTTGCTGAGAGTGAGTTGACGGTATTGGATTTACCGCCTGCCCTACAAGCAGATGTTGCTCGCGCAAAATAGCATCAGACAATGCGCACACTTCTTACCTATTTTACTAAAACGCAGCAGAGCGTCCTATGACACATATTGTGGTACTCGGAGCAGGTGTGGTGGGCGTGGCCACCGCATGGTATCTACGTCAAGCTGGTTATAATGTGACTGTGATTGAGCGCGAATCAGCGGCAGGCATGCAGACGTCCTTTGCCAACGGTGGTCAGATATCGGTCTCACATGCCACACCTTGGGCCAATCCAGCCACGCCGATGAAAGCGCTTAAGTGGCTGTTTAAAGAGGACGCGCCGTTGCTTTATCGGCTTCGTGCGGATAAAGCGCAGCTCAAATGGGCCATGCAGTTTTTGCAAGAATGCCGCGCTGACAAAGCCGATGCAAATTTGGTACAAATGGTGCGTCTGGGGCTGTATTCACGGGATGCCTTGCAACAATTGCGGGCTGATATTGGCATTGATTACGAGCAGCAAACCCGCGGTATCATGCATTTTTATACCAGTCAGGCCGAGTTTGATGCCGCTCTCAAACCCACAGAACGCATGCAAGCACTTGGCTGTGAGCGCTACGTCATTGATATCAATAACGCAGTAAGTCTGGAGCCAGCGCTTTATCACATTGCTCACAAACTCACGGGAGCGACATATACCAGTCGCGATGAATCTGGCAATGCGCACCTCTTTACCCAGCGGCTTGCGCAGCGCTGTATAGAAGCGGGCGTCCGTTTTTTATATGATACCGAGATTCTAGCTATTAATACCGACACGCAAGCCAGTCGACCGCATATCCACAGCATTACCATCAGACCCAAAGGCGAAAACGCCCAAACCTTTAGTGCTGACAGCCACGTATTGGCGCTTGGCAGTTATAGTGTGCCATTGATGAAGACGCTTGGTATTCATCTGCCTATTTTTCCTGCAAAAGGCTATTCAGCCACTTATCAAGTTAATCCTCGTGCGCCGCACCATGCTCCTTTTATCAGCCTTATTGATGACGAATTTAAGCTGGTGACTTCACGTCTTGGTAATAAATTACGAGTGGCTGGCACAGCAGAATTCAATGGCTATAATTTAGATTTAAATACGGTGCGCTGCGAAGCCATTACCAAGCGCGTGCAGCAATTATTTCCAAAAGGCATCATTGCAAACTCTGTCCAATATTGGACGGGACTGCGACCTATGACACCTTCTAATGTGCCTTTGATTGGGCGCGCCCATGTCGGTCAAGTTCGCCACGGTAGTCAAAACACTTCAGCCACCTTTGATAATCTATGGCTCAATACTGGTCATGGAACGCTTGGTTGGACACATGCCTGCGGCTCTGCAAAAGCGATTAGCTTATTAATGCAAGGTGAAATGCCCGCTGTCAATTTTGACTTTATAGGCGCAAGCGATTGACCTAATATTGACATAACATAATTAGACTTACGATCATAAAAAAGAAGGCGCTTACATTAGGTAAACGCCTTTTTTACTTTTCGATAGACTTGCAATAAAACCTAAGTTTAAGCCATTGCACTATCTATTGAGTCTTCTGATGTCGCAGTAGACATCTCGTCTGTATTAGCACCCAACGCCTCTAGCTGCACTGGCACGCCATTGACCGCCGCATTACCACTTAAGGTATCAATCAATGTATCGTCTGTCAGATCATTCACACTGACGCCAGCATGCGCTTGCGCGATCTTTTGCTTAACGCCTGTGCGTCCATGACCAAAGCCATGCGGAATACTGACAACACCCGGCATCAGCTCATCGGTCACTTCTGCTGTAATGACCACGCTGCCTACTCGAGAGGTCACTCTCACATCTTGACCGTCTTCAATACCATGGTGCTCAGCTGTTTCTGGATGCAGCATGAGCGTACAACGAGACTTGCCTTTGACCAAGCGCTGGCTGTTATGCAACCAAGAATTGTTACTGCGCACATGGCGACGACCGATGAGTAAGATTTGTGTGTCGTCATAATCTTGCATCATCGCTTGTACGCGGTCCAAATCTGCTTGATAAAAATCCACATTTAGATGAATTTTCTGATCTTTATGCTTTAAGGCTTTTGGCAGCATTGGTTTGAGTGGCCCTAAGTCCATGCCGTGTATATTTTTTTTCAATTTCTTTAAATTCAAGCCTTTATAGGGGCCGCGTCTGAGGCCTTGGTCAAGTATGAATTTTGGCCCCAAAGTACTGATGAGTAGGCGCTCAACCTTGGTAGCCATCGGTACTTTTTTATCAAGACGTTTTGCCAGCTCTAAATAAATCTGCCAATCGTGTTTGGCTTTTTTATGTTTACGAAACAAGGCGTTTGAATATTTGGCGACATTGTGGACTGCAAAGTTGTTAAAGGTCACGTCGTAATGATCGCGCTCTAATGGCGAGACAGGGGGCAAGATAATATGGGCGTGACGACTGGTTTCATTGATGAAATAATCGAGCGATACCATAAAATCTAAGTTTGCCAACGCTGTATCTAATTTTTCACCATTGGGCGTGCTCAAGACAGGATTGCCTGCAACCGTCATAAATCCTTTTAGTTGTCCCTCGCCTTCTATCAACATCTCATCCGCCATGGCAACCACTGGATAATCGCCATTGAAATCAGGCAAATTATTCACGCGGCTGTGACGCTTACCCAAATAGCCAGGACCTGAGTTATTGACCACATCTACCGCAGGGTTGGGGAACATCAAGCCACCGACTTCATCTAAGCGCCCAGTGACGATGTTCATCACCATAATCAAATATTGGCTTAACAAGCCAAACGCTTGTACTGAGACGCCCATACGTCCATAACAGACGGCGCTCGGTGCTTCACAAAACTCTGTCACCATGCGTTTGATGTCGGCTGCGGCAATACCAGTAATGCTGGCCACTGACTCTGCACTATAATCTTTGGCGAAGTCTGCGATTCGCTCAATCTCTGGGGCTAATGACGCCGCTTTATTATTGTTAAGCCGTGCTTTATCGGCATAACCTTGCGCGTAGGTTTCGTTCAGCATTGCTAGTAGCAATAACACGTCGGTCGCTGGGCGTATGAAATGATGCTCGCTTGCAATCTCTGCGGTTTCGGTCCGTCTTGGGTCAATCACCACCACTTTACCATCGCGAGCTTTGATGTCTTTTAGTTTTTGGCGCATGTTTGGTGCGGTCATAATACTGCCGTTAGACGCCAGCGGATTACCACCTATGATGAGCATATATTGGGTACGATTGATGTCAGGGACAGGGATACGTAGCATATGGCCAAATAAATGCATACTCACGATGTGATGGGGCAACTGATCGATAGAGGTAGCAGAAAAACGACTGCGCGTCTTGATGCTACCCAGTAGATGCTTAATCGTTAGCATCCCGCCCAAGTTGTGGACATTTGGATTGCCAAGATAGACACCAAGGGCGTTTTTGCCATGTTTTTGCTGTACGAATTTGATGCCTACTGCTACTTTGTCCAAGGCATCAGGCCAGCTAATTTCCTTCCAGCCATCTTTCGTTCTCTCGACAGGCTGGCGCAAACGATCAGGGTCTTCATGTAAATCCTGCAAGGCAGTCGCTTTTGGGCAAATATACCCTTGTGAGAACGGGTCATCCTTATCACCCTTAATCGATAGTACTTTGTCACCATCGTGTTTGATGACGATACCGCACATCGCTTCACACAAATTACAGGTCCGAAAATGCGTTTGTTCGTAGTCCTGTACAGCTTTGCTACTCATGGTTACGCTCCTTACTATATGTTTACGATCATCCTTGCTACATAAATTCCATTTCATAATAGTGTGATAACCATCACTTTTTTACGAGGTTGCTCACCACAGTACTTTCTATATTGATTAGTGACAGCTTTCGTGAAAAAAACTACTAAACAACACATCAAAATTTTTGCACAAGATAGCAATGGCCTGCGACCTTGAGTAACGCTGTTGATGGCAGCCTATTATCAACTCATGGACTTGCGCCACAGCCACATCAACGCAGAGATTGACTTGAGAGGCTTCAAAAGAACACTGCGCTGACGTCAATCCTTGGGCAAATATCTCTGCCCATGACTCTTTTATCTCACTAATCAAGCGACCCAAACCTTTATCTGATAAACGATCAGTGACACCGCCCTTTTGGCATCTCTCGTGATTTTCTGCCTGCGTTGTCGCGCGTAAATCATCTTCGATTAAGCGCTGAAACAGCTCGATATTCTGAAAAGCTGCATCAAAAATCATGGTCAAACAATACTGGCAACGCTGATAAAACTGCTCGCTTGTCAACGTTGTATAGTCCTTGAGCATAGTTATCCAAGCCGTACGCATGGGTGAGAGATAGTGATGTTTGAGCTGCTCACTCAACTCGTTTTGTAGCGCCTCCAAGCTATCGAAATGATTATAAAAGCTGGGCTGTGCAATACCGGCATTTTTTGCAATCTTGTTCATACTCATGCCACAAGCGCCTTCTGCACTATAGAGTTGCAACGCACTTTTTAGCAGAGCATGCCGTGTTTTAGCTTTGGCTCGCTCACGCTTTGATTCTTTAGGCACTTCAGTCGCTATATCTATCAAATTCATTGGGTCAAATGTATCCATTGTCCATTTATACGAGCTTTATAAAGTATTTACTAAATATGATGATTATTAAATATGAAAATAATTTCAACTATAAGCCTATAGTCATTTCTCTAACAAGTCCATCACTAAGTGTTTAATGCCCATACATAGATTTGGGACAAAGGTGTTGAACGACGCTATAACCGTGATTATCTTTGCTAAATTTGCTTACGGTTTTTACGTAGATTACTGAGAAAGTGCGTCAGTTATTACACAAATAAGCGGCTTATAACACAGGAGTGTAAATCACTATAATGGAGAAACACTCTAAACATTGCCTATACAGACAAGTCGATTAGGAATGCCTATATTAGATATCACCAGTTGGCTTATATATGAGCTTGCTGAGTAAAAAGTTAATGAATAAAAGACAGATGGAACAATTGTCTTTACAACCACTTTGATAATAATAGAAGGAATATAATAATGAACGAACATACTCTAAAAGGTGACTGGAACCAAATGAAAGGCTCAGTAAAACAAAAATGGGCTGATCTTACTGATGACGATCTACTACATGTCGAAGGCAGTCGTGACAAGTTAGTAGGTAAAGTCCAAGAACGTTACGGTCACAATAAAGAAGACGCTGAACGTGAAGTTGATGCTTGGCGCACTGAAAATAAATACTAATTTTATCTAATTATTGCTTTGTAAAAGTTAAACTGCATTACGAGCAATAAATAGAACGAGTAATAGATAGATTAAAAATACCAGACAATAAAAAACCGTATGAGGATTCATACGGTTTTTTTAGTTTGCACAATTCATAAAGAATCAAACGATTGTGTATTTGGCATATGTTATTAAGATGATAAATAAATAAGCAAAATCCAGATACGATAAAACCGCATAACACTCTTGTTATGCGGTTTTATTGTTAACCATCCATGTTACCTATCACCACTGCTTCCTATGCATCCTTGCATGATATTCAGTATATCGTGATACTGGGCATCCTACCCTTTTTACTACACTAAACAGCATACTACCGCTGTCACTGGCAAAACTTATGTGTCCTTACTTCATTTATCATCATCATCCTGATTCTAATAAATGACTCATTATCCTTAATGCGGTTCACTCAATCCTTGAGTCACACTTCCTAATGCCGTATGAACATAATGCTTGAATCCTAACCTGCTGTTAAGTCGCGTAAGCGTCATTGCATGTAAGCATATGCTTACAACACTCTCATTATTAAACAATAATTACAACTTATTAACGCATAGGACACGTAATATCAAGCTTTGTCACTTATGATAGATAATGTAAGAAAAGATTTCTAAATACGAAAATCATCTTTTAATTACCTTTAAAAGCTACCTGATATACGTATTTTGAAATGTGATTTTTTACCATTCATAACATGCAATACCTTTTTGGCCACTAATAACCTCACTATTAGCCAGCTATTTTAACCCTATCATAGGACATTGGATTATGAACTTCTCAAACCTTTTTTCATTTAAGACAGTGGTCTCTACGAGCCTGGTCGCTGCACTATTAGGTACTACTGTCGGCTGTACCGTTGCAGGTCCAGGTTATGGCTATGACAATCGCCCTGTTTATCGTGATAATAGTAATAACGACAATGCCAATTACAATCGCGCTAAGCAGCAACTACGTGAAAACTTGCGCCGTCAAGGCTATCAAGTCATGGATATCAGGTCTGATAACTACCGCGGTGATCGCACCCTAACGGCCCATGTTAGAAAAGACAATCAGAACTATGAGCGTCAGTACGCCTACCCTAGCCTTAGACTGATTAGCTCAAATAGAACTGGTTGGTCAAATAATGGGGAGCACAATAAATATGATAAAAAGCATCCTAATAAAAATAAGTACAAGAACAAGGGCAAACATAAAGACAAGTATCATGATAAGCATAACAAGCATCGTTGGTCTTAAGGCGCGTTTACGCTTTTGACATCCCTACGCTATGGATGCTTTAGGTCAAATAAACCCACTGTTTGTTTATTTGACCTTTTTTATGCTTTAAAAAACCTTAATACCTTTAAAATTCCAATACCTTAATCACATCATAGGCGGGCGTTTCATAAGGGTGGGTATGTTTTAATGCAGCAATGGTCGCTTCAATGGCGTTTTCCTCAACCACCATCTCCACTCGCCACTCTTCAACAGTTTCAAGGCGATTGTGTGTGCCAATATGCGGTGTACTACCAGTCAATGGCATGAATTGTCCTGTGCCCTGCACTTGCCAGCAGCACTGTTCATAATCACCGATCGTTCCTGCGCCCGCGGCAAACAAAGCCGACTTTACTGTATCTAAGGCGTCATTGGGAATGAATACTGTCAGCTTATACATGTCTCTACCTCATAAAATGGCATTAAGATAAAAGTGGCTATGTGCACAGCATTTGCACAGATGCCTATTTTTTGGATAAAGAAGGGTGATCTGTCCATACATAGCGTAATAGCCAGTCTTTGGCGTCACCAGCATAATCGATTCCAATACGAGGGCGCAATGATATGGGCGGTGCACAGCCATCATCTTCTATCCAGACATCGGATGTAGGCTCAATTGATTTTCCATATAAGTCACGGTCAATCTGCAAACGTTTTGTGAGTTTGCCCGGACCTGCAAACTGTTTGGGATGAGTCAGTTGCTTGTCTGCGCTTTGATATTGCTCATCACTCAGACGATCACTATCTTCTGTCAAAAACCCTGCTCGAATCAAAACCGATTCAGGCGACTCGGCTGCCGCTGTAATCATATTGAGTAAGTGATGGATGCCATAGGTTAGATAGACATAAAATACGCCGCCTTGTGCATACATGATCTCAGTGCGTTCCGTACGCGTTCCTGCATGGGAATGACAGGCAGGATCTTCTAAACCAATATAGGCTTCGGTCTCAGAAATGCGCATTCGCAAAACTTTTTCTGATCCGTCGCTGTCGGTCAGTTTTCGACATAGGACCTTACCTACCAAATCAGCGGCCACCACACAGGTTGGACGAGTAAACCATGTTGGCTCTAACACAGTTGATGAAGCAGTAGACATTAGCGAAGCCTTTTCTTACTTGTGAAATTGGAAGTTATATACTTGTGCTCATGGTGTATTCCTGACGTCCTGTATGCTCATCAATTTGTTCGCTGACAACAGTAAAACCTTGCGATAGATAAAAGTTAAAACTTGGCTCATTTTCTTTATAAACAGAAAGAACAATATTTTCCCTTTGCTTTTTTGCATGGTTCATTAATTGCTTACCGATACCTGCTCTCTGACTCTCAGGAGATACAAAAATAGCAGCCAAAGTATTTTCATGTAAAGAATAAAAACCTAGTACTTTGGACTCTCTTTCGTAAACATAATTTTCTGAAGCTGGTATGTAGATATTCCGCATATTATTTACTTGCGACCTCCAAAAATCAGGCGCAATAAAATCATGTGCTTCGATAGACGCTCTTAACCAAATATCCAACAATATTTCGATGTCATCTTTTCTGTATTTTCTAATCATCTCTAATTTCAACTCATAAATAAGAATTTAGGGTATACTCTAATATGATAATATCTTTTTAACATTTAGTAGTTTGGCTGGTTCATATCTTTGTCTATCAGAGTAGAGTGGTCAATTTTAAATATCGGATACACCTCAATAATAATTCTTTTAGCGTATGGCTCTTGATAGTTCAAGTATGCTCAATATTAATGTTTCATCTTGATATATAAGCAGATATAGCTGAAGGCTTAATATCTGTATAGTGCGCCAATTGTAAATAGACTATGACTATTTTAGTACGTTAAGACGTCGATACTATTGGCCTACAACCAAAAATTCAAGTCCTCATTAGGAAACCCAAATTAATTTAATACCATAAAAAAACTGAGCACATGGCTCAGTTTTTTTGATGTTAATTATCGAACCTTTAGCTCAGTGGCACACCAATACGGTTAGCTACTTCTTCATAGGCTTCGATCACATCGCCTAGTGACTGACGGAAACGATCCTTATCCAGTTTCTTCTTAGTCGTCTTGTCCCAAATGCGACAACCATCTGGAGAGAACTCATCTCCTAATACGATGCGGTCATGGAATACGCCAAATTCTAATTTAAAATCAACCAGTATCAAATCGCCTGCTTCAAACAACGCTTCTAATACATCATTAACTTGATATGTCAGCTCTTTCATTCTAGCCAGCTGTTCTTCAGTTGCCCATTCCAGCGATACTGACAGTGATTCATTGACCATCGGGTCACCAAGGGCATCATCTTTGTAAAACAATTCATAAGTAGGCGGCGTCAATGCTTGGCCTTCTTCTAAGCCCAAACGACGAACCAAACTACCTGCCGCAAAGTTGCGAACCACGCACTCAACTGGAATCATGTCCAAACGCTTGACCAATACTTCGTCATCAGACAACTGCTTTTCGAAATGCGTTTCAATGCCGGCATCCGCCAATTTTTGCATGATAAAAGCGTTAAAGCGATTGTTGACGACACCTTTGCGTGCCAATTGTTCGATACGCTTGCCATCAAGCGCTGAGGTATCATCACGGAAATGTAGAATCAAAAGATCATTGTCTTCTGTTTCATAGACAGATTTGGCTTTGCCTTTATACAGCAGTTGTTGCTTTTGCATGAGAGGAGTCCTGTTCGTTCAAGCTTATGTGGTAAAAACGCGCAGCTACCGCTGAGTCTTTATATTACTACATTAATCTCATTAGATTAATTGCAATAAAAGCCAGCGGTATAAAGAAGGAAATAGAATTAGTTTACGGGTGTGCTCACCGTGCGCTGAGGTTTTGGCAGTTGATACTGACTACCTGATTCATTCTGTAGTGTCAGCGTATTTGCCCCTGCATTTGGCGTTGGGTACAGTGGTACAAATGGGGCCGTTTCTTTGTCAGCTGGTAGCGCTATTGGCGCAAGCTTTTTGCTTTGCTGATATTCTAAACTGCCATTGTCACGCTTACCAAGCACGTTTTTCACACTTTGGCAGCCGCTTAATACGATGGTGCTACCTAAAATTAGGGTCAACATCGCAGGGAATATTTTTGCAGTCTTTGATGATACTGTCATCATGTTATCTCTCTGAGTTAGCAATGATTGCTCATTTGAGCAATTGGCTTATTGTGTTCACAAGATCTTAGATAGTCATGCAATGCTTATGTTATCACTCATATGCTTCGCAATTATCTGCTCAATTTTACAATAAGTTCGCTTTGACTAAGGCGTTATCAATGGTCGCATGATGTTGTTCTGCCAACCATACTAATGGTAAGCGAATACCTGTATCTATCATGCCCATTTTATGCAGGGCGTATTTCGCTGGAATGGGGCTCGACTCAATAAATAAATCACGGTGTAAGTGCTTAACGACATCATGGGCTTTATTGGCCGCATCAAAATCACCGCGTAAGCCTGCGGCAAAAGTATCGCTCATGGCTTTTGGCGCGACGTTGGCAGTGACTGAAATATTGCCTTTACCGCCAAATTTCATCAACTCAAGCGCTGTACCATCATCGCCTGATAGCACAACCATTCTATCACCAACCGCTTTGATGAGTTGCTCACCGCGTAGTGCAGAACCGGTAGCGTCTTTAATCGCAACGATATTTTCGATATCAGCCAAACGTTCAACCGTTTCTTGAGCAATATCCACGACTGTGCGTCCAGGGACATTATAAAGCATCTGAGGTATATTGACCGCCTTGGCAATCGCTTGATAATGCTGATATATGCCTTCTTGAGGGGGCTTATTATAGTAAGGCGCGACCAACAAGGCACAGTCTGCACCAGCATCTGCTGCATCCTGAGTCAGTTTAATCGCTTCCATCGTATTGTTAGCACCTGTTCCAGCGATAACCGGTACGCGACCTTTGACATGCTGCACAAAATAGCGAATGACATCGCTGTGCTCTTGCATAGATAGGGTTGCCGACTCACCAGTGGTACCGACAGCAACAAGACAATGAGTGCCTTGCTCAATCTGCCAATCTATGAGGTCTGCCAGACGTTTATAATCAACCGTGCCGTCAGGGTGCATGGGCGTTACCAAGGCTACCATTGAGCCTTGTAGTCGGGTTTTGATCTCGTCGTATGCTGTGCTCATAACCGTGCCTTACTGTATTATCCTAGCTTTTGTCAAAGCTGTCACATGATAGGTCGTTTGCAAGTGTCCATTGTTATGGTAGCACCCATGAATGTGTGCACTTATAAAGACCATGGCCAATTTCTTGCTTGATAACTTCTTGCTCAATATTATGCTGAGTATTTGGCTGTTATTTATGACATTGATAGCGTAGATTTTGAACGCTAACACCAGTATTGGCGGTATTGTTGCCAATCACCAAATATGCCTTTTAAATAAGAAACCCATAATAATAAAATCGCCTGCTAGTGTAGCATATTTTGATTTAACCGCTATCAATCAATTACCCGTCAATAGCATTAATGAATACCAAATCGCCTCTTATTTTTCTTTTTAATTATGATAGCGATGGCCTCAACCTCATATTTTTTCGGCTTAATTAGCGAATGGTCAACACATCGATAGTAGGACGATATAAGCGAAAAGGCAAGCCTCGCGTACCGACACCACTACTCACAAATATCTGTGCGCTACCATATTGATATAAACCGTGCTGTTTACTCATACGGTTGTTTCTTAGCAAGGCGGAGCGTTCTTTATTGCGCTGGATATTTTTTTGTTTTTGCGCCAACCATATATTTTTTTGAGTTGTTTTTGCCGCACCCGTGATCAATAAAGGGCGTGGTTGCACCGATCTTGGCAAATGACTAATACTATCAAATCGTGATGCTAAAATAATAACAGGCTGAGAGGCATGAGTAATCTTGTCAGCAAGCGCCGCTTTGGCTGCTTTACTGGGAGTTTCAACCTCAGTCGTTAGTTGAGGAATATCTTGCCAGCCGCACAGCAATGCGACCACAGGATTATTTTTTGTGCTTTTTTTCTTGGTTAGCTTTTGAGCATTTTGGGAGTAACTTGACACGCTGGGCACTGAATGGCCCTTTGCAGTTGCCGCGCAGGTCAGGGGCAATGACGTACACTGCTGACCAATATAACTGATATCCAGTATGTCAAAAGCGCTGGCCAACGTATCTTCTAATAGAGGCTGACCTTGCTTGGTGGTATTAATCGACTGATAACGCAGATCTGAGACGCTCATCACAGTATAGATGGGCTTATTCACACCTTTGAATAGCATGAGCTGTCCAACCAAATCAGCGCTTGGGTAATACAACCAGTCGCCTGTAATCATGACCGCATCCGCTGATAGCGCATTGATGGTAGCAACCAATTTTCGAATGTGGCGCGGCTTGCCACTATATAAACCAATACGTAAATCCGCCAGTACAGCAACGGTCAGTGGTGAGGACAAACTCAAATCAACCGCATGATGCTCTACGCGCAAACGATTGGGCTGTACAATCACTGTATAAAAATACAACCCCATGACCAGTATTGCCAAGACTAAGAATGATACGGAGTCTTGCATCATCGGTAGCGTCTTTTGTAACCACCCCAAAACCAACAGCACTATCCAAACAGGCATGGTATAAGCAGCATAATACAATATCAACTTAATCCAAATGCGTAAAAAACGCTTGGTGGGATTGGCATTGAATGTCTGTAGCCCTGACCACAGTACTATATACGCTAGCAATGCTGCTGCCGTAGAAGTACTGAGTATATAAAAAGCATGGTCAGTCATAATTACCTGGTAGTTACTGAAGAATAGGAGCCTATCAAATGGCTTACTCTATGTTAGAACGCATTG
Organism: Psychrobacter sp. 1176_08; assembly: GCF_052850615.1. Taxonomy (NCBI): domain Bacteria; kingdom Pseudomonadati; phylum Pseudomonadota; class Gammaproteobacteria; order Moraxellales; family Moraxellaceae; genus Psychrobacter; species Psychrobacter sp. 1176_08. The sequence continues at coordinate 331,509 of NZ_VXCU01000004.1, forward strand.
AGCAATAAATCTATCACTCATGGCGTCAGTTAGTGACGGCTTTTGGTCATTTGCCAAAAAAATCAGCCATTATAGAGGTCAAGCTCTGTGATAGACAAGTACAATTATCGACTCGCTCTCCATACTATCCTGAAGCCCAGTCTCTATTATTGCATCTGCGACAGTGCTACTTACTCAATACGCAGACCGATAATACCAGGCACACCTTGACGAATAACCTCGATGGTCACCACACCTTTTTTGGGTAATGATGAGATCGCACTTGAAAAATCTGCCACTTTTCTGATTGGTTTTTGGTGGAAATTGGTAATCACATCGCCTGCCATGATACCAGATCGCGCTGCCAAACCAGTTGGATCAACGGTGGTCACCAAGATACCTGAGCTTTTGTCTACACTGATCTCTGCTTGTTCATCGGCTGTCAGGTTACGTAGACGCAAACCTAGTTGTATATCGTTACTTTGCTGATCGCCACCTTGTGCTCGCACGTCATCGGGTGCATAAGTAAGCTTGCCACTCACTGTCATCTGCTGACCGTTACGTTGGATTTGGGCGCGAAATGTATCGCTGGGTTTTGCACGATTTAGCAGATTGAGTAAGTCTGAGGCACGCATGATTTGTACATCATTATATTGCAAAATGATATCGCCCGATTTTAGACCTGCTTTTTGAGCGGGTGAATCTGGAGAGACACGGGTCAATAACGCCCCTTGCGGACGTGCTAAATTGTAAGCTTCTGCCAAATTGCGATCAATATCTTGAGGATAAATACCCATATAGGCGCGCGCCACTTCTCCGTTCGTTTTTATCTGCTCATAAATATCCATAGCAGCATCAATCGGAATCGAGAAGGACAGCCCCATATAGCCGCCAGTACCACTGAAGATACGTGAGTTAATACCAATCACTTCACCGCGCTGGTTAAACAATGGACCACCTGAATTGCCAGGGTTGAGTGCCACATCGGTTTGGATAAAAGGTACACTGATCTCGCGTGAAAAGCTGCGTGATTTGGCACTGACAATGCCCGCTGATGCGGAATAATCAAAACCGAATGGCGAACCAATAGCAAGTACAGGCTCCCCTACTTTTAGCGCACTTGAATCCCCAATGGGTAGCGCTGGGAACTGACTGCCTGCCACCTTAAGTACTGCCACATCTGAGCGCTCATCACTACCCACCAAGGTCACATCCAGCTCTGTTCTGTCATTGAGCGTGACCGTGATTTTATCAGCCCCTTCTATCACATGATGATTGGTCAGCATATAGCCATCAGAAGTCACAAAAAAAGCCGTGCCATAAGCATGCTCAACCGCTGGAGTGGTGGCCTGATCTGGAATACGTAGGCGGTCACCAAAGAATTGTCGCAATAATTCGGCCGTTTGCGCTTTGGCAAGCTCCTCCTCACTGACTGTTTTTGTGACGTTGACACGTGCAACCGCAGGCGTGACTTGTTGTACGAGATTAGAAAAATCCGCTGTGGTTACGGCGGCTTGAGCAGAAGTCAAGGTCGTTGCAGTGATGCCAGTTGCCATCGCTGTGCCAACAGCAAGCGCCAATGCACTGCGGCGTAACCAATGTTGCATACTAAGTTTAGTGCGCGCTTTGAATATAGTGATAGGCATATCGTCCTCTGCATGAATGGTCAATTATTATTAAGGGCCATATTGGCTGTTATCGGTCGTGACTTGTATAAGCTAAAGTGATCTTAGATAATGTCGCCTGCATAGCTTTCGCTCTATTTACCGTTTTAATAGATCAGTTATTGATGTCGTTGAGGCTGTTTATTCTTACTCACGCTTCTGCAGTTACAAAGTATTCGTGCTGATACGGTGGTAATTCCTATCATGATAGGTAAGAAATAAAATCATGGTATGATAGCAGCCAAATAATTTCTCAAAAAACAAACGTTGAATTTACTGACGGTAAGTTTATCAAATTGACGATCATCACTCTTATTTTTCATCTTTTGCATTTCTAAAATGGCGTTATATGTTTGGGAATGCTTTTGTCTCTACTACTTTATAGTATATATATCATATTTAGCTCATGTTGTGATTCATGATGGCTATCATTGTTGTAGCTCAGACTTTATAAAAAGATGCCATTATCAACAGACGCTTCTAATTATCACGCGACTGGCGACAGTTTTTCTATAAAAACGATTGATAGATATAAAATATGACAAGATTATAAAAGGATCAACTTATGGATACCGCCCTATTATTATCTGGCGTGGTTGGGATTGGTATTGCCGCCCAATGGTTGGCTTGGTATTTAAAGCAACCGTCCATTTTATTTTTATTGCTAATTGGCATTATTGTGGGACCCGTATTAGGCGTTTTCGACCCTGATTTGGTGCTTGGGGAACTCATGTTTCCTTTCATCTCTTTGGGCGTAGCCATTATCCTGTTTGAAGGCTCACTGACATTGGAATTCGATGAGATCAAACAGCATGGCACCGTTGTGCAGATGCTAGTCTCAGTTGGCGTTCTGATTACCATTGCTATCGTTGCCCTATCGACGTACTTGTTATTCGATGTGGACCCATTGGTCGCTCTATTGTTCGGTGCGCTGGTCTGTGTCACAGGTCCAACCGTAATCATGCCTCTACTGCGTAGTGTGCGTCCCAATAAAACGATATCTAATATCCTAAAATGGGAAGGCATCATCATTGACCCAATCGGCGCTATTGCCGTGGTATTGGTCTATGAGTACATTATTTCAGGCGGCGAAGCCAGCAGTATCTTACTGTTTGCTAAAATCGTGGTATTGGCGACCGCACTTGGTATGGCTGGTGCTTGGCTATTAGCGTTTCTCATGCGCCGTCACATGATTCCTGAGTTTTTGCGTAATGTGTTTACGCTTGCCTTTGTGCTGGTATTGTTTTCGGTCTCCAATCACTTAGAACACGAATCAGGTCTTTTGACCGTTACGGTACTGGGTGTTGCCTTGGCAAACTGGCCAAAATTTCCACGCGAGACCATTTTAGAGTTTAATGAGTCTTTGACCATTCTTCTGATTTCAGTGCTCTTTATCATTCTTGCAGCTCGTGTGGAGTTGGCAAGCTTGCTCAGTGTTGGTTTTGCAGGCTTAGTATTACTCGTTATTGTCATGTTCGTGGCGCGTCCGCTATCTGTGTGGGCCTCTTCGATCGGCTCAAACCTCAAAACCAGTGAAAAACTCATGATTAGCTGGATTGGGCCACGTGGTATCGTCGCGGCTGCCATCTCATCGTTATTTGCCATTCGTTTGCAAGAGTACGATATTCAAGGGGTTGAGTTATTAGTGCCGCTCGTCTTTATGGTCATCATCGGTACGGTCATGATTCAGGGCTTGGGTGCAAAGGTAGTCGGTAATTTGCTGGGCGTACGTGAGCCTGAAACCAACGGTATTCTGATTGTCGGCTCAAACCCTATTGCCCTTTTGGTGGCCAGCTCTTTGAAAGACCAAGGTTTTGACGTCATTGTCGCCCACAACAACTATACCAATATTGCCCGCGCTCGCATGAGTGGGCTACGTACTTATTTTGGTAATCCCATCTCTGATCATGCTGACCGACACCTTGACCTGATTGGTATTGGTCGTTTATTTGCCATGAGTATGGATAAAGAGATGAACACCTTGTCTGAGATTCATTATCGTCATGAATTTGGTGAGCGTAAACTGTATCGTCTCAAATTCAGCGACGAAAAAGCCAGAAGTGAGCGTGATGACAAGCAATCAAACTTCCATTCGCAGTGGCTGTTTGGCAAAGATGTGACTTATACCAAGCTTGCCAGTATGCTGTCAAAAAAGGCCCGTATTAAAATCACCAACATTACAGACAGTTATAGTTTTGAGCAGTATAAGGCTGATAACAAACAATTTGTGCCACTCTATACCATTGACAAAGAAGGTAAGTTGCACGTTATTACCGATAAATTCGATGGCAATGTGCCACGCGATCGCAAGCTTATCTCGCTGGTGGTCGAGGATGAAGTACAGCCAAAGCCAGTAGATGTCACCCCAAAGCAAGAGCAAGCGCGAATGGCAGCCGATGCCAGCTTTGAATCCAAATCCAAAGCGCCTGAAAAGCGTAAAGAAAAGGAGCTGAGCGATACCAGTGCTCAGGCAGCAGCGCAAGAGTCTGTGGCAAACATAGAAAAAGATGGTGAGCAAAACATAAGCAATGATGCATCGCCAAAACCAAGCAGCTCAGAGACTTTATCGGACACCGTGACATCCTCTAAGGATAAAGCGACAGAGCCAAAAGAAGCTTCTACTAACACTGCGAATAAAGGCGTGATGTCCGCCAACTCAACAGCGACGTCGAAGACCAAAACATCTGGCAGTAGTACTAATGGTAATGGTAATGCCCCAAAAAACAAAAAAGGAGGCCTTGACCCAAATCGCCTGCCTGATTCTAGTCAAGACAATACGGCTAGTACAGACGTTGATATTCCTAAAACGTCTGAACAAAAAGAGCCTGAGGAAAAAGACTCAATCAACGCAGACAAACGTTAAAAGTTTCTACATAAAATGCTTATAACGAAAAAAGCCTCAACGTAATGTTGGGGCTTTTTTATGCTGCTTATGACACAAGGCTTTTAACCTTACTATGCTTCTTCAAGGCTGTTATTTTTCTTGAAGGTTGCTATTGGGCAAGCAGTTTTTCTTGTACCATCTGCCAAACTCGCACGCCAACCTCATCTGCACTGCCTGACGCATCAATACGTTGTATCCGCATAGGATAATCACTAGCTAGCACGCTGAACCCTTTATGAACCCATGTAAAAAACTCGGTGGCTTGCTGCTCAAACCGATCAGCAGCACCGCGTTTGTTAGCGCGTGCCATCCCTTCTAATACTGGCAAATCTAACCACAATGTCAAATCAGGTAGTTGTAGCACAAACTGACTGATCAGCCCATCGATCTTAGCACGCATAACATCATCGCCATGTCCGCGTCCAAACCCTTGATAAGCAATGGTCGAATCAGTAAATCTGTCACAGATCACCCATACACCACGCTGCAACGCTGGCAAAATGACTTGCTGCATGTGATCGCAGCGCGCCGCAAATAACAGCAATAGCTCAGTATCGTCCGTAATATCGGTGGCTGGATTTAATAATATCTCACGTAGACGCTCTGCAAACGGACTACCACCGGGCTCACGAGTACGCAGATAGTCGATGCCATTTTCCTGCAAGCGTGAGCATAATTGTTCAATCGCTGTGGTTTTACCCACACCTTCAGTGCCTTCAAAACTAATGAAGCGACCTTGATTGGTCACGTGTGACGTTTTCGGTAAGTTAGATGAGACATGATTGGATAAGGAAGAATCGGCTTGCGAAGAGACTGACATGGTATGACCTTTTGCCATTAATGAGCGTTATATGTGCTGTTATAACGCTCATTAAATGATAGGTTGCTTGATAAACAATGACTAAAAATAACTTACTGCGGCGGTGTTTGCGATCTCTTTTCACGCATGACACCCAAATACTCTTTTACGGCTTGATTGTGTGCATCTAAGCTATTGGTAAATTTGTGCCCACCTGTACCAGTGGCGACAAAGTACAAGGCATCGCTATCGGCTGGATGTAAGGTTGCTTCAATAGCAGAGGCGGAAGGCAATGCGATTGGCGTTGGCGGCAAACCATCAATTTGATACGTATTATACGACGTTTTTTCATCGATGTCGCGGCGGCGAATATTGCCCTCATAACGACTTCCCATCCCATAAATAATGGTCGGATCCGTTTGCATACGCATGCCTTTATTCATACGGTTATTAAACACCGCTGATACCAAAGGACGCTCGTCAGGCACGCTGGTCTCTTTTTCGATAATAGATGCCATGACTAAAGCTTCATAAGGACTCTTATATGGCAAATCTGGGGCACGATTTTCCCAAGCGTCCGTCAATGCTTGCTGCTGACGTTTGTATAAATCCGTCAATACCTGTTTGTCGCTGGTACCTTCACCATAATAGTAAGTATCCGGAGCAAACCAACCTTCAAGATTGTGATTGACGATAGGATCATTACTGTTGACCACCTCATCTGGCAATATACCAGCCAAATCCAGCGCTTTTGCGATACTGGCATTGTCACTATCGGCAGTCAGTACCTCTTTTTTGATGCCCGGATTGTCACGTAGCGATTGATATAAGTCTTTAGATGTTTTGCCTTCGATAATCTGTACTTTTACCATGGCAGCTTTTGCGCCTTGTTCGAGCACTTGCAGCGCCTCAGCCATGGTCGGATTTTCTGGTAGTTGGTAAATCCCTGCATGTAGCGGCGCATCAACTTGCGACTTGATATATAGCTTAGCAATACTGGCAGAAAACAGAGGTATCTGCTGTTGCCACTGCGGTAGCAAACCATAATAGGTCTGACCTTTCTCAATCGTGACCATCTTTTGTGGCTGATCAATGCGTCCAAACAATGTCTGATACACCATGACTAAGAAAAACGCCGCAATGAGTCCAAGCACGAGCAATATTTGATAGCCGCGCTGCATAAAAAACGATTGGTTGTCCGTTTTATACTTACGCGGCTTATTATCACCACTGATGAGTGAGACATCTGTCGCAGGTTTACCCTTTACTTCTTCTACGACAGGAACATCTGAGTCTGTGGGCGTGGTATTAGCACGTTGACCAACATTACTATCTTGTTGATTTGATGAGGTATCATTAGGACGTTCAGGAGGCGTTTCAGATGTAGGCTTACTCATGGCAACTCGCGAGGCAGATGTTTGCTAGAATTTAGCACTGAACTGTGGGATTTTCAATGGTATTTGCTTAGCTTGTGAATTAACTGGATACTGGCACTAAGCAACATGGCTTAATATTCTCAATTTCGACAGGTACTTTTGCGACCCTCTTTTAATAAAAAAGCTATTATGAATCTACATTTTGATCAGAGTCTTGCCAAAAATTATCACTCTCAAGCGCATATCATTCGTGTGCTGAGCGAAGCTTGGGTCAAAAATAATGGCTACTGCCCGAACTGCAACACCCAGCCGCTAAGAGAATTTGCGAATGGGAAACCTGTTGCTGATTTTTATTGCTCGACCTGTACTGAGCAATATGAGCTAAAAAGTAAAAAAGCGACCTTAAGCAATATTATTAACGATGGCGCTTATAAGACAATGATTGAGCGTATCAATAGCGACGATAATCCAAGCTTCTTTTTTTTGACATACTCAAAAGCGCTGACGGTAAATAATTTTATGATTATTCCTAAGCACTTTTTTACACCTGATATCATTATTAAACGCAATCCTTTATCAGCAACGGCCAAACGTGCAGGTTGGGTCGGCTGCAATATCGACTTACGACACGTACCAGAATCGGGAAAAATCTTTTTAGTAAAAGACCAGCATGTGATACCGCGTAATAACGTCACACAGCAGTTTCAAAAAACCTTGTTTTTACGTGAGCAATCTAGTACTTCGCGTGGCTGGACACTGGATGTATGGCAATGTGTTGACAGACTTGATATCCATTTTTCTCTCAATCAAGCTTATGCTTTTTCTGATGAGTTACAGCTCAAACATCCTAATAACAATCACATCAAGGATAAAATCCGTCAGCAATTACAAGTTTTGCGTGATAAGGGTATTATTGAATTTATAAGTCGCGGGAACTATAGAAAACTATACTAAGCATTTTGCATTTTTGATTACAGAAGACGATCATTTTTATTCGCTCTTTTTGCTAGGATCATAGGCACAATAAATCTAGCTAAAGGGAAAACGGCACATGATGAACGAAATAGGCTTAACCACTTATCAAATAGAAATCGTTGAAACTATGAGTCGTATTGTTGAAGTAATGGCGACAGATGATTCGTCAGCCATTCTACAAGCTCGGACAATGTATAGAAACGAAGACGTTGAGTTGTTTTACGATGATTTGATAGATACCAAATTTAATATTTTTGATAAAAAATAGTGTTTTGTACACACGTTTTACAGCATTGTCACTACGCTATCATTCAATAACGTCAGATTAGCCATCGGCATGATACCGCGCAAGGCATTGCAAAAAAACAAGCGCCTTAAAAGTGGCAAATCATCATCTTGCAATGGCCTGATGATGACTGGATAGGCTGTATTGGACAAAGCATCTATAATCACTTGTCGCATCACGCCAGCAATGCCCGATTGCGCCAAAGAAGGCGTGTACCATTGACCAGCTATCAGATAATTAGAGTTCTCTTGGGCGGTACCAATGATGTTTTTCGACTCTAGAGATTGTGGTTTTGTTACTGGCGCATCCGCTAGCTGATAGAACACATTACTCATCGTGCCCTCAATCCAGCAGCCATTCATGTCTCGCAGCAGCCCTTCTTCAATGCTTGGCTGTGCAGGAGTATGTAATGATGAGTCAGATGGTAATAAGTGTGATTTGATGCGTTGTAGCTCAGCACTTGCCAGCACGGTATCGAGCCGATTAAGACTTTTTAATCCTGCTAATGGTGGCGGCAAGCAAGCAATTTGGGCAGATAAGCAAACAGCCGTACTAGCAGGCTGTATAGGAATGAAGCGACCATCTGGTAAGCACAGCTGCTTATCAGTTGCGACCACCATGGCTGAGGATTTTAGCCAAACGTCACAAGCGCTTCCAGATGCGCTTGATGTATAGCCATACCCACGGATGGCTTGCGCGGCTCGCACAACGATAAGCTTGAGCACCCCTTGTTGTAAGTGCTGAGCATGCGTTATTAAGGCAGTTATTAAGGAGTGGCTATCTACGTCGAGTTGCAGTGCTTTTTGATGGGAGATGAGGCGCTGATGATGATAATCCAACCACAGTATCTGCCCGTCAATCACGCCCATGGTGGTAAAAAAACCATCGCCGTATGCCAGTCCACGATTGTCCAACGACAAAGTAGCGTGCGTAAAATCTGTCTCATTTTCTGATGAGTGTAGACAAAACCAGCTGCTAGACATCGGCATTGCTTCTCTCACAGCTTAACTGTCATTTTCTGGCGCTTCAGATTTATTGATGACCAGCATACAGCTATAAAACTCACATTTTGCCAGTTCTACTTTTTGTCCGCCGACCACTTTATTTTTGGTGATTTGACTATTAAGCATATCACCAACCATTTTACCGCCTTCATCACCCATTAATTGACGGGCAATTTTGTATGCTTTTTTGGCATGGTTTTGGCTCAGCTTTTTTTCTTTATCAGAGTCGGTAGGATTGGCATAATACCAGCCAAGCTCCAAGTATTTTTCAGAGTCAATAAGATCCAGGTAAGGCGCATCAGCCTTCATAAAACGGTATTTGGTAGCCGCATTACTGGCGTAGTCCAAGCTGTTCTCATCGGTGCTTACCACTTTACCAAAAGTCGACTTAATCTCCTCTAGCTTGTCAATACCAAGCGGCGTCACCTCACCCGAGCCCCAAGATGAAACATCATATCTCACCGGTGTGGCTTGCGCAGCAGTTGCCCCATCTAAGTCAGCAGTCCCAGCAGCACTGTCTTTTGCTGGCGCATCATTAGCGCTTGCCTGCTCGCTAGTGTTTGCATTAGCATCTTGATTTTGGGCATCGCTTTGGCTATTGTCACAGCCACTGAGCGATACACCAACCGCCATTATCATACCGACCATTAAGGTCTGCAGGTTGTTATTCCACATGGACAATTTACTCACACTTTTAGATTGGTCTCAAAATAGTATTAACGAGCGATCAAAGAAGCCGCTGATAATGAACAATGTTTTTACTGACAAGCTTGTTTAGCTCTTAGCTTTTTACAACGGAACCATCACTAGAGCAGACCCATATTTTTTTGCAATCTATAGTTTACCCAACTGCTTAACACTTGACTACCCTTTACGTTACGGATAACGGTCCCAGAGAGTACAGATTTGTTAAGGACATTCCATATCAAAACCTCTTGCTTATTCAAATGGTTTTTCGCTCCGTCTCCGGTTTGTCAAACCTTACCGTATCCCTTATGATAAGTGAGCTTTAACGACGCTCTTATTCATGAGTTTTGACTCTCACCGCTAGCGGAATATTTATGACTCAGCATTTTATAGTGATTGGCAATCCGATTGCCCATAGTAAGTCTCCCAAAATCCATACGCTATTTGCCGCACAAACGGGCATGGATATCAGCTATCAACGTCAATACTGTCCCAATAATGCAGACAGTTTTACCGCTGTGGTTGAGGCGTTTTTTTGCGGCGGCGGCGTTGGTGCCAATGTCACTGTGCCATTCAAACAAATTGCTTACGAGTGCTGTGCGGCGCGCGGCGGCCTGTCAGAACATGCCAAAATTGCAGGCGCAGTCAATACGCTCTTATTAAACAAGGCTCTGTTGGATAAGGGCGTATCGCTAGCAGAGGCTATTTATGGCGATAATACCGACGGTCAAGGATTGGTCAATCATATAAAAAGTCTGAACTGGCCACTAACAGGCGCGCGCGTTGCCATTATCGGTGCCGGCGGCGCTGTTCGCGGTATCATACTGCCTTTGATTGAGTCAGGCATCGCAACAGTAACCATCGCCAATCGAACCGTAAGCAAGGCGGTAGAACTGGTTGAAGAGCTGAGCACAGCCAGCACTGTTATTGATGAGCAGCAGATTAAAACATGCAGCACCGCAGAACTAGAGGGATCATTTGATATCATCATCAATGCCACTTCTATTGGCTTATCAGATGATAAACTACCACTTAGCCATGATTTAAATTGCCAATACGCCTACGACTTGATGTACGGGCGCCCGCTACCATTTTTGCAGCATTTTGAAGCTCGCGGGGCACAGACCTCTGACGGTTATGGCATGCTAATTGGACAAGCGGCGTTAAGTTTTGAGCGTTGGACAGGCCACCGTATTGATGTTGCAAAGGCGACGGAAGACTTAAATAAAAGCTAAGCGGTCTATATGCTAAGTACGCAAAAAAGCGCATAAACTGAGTCTATGTGCTTTTTTTTGGCGTACTTTTTTAGACACATACTATCTAATACATCATTTATGAAAAACGCGCCAGTAGCCAATTTTCCATACGCCGTAACGGCACACGTAAATTGGTCGAGTGCATGACGACTCCGCCAGCCAAACCCACTAAACACCCAATCGCTGTGTCGTATAAACGCGCACGCATCACCACTTGATAGGCTTGTTCAGAAAATGGCAAACCACTGCCATATTCAGCAATAAATATGGTCAGCGGCGTGATAAATATTACGGCCAGTCCATAATGCCGATCAACCAAATTTTCGATAAACAGCATCATGATCAAGACTGTTAATGCCACCCCCCATATCGACAAGTTCCAAGACAACATCCAACCGGCCAGTCCCACACCCACGATCGTCCCGAGCAGACGATGTATTTGTTTGATCCATACCGTACGTAAATGGATCCCTTGAATAATAAGAAAACAGCTGACTGCTGCCCAATAGGGATTGGAGAGATTCAAAACCAAGGTGACAAACAAAGCCAAGCTCACAAAACCCGCCACAATGATACTTTCGGCAATCGTATCTGGCTCATAACTATAGGTAGGTGTGGGCGTAGAGGGACGTGTGGCAATTAAAAACAGCGAGTACAGTAGCGACAAGACAATCGCAAAACCACTACCCAGCATCACTAGGCCTGTGGCTGGCATGATATCTTCTAGTGGCAGCGGTATAAATAATGCAATCGCTCCTGCCATCAATATAAACAAACCTGCTGGCGGCGGCTGACGATAATAACGACCAAGAATGACCACACCAAAAGCCATGAGTGTAAATATCGGTAATATCGATGCGGGAATATGCTGTGCCATCAAGCCTAGGGCAAAGCACAATGACATCGCAAAGCCCCATGCCATCACTGTCACCAAGCGATAAGGCAACTTACCAACCAATGGGGTATTCAAGATAATCATCGCCCCAAGCGATGCCTTGATACCAGAGGGCAATGCTTCAAAATAAGCGCCGACAAATACAGGAAAGCTAATAGCGATTGCAGCGATAATCGGCATATGCCAAGGTCGCTTGCTACGGTTCACTGTCAATAAATGCGACAGCTCACCACTGAGTAAAATTTTGATGCGAGCAAACCATTCTGTTAGCCAAGATGCTCGCTTTGGCTGGTGCTTTAATGCACTCATCATTGGTGCTCCTTATAGTATAGACACACGTAAACGTCGTACTTTGGATACGATGCCGCCCATTATAAAGCCATTCTTATTAATCAATATTAATAAAAACCTAATTCAGCTATTTATAACTTATATTTTTATGTTATTAGATATCTAATGAATATTAGTTATTAGTTGTATATTTGTCTTCATAGAAGACTTATACTGCTATAACGGCTACATCAACCATGGTCGAATGAGAAAGGGTTCAAATTAATCAAAATTAATCATCTTTTTTTTGACAAATCTAAGTAATGAGCAACGATATTGTTTACATTTATCTAAATAATCAAACAATAGTTTATAATTTTAATTTGTGAACGTCATGGCTTACGGACTAAGCTGACCATCTATGATAACGAATAACTAAAGAGAACGACTATGTTAACTTACAAAGCACCTTTACGTGATATCAAGTTTTTGATTAATGATGTCTTTGATTATCAAACCCATTACAAAAGCTTGGATAACGGTGAAAACGCTGATCCTGAAACGATTGACATGATCCTACAAGGCATGGCTGACTTTTCTGAGAATGTCCTCGCTCCTATTTATCAATCAGGCGATGAAGAAGGCTGTCATTTTGAAAATGGCGAAGTCACCACGCCAAAAGGCTTCAAAGAAGCTTACAACCAGTTTGTAGAAGGCGGCTGGCAAGGTATCTCGTATCCCGAAGAATACGGCGGGATGAACTTACCGACGTCAATCAACTTGATAAAAGCTGAAATGATCGGTACTGCCAACTGGCCATGGGCGATGTACTCTGGCCTATCAACGGGCTGTATCAACACGCTACTACAATACGGTACGGATGAGCAAAAAGCCCTTTATCTACCGAAGTTGGTCGAAGGCTCGTGGGCAGGTACGATGTGCTTGACTGAGCCACAGTGTGGTACGGATCTGGGCCAAGTAAAATCAAAAGCCATCCCGCAAGATGACGGTACCTATAAAATAAGTGGTACTAAAATCTTTATCTCAAGCGGTGAGCATGACCTAACAGACAATATTATTCATATTGTCTTAGCACGCCTACCAAATGCACCAGAAGGCACACGCGGTATCTCACTATTTATCGTACCAAAATTCACGCCGAATGCTGAAGGCGAATCTGGCGAACGCAATGCGGTTGTCTGCGGCTCAATCGAGCACAAAATGGGTATCAGCGCCTCTTCTACCTGTGTCTTGAACTTTGATGGTGCTACTGGCTACCTAATTGGCGAACCACACAAAGGCTTAAAAGCGATGTTCACCTTTATGAACACTGCTCGTATCGGCACTGGTATCCAAGGTCTAGCGCACACTGAACTATCTTTCCAAAACGCACTACCGTATGCTAAAGAACGTCGTTCTATGCGTACGCTATCTGGCACCAAAGATCCTGAAAAAGTAGCTGATGCTATCATTCACCATGCCGACGTACGCCGTATGCTGTTGACGCAAAAAGCCTTTGCTGAAGGCGGTCGCTCAATGATTTATCATTCAGCACGTTATGCGGACAAAATGGCACAGGGTATCGTTAATGGCGATGATGAAGAGTTCGAAAAATGGGATGACAAGCTAGGCTTTTACACCCCTATCCTAAAAGGTTTTTTAACTGAACTGGGTATTGAAGCAGCAAAGCACGGTCAGCAAATTTATGGCGGTCACGGCTATATCAAAGAATGGGGTATGGAGCTAATCGCTCGTGATGCTCGTATTGCGACCATGTACGAAGGTACGACTGGCGTACAGGCACTGGATCTATTAGGCCGCAAGGTTATTTTACAGTCTAAAGGTAAAATCATTCGTGATTATACCTCAAGCATCATGAAGTGGTGCGGTGAATATGCCCTTGATAAAGACATGCGTAAATTCGTTTGGGCACTCACTAAGCTATGTGCTGAATGGAACACATTGACAGTGCGCTTGATGCTAATGGCTCGTAAAGACCGTGAAATCATCTCAGCCGCATCAGATGACTTCTTGATGTACTCAGGTTACGTCATGATGGGCTACCACTGGGCACGTATGGCAGCGGTCGCTTATGAAAAGCTTAAAAACGGTGGCACTGAAGCACCTGAGTTCTATCAAGCAAAAATCCAAACTGCCGAGTTCTATTTTGATAAGCTTTTACCACGTACGTCTGGTCACGCTGAAGCCATGGTCGCACCAAGTGAAAGCATGACGTCAATGGAAATCGAGCATTTTGCTTTTCTAGACTAGAATCACATACAAGTCATACGATACCTGATAAAAAGCGCCTAAATCATAGGCGCTTTTTTGTGCCCAATTAACACTCACTATTTGCTTAAGTGCTTATTTACTTATGTAGATTCGCTTACGCTGACTCACTTACGTAGTTACTAAAGACAATCGATATTTATCAGAGCACCATAGTTTTACGACTCTGTAATCGAGTTTTTACTACCTTTTTTATCTTAATAGCCAGATTGTCATGTTAGGAGCCAACCATGTTATCCATTAACCATCAAACCGTATCGTTAGCCTCAAAGGGTATACAAGCATTATTGCTCAGTACGGCGCTTGCCGTTATCACCGTCCATAGCGCCGTTGCTAAAAATAGCGACACCCCTATTCACTTTGCAAAAGGTGCTATTACTAGTACGACAACTGGGAAGCTCAGTCCCAACGAAGATGAGCACTGGTATCGTTTTCAGGCGGGCAGCTCACAATATGCGGTGATCAATATTTTGCCATTAGCGGGCACGGCTGAAACAGCCAATGTGGGTGTATTACATATGCCAAATGGTACACAAGATGGCACCAAAGGCGGCATCATTTATCAAGGCTGTCTACCAACCACGGGTGATTATCGATTGCGTATTGCGCGTAACCTTATGGCAACGCAAGGCAAAACCGCAGGCTATAAAATAGAGACCATGATACTGCCTAAATACGCCAGTCAGTCGCTATGTAAATAGTGATTTTGAAATACCTATCCTAAAAATAAAAGCAGCCTACTTTCAATAGCAGGCTGCTTTTATTTGGGTCAATCAATGACAGATAAAGGCTTTAAGTAACAAAAATATTGGGACGTTTAACTGCCTAGCATTTTTTTATGATACACCGCGCTGATTTCTTCGACTTCAACGCATACTTGTAATGCGGCGCGTCCTGACTGTTTTGGGCCTAACTCTTTTTCTATAGTGCTTACCAATAGCTCTGCGAGTTGATTGCGAATCACCAAATCACGGCCTGTCATTATTTTTAAGCTGGCATAGATAAAGCCGTTGGTTTGTTCATCATCTTCTACGCCTACCAAAAACGTCTCAAGCGGTATGATACGGCTCTTGATATCCGCTGGATTACCAAAATGTCCGCTGTCCCACAGCACTTTGTTCAACGATTTGAGTAAAGATTCTTCATGAGAAATACTGACATTGGGCGTCGCTTGGATGGTTAAATGCGGCATGGATATATCCTTATAAAGTACAAGTAAAAAACAACAGCTCAGTAGCAACATGCCACTGAATTTATAAACTGTTAACGACTAATCTTTTAATAGCTAGTCTTTTAATCATCAGTAATAGCACCAAAGCGAGCAGTAAGTGTGGCTGATAGCTGCTCAGGTGGTAGCTCAATCTCTAAACCTCGACGACCGCCACTCACATAGATGGTGGCATAACTTTGTGCCGAGTCATCTATGATCGTCGTCAAACGCTTTTTTTGTCCTAATGGACTGACGCCGCCCAATACATAGCCAGTAGTACGTTCTACTTGCTTGGGATCTGCCATTTGGATCTTTTTACAGCCCACTGCCTTGGCCATTTTTTTAAAATTCAACGTCTTGTCTACTGGTAAGATTGCAACGGCAAGTACATTGGTTTCTGTCGACACCACTAAGGTTTTAAAAACCTGCGTGACATCCACACCAAGCTTTTCTGCGGCTTCTAAGCCAAAAGAGGTTGCCTGACTGTCATGAGTATATTCGTGTAATTGGTAATTAAGACCACGTTTTTTGGCAAGATCGACGGCTGGCGTCATAATAGTTTACCTTATTTTATTGGCATGAATGCAATAGCATACATAGGCTTTATTGTTTTTAGGCACACACATTATTAAGCCAAAATGGTTCTTTTTCAAATAAAAACATATCTAACATTTTGTGCTTATATTGAGTCCCTTCACTCATATTGGATACCCTATGTGATTGTTGGGCACTATGAATAATAGCAGTATATACAGACACTATATATCGCTTTGATGGCTTTTATGGCATTATAAGCGCAACATATTTGACTATTTCTGATACTGATTATGATACCGAAGTTCCTGAAAAAACGGATTTTTACAGCGCCAGCCACGACTGATAGTGCTATGACAACTGATGGCAACCCAGTCGCCTCTACGCCTTATGCAAAAGCCCCGATCAATCAGCTGTACCGTAAGCTCTCGGGTCAGTTACTTGACGTCGCAGTCAAACCCAAACTATTAGGGGAGCTGCCGGAGTTTGATGCAGACGATCAGACACTCATATTTTATGTGTTGCAAGATTATTCGCGTTCAAACAGTATTTTGATTGACTTGCAGACACAAGAGCATCGCCTGCCACCGGCATTGGTTGGAGTCAATGATGCCGCTCATCGTATCAAAGAAAATGCGGCTATCGTTTTTTTGAATCATCCTCATGCCAAAGACACGCCATTGTCACCGCGCCTTTCACGTCTCGTGTCTGCGGTATTGCAATATCCAGAATTGAAGGTTCGTTTGGTGCCTGTATCTATCTTATGGGGACGTGCGCCAGAAAAAGAAGATTCACTCTTTAAACTATTAACAGCTGATAACTGGGAAGATCCCAGCATCACAAAACAGCTGTTTAATATCGGTGTGATGGGGCGTGATACCTTTGTCCAGTTTCATCCACCCCAAGATTTACGCACCATTATTGACACTCATCTTAAAGACGATACAGAAGACTCTGACCTCGTCGATGCAGTCACCACTGACTTAAAAGACCCATCAGAACAAGCGACAAACAGTAACAGCAAACAAGACGCCGCTGCAACACCACATTATGCATTGGTCGCAACCGCTGACAGCAATCGTGAATTGGTGCGTAACATACAACAGCAGCTCACGATTTATTTGGACAAGCAACGGGCCAGTATGTTGGGTCCTGACTTATCAGACAGGCGCAATTTGGTTGATAAGCTGGTGTATTCGCCCGCGATCAAGCACGCCATTGAAGCGGAAGCCGAAAAGACGGGCACCAGTGTTCGTGATGCTCGTTTGCTTGCCAAAGGGTATGCCAATGAGATGGTTAATGACTATTCGCACTCAATTGTGCGAGGCTTTTATAAGTTCTTAACTTGGTTGTGGACGCAACTGTATGATGGCGTCGAAGTGCATCATTTCGAGCGTGTTCGTGAGATTGCCACTGACTACGAACTGGTTTATGTGCCTTGTCATCGCAGTCATGTTGACTATCTGTTGCTGTCTTATGTGATTTATAAAAGTGGTCTTAGTATTCCCTATATCGCCGCGGGCGATAACTTAGATGTTCCTGTATTAGGGCCATTATTACGAGGCGCTGTTGCCTTTTATATACGTCGTAGTTTCCGTGGTAATGCACTCTACACGGCGGTTCTACGTGAGTATATGCATACGCTCATCACTCGTAATACGCCGATTGAATACTTCATTGAAGGCGGTCGCTCACGTTCAGGACGTTTATTGCCGCCTAAAATGGGTATGCTAGCGATGACCGTACACAGTCAATTGCGTCAGACCAATAAACCTGTGGTATTCATTCCGACTTATATCGGCTATGAGCGCATCATGGAAGGCGGTACGTATGTTGGCGAGCTAAAAGGTAAACCAAAAGAGTCCGAATCTTTAATCGGTCTGCTCAAGGTGGGACGTAAAATTGAACGTATCTTTGGTACAGTTCACCTAAGCTTTGGTAAGCCTTTATACCTAAGCGAATTCATGCAAAAATTCGATGTGTCTGCTAATAGTCTGCCTGCTGATCGTACCGATACACCATTAGACGACAAAACCAGTGCCATGGTCGATAACATTGGTGTCAAAGTGATGCAGCATATCAATAAAGCAGCGGTGGTCACGCCAGTATCGCTGTTGTCATTGGTACTGCTCTCTGCCCCCAAGGCAGCATTGGATGAGGAAAGCTGCCGCGAGCAAATCGCCCTTTATCAGGGTCTTGCTCAGCAGCTGGCGTATTCAGATGACACGGTCATCACAGACATGAGCCCGCAGCAAATCATTGATTATGGTATTAAGCTCAAGCTCATCGAACGCACACCACATATTTTAGGCGACATTATTCAGATCGCAGGCAAACAGGCGGCATTGCTGAGCTATTTCCGTAATAATATTCTGCACGTCTTTATTTTATTGTCTTTCTTAGCAGCACTGGTCGCGCGTAACGGTCGTATGGAGCGCAGCCGCTTAGACAGTATCGCTGAGCAGCTATATCCATTCTTACAAAGCGAGCTGTTTTTATACTACCCAGCGCATGGCTTAGCCGATACCATCAACAAAAAAGTCGATACCTTACTCTCTCATGGTCTGATTGTAGAGCTTGGTGATGGTAAGCTCAGCGTACCTGAGTCAAATAGCAAGTGCTATCAGCAGTTGCAAGTGCTGGCAACACCAGTCGGTCAAAGCCTTGAGCGTTATTTCATGACCTTAGCGTTACTCGCTCAGCAAGGCTCAGGAAATTTGACCGAAAGCGAGGTTGTTGATTTATGCCATCTGCTTGGACAGCGTTTGTCTGTACTTTATGCCGATGATATTCCTGATTTCTTCGATCGGGCTTTATTTACCAGCTTCCTCAGTGCATTGACTCGTCTTGATTACTTGCAAAAAGACGAAGAGACGGGTGTGTTGACCTTTGATCATCGTATCAATGATATCGCGCACCATGCCAAGTACGTCCTCACGCCTGATATGATGCAAATCCTACATCAGGTAGCAAGTTTGGATGAAAGCGAGATTACTCACGCAATTACCGAGATTAGCAATAAAAAGCAGCGTAAATTCGGGCGTAAGCGCTAATAAATAGCCAATTAAATCCAGAAAAAAAAGACCTCTAATCATTAGAGGTCTTTTTTATTACTTAAGCGTTAAGCTTTTAAGGCCGAACTCCTAGGTAGAAATCTTTTTATATTTCATACGCTTAGGACTGGCATCGTCACCCATCGTCTTTTTACGATATGCTTCAAATTCAGTGTAGTTACCATCGAACCATACTGGGCCTTCATCTTCGAATGCCAAAATATGCGTCGCAATACGATCAAGGAACCAGCGATCATGCGAAACAACCATGACTGTGCCTGGGAATACTTGAATCGCATCCTCTAGCGCACGTAAGGTTTCGATGTCCAAATCGTTTGAGGGTTCATCGAGTAGCAGTACGTTTGCGCCTTGTTTCAGTGTCTTCGCCAGTTGCAAACGGTTACGCTCACCACCTGATAGTTGACCAACGTGCTTTTGCTGATCTGAACCTTTGAAGTTAAAGCGACCAATATAGGCACGGCTTGGCGTAGTATAGTCGCCAACGGTAATGATATCAAGGCCGTCAGAAACTTCTTCCCATACGGTTTTATTGTCATCGAGATTGTCACGCACCTGACCGACATAGGCCACTTTTACGCTTTCGCCCAAGTCAACTGAGCCAGTATCTGGCTTGTCGCGCTCGGTAATCATGTTAAATAGCGTAGTTTTACCCGCACCATTTGGACCAATAATACCAACAATGGCACCCGCTGGTACGTTAAAGCTTAAGTCTTTATAAAGCAGGCGATCACCAAATGATTTGGAGATGTCATTCACTTCAATGACTTTATTACCTAGACGTGGACCAGGTGGAATATAAATCTCAGACGTCTCATTACGTTTTTGGAATTCGGTTGAGTTCAACTCTTCAAAACGCTGGACACGAGACTTAGACTTGGCTTGTTGGCCTTTTTGGTTTTTACGAATCCACTCAAGCTCTTTTTTCAGTGCTTTAGCAAAAGATTCTTCTTGCTTGTTTTGCTGCTCAAGTCGGTTGTTCTTTTGCTCTAGCCATTCAGTATAGTTACCTTCATACGGATAGCCATGGCCACGGTCAAGCTCCAAAATCCACTGAGCAACGTTATCCAAGAAATAACGGTCATGGGTAATGGCCACAATCGTACCACTATAGTTCTGTAAGAACTGCTCAAGCCATGCGACAGATTCAGCGTCCAAATGGTTGGTCGGTTCGTCAAGTAATAGCATATCAGGACGTGATAGCAGCAAACGACACAATGCCACGCGGCGTTTTTCACCACCTGACAATTTGCTTACATCCGCATCCCATGGTGGCAGGCGTAGCGCATCAGCGGCTTTTTCTAGCTGCGTGTTTAGGTTATGCGCATCCCATGCTTGAATGATGTCTTCCATTTTGCCTTGCTCTTCTGCAAGCTTATCAAAATCGGCATCAGGCTCTGCATATTCTGCATAAATGGCATCTAAACGTGCCAGCGCATCTAATGCTTCGCGCATACCGTCTTCGACGTTACCACGGACATCTTTGCTGTCATCGAGCTGTGGTTCCTGCGGCAGATAGCCAACTTTCGTACCTGCTTGCGCACGTGCTTCGCCGCTAAACTCAGTATCTACACCCGCCATAATACGGAGCAAAGTTGATTTACCAGAACCATTGATACCTAAGACACCAATCTTGGCACCAGGAAAAAACGACAGGTTAATATTTTTGAGAATTTCACGTTTAGGGGGAACAAGTTTTGACACGTTGTTCATCGTGTAAATATATTGAGCCATTAACACTCCGATAGACTGCATAGAAGAGAACAGCAAATACCACTCAGCGCTGCTGCCAAGCGTGCCGTAACTCAAAATCAGGATTACAAATTATAGGTCATTATCGCATTGTGGCGCATACCCTGCAAGCTGAGAGGTTGTTTTAGCAGGTGTTTTACCCCTTTTGTCGCAAAGCGCTGTCATTTCTATCTGGTCACTGCTTTGACTTCCTCCCCTCCCTAAAGTGAGGGGATTCCTTCTACAAGACGGTCAAGCCCGACCGCAAGAATGTTCTTACTGGCATTAATATCTCTATCATGCCTTGCGCCACACTTCGCACAAGTCCATTCTCTTATTCGCAAATCTGCTCTACCTTTCGGACTACTGGACATATCGCCACAGTACGAGCAGGTTTGGGTAGTGTATTTCTCATTTACGATTTCAAAACGGCAACCTGCGTTCTCGCATTTATAAGTCAATTGTCGTTTGAGTTCAAACCAACCTGCATCGTAAACCGATTTGGCTAGTTTGCCTTTTTTGCTGTTAAATTGAGTTGTTTTAATATCGCCAACCACGATTAGAGCATTATCTTTGACTAATTGGGTGGTGAATTTGTGTATGAGGTCTTGGCGTGTATTTTTGATTTTGGTATGGATTGCCTTAACACGCTGTTTATTTTTGGCACGTTGGGCGATACCCAGTTTTTTAGCCCATGCCTGTGTTTGTTTGATTTGTAGTTTGTCACCATTTGAGGCGGTGGCACTGTCTTTTAAGCCTAAATCAATACCTACGCTACCAATTCCGCATGATGGTTTGGGATAGTCTTTGACGGTAATACACGCATACCAACGGTTACGGCTGTCTTGTACCAGTTCGCAAGTGTTAATTTGATATAGGCTTAAATTATAGCTGTCCCATAGGTCAATGATTAGCTTTTGCCCTTTGGCTAAGCTAAGTTGCAAGGTTGATTTTAAGCCCTTTTTACCTGTGGCATGGGTAGCGATGTGTTTAATGGCAGATTGTTTAAAGGGTAGCCAACCCAATGATTGACGCTTGGCTTTTGGATTGTTGGTCCGCCAGTGTAGTTTTGCTTTTTTAAATTGCTTACGGCTTTTGGCGTGGGTTTCGTTGATGGCTTGAATGGTTTGAGAGTGTAAGCCCAGTAATTCACCGCTACCTTTGGTGTATTCGCTTAGGTCATAGGCACTAAAGAATTTGCCAGTACGCTTAAGATGCTCATAGCTTAACGCATTGACATAGTTCCATACGAAATTAACCGAACCGCTTAGGCGGTTCAGTTGGTCTGTGTGTTTGTCTCGTATGCGTAACTTGAGTGTTTTCATAAGCTTAAGTATAATTGGGTTCTTCTATTTTATAATTGGTCTAATTATATGTCAAACGATTTAAGACGGGGTAGGCACGTTGTTTACAATCTTCATGTGCATTTGGTCTTTGTGACGAAATACCGCAGACAAATTTTTACCAAACAGATTTTAGACGATATGCAGATTATTTTTTCTGATGTGTGCACGAAGTTTGAGGCTGAACTGGTTGAGTTTGATGGCGAAAGCGACCAGGTACATTTATTGGTGGTTTATCCGCCTAAAGTGGCTATTTCTAGCTTGGTAAATAGTTTGAAAGGTGTGTCTAGTCGGTTATTGCGTAAAAAAGAATATCCATCTATCAAAAAGCAAGTATGGGCTGATGCCCTTTGGTCGCCTAGTTACTTTGCAGGATCTTGTGGCGGTGCTCCAATCGAGATTATCCGTCAGTATATCGAACAGCAGAATACACCACACTAAACAACTTTCTGTGTGTAAGCATAGTTACGGCAACGGAGGATAAAATGAGAGATGAGCGCGGTCAACTGAGTAAGGCAAGTCACCAAGCTGTCATAAACGCTTTATAAATGGCACAAAAAAAATCATTAAACCTTTCGATAGTTTAACCAATAGCCGTTAGAATGTTAGCATGTCTTAACAAAATAATATCGGCATCAAGCCGTTTTCGTATGTTTACTTGGGTTAAACCCGCTTAAAATCAGTAAAGATGCTCAAAGACTGATAGGACACTGAGCACGTCATTCACAATCATCACAAAGGTAAGAGTTTTATGGCCACCGGCTACCGTCCTGAATGGGTTCAAGGTGCTTTCGTTGATTTTATTGAATCACGTTTGCATCCGTTTTGGTCATTGAGCATGCCCAAGATACGACTATTAGCACGGCATCGGCTGAGTGATGATTTAATCGCGCTACGATTTGAAACCAATCGCGCTTTTAGACAGCAAGCACTCCGCATACAGGAGGACTGGCAGGGTGGACAATACCTCAATGTGAGCGTTGCCCTTGCAGGAATTTTTCATCAGCGCAGTTACTCGCTAGTGGGCTTGCCAGAGCACCCACTTTGGTGGATTGATGACAGCACCAAGGCTAAAACCAGTAAAAATCCACTGCGTCATACTGTCACTGTTGCGATCAAACCGCAAGGGTTGGTGTCGGATTATCTGACCAAACGTATGCCAATCGGCACAACCCTTCAAAGCAGCGTACCAACAGGCTCTTTTACCTTGGCAGAAGCATCATTGGTCAAAGAGACAGAACATAATCAATTAGCACCATTATTATTTATTGCTAGTGGCAGCGGTATCACGCCAATGCTGGGTCTTATCACTGAGGCATTGCACAATGGCCACCACGTCATTCTATTGCATTATAATCGCACCATTCTACTCCAAAGCCAATGGCAACAGCTGGCAACCGCCTACCCAGAGTTTACTTATCATTTGATTGATACAGCAGACGCTAGTACTTATTTAGCAGGTACGCGGCATCTAACTGCCGACAGTTTATTAACACTCGGCCTCTCATTGGCAGAAACACAAATATTCGCTTGCGGTTCGCGCGCCTTATTAACAAGTTTGTATAACGCTGCTGCCCAGATTACCTTACCCGATGGGAAATCGCTGCGTGATAACATCATTGTAGAAAACTTCGCCACCAATTTTTTTGATGCAACCCATGAGCCAACCCTCGATAAAGAATCGACAGCACCGACACAGACGGTCTATTTACGAGCACGGCAACGACAGTTTAGTAGTGATACCTCCCTATTGGCTGGCGCCGAAAAAGCAGGCATCCGCCTAACTCATGGTTGCCGCCAAGGTATCTGCCAATTATGCCGTTGTCATAAAATCAGCGGCGTGGTCAAAAATATCCAAACAGGCAAGCTAAGCCACGATGGCAATGAATTCATTCAAACCTGTATCAATGTTGCGATAACGGATGTGGTGCTAGATGTCTAACAACACCATAACCGCTTGATATGTGTCACTGTCTATCATTGAAAGTTTTTAAGCGAACGTCTGTTAATGACAGATCAGCCTGTTTTTCTATCAATCTGCTTTTATGCTTTTTACCATTAATTAGTCAACTCACTACATTGAACCGAACCCAATACCCATAAGTTGGATGGTTTGGACTAAGGATCATTTATGCGCTTACTACCGATTACCAAGGCTCAATCAGCTGTACCCTACTTGCCTCTCTCAAATGAGGGACAGTTGGAGACGTCTCAGCCTTTAGCATCAGAGAAAACTCATAGTATGCCTAAAAAAGAGAACGTAGCGATGGATGAGAGCCATCATTATGACAATAGTCATGCCAACAGGCAGCCACAGTCTGGACATTATCCAATATTGACAGGCAACCCTTTAACAAAGCCTCAGACCGAAGCACTCGGCGAAGAGTTAAACGCACTGTATCAAGAGGTAATGGAGTCGCTTGGGAGTGACGAAGCGCGTTACATACAACGAATTTACGCCGCAGTCGCCTGTAGCGAGATGGCTGGTCGCGGACTACTCGCAGTGGCAGGCCGATTGTCATCGAAGCGCTATCAAGGTGGCACTTGGTTATTGGGGACCGCCCTACTCAGTTTTAGCAAAATAGTGAACAATATGGAGCTTGGGCATAATGTCATGCATGGCCAATATGACTGGATGCAGCATCCGCACCTTAATAGCCAAAAGTTCGATTGGGACAATGTTTGCCCTGCGCCATTATGGCAGCATTCGCACAATTACTTACATCATACCTTTACCAATATTTTTGGTCTCGATCACGATGTCGGCTACCACCTTATTCGGATTACTGAAGAGCAGGCTTGGACGCCAAGTGACCGTAACAATCTGTTCAAAACAGCTGTCCTAGCACTGGGTTTTGAATGGGCAGTTGCTTTTCATGACATTCAAATCAGCGTTGAAGAATATGCCGACTCCACCGAGTTGCACCAAACGATGCAACAAAAAACACATGCCTTACTTGCCAAAATCGCAAGACAATTGGCAAAAGATTACGTCGTCTTGCCAACTACGATTGGATTGACACTCGGTGGTCGTAGCGCACTCACGACCTTGAGCGGCACTGCCACTGCCAATGTTGCCCGCAATCTGTGGACATGGGCTGTGATTTTTTGTGGACATTTCACTGAGCAGGCACATATTTATACGCATATTGATGCCAATGAGAGCAAAGGCGATTGGTATGTACGACAAATCCTTGGCTCTAGTAATATCAAAGGCAGCAAGTGGTTTCACATTTTAACAGGTAATTTATCCCATCAGATTGAGCACCATATTTTTCCTGATATGCCCGCCAGCCGCTATGCTGGCATTGCGCCGCAAGTGCAAGCACTGTGTCAAAAATACAATCTGGAATACAATACGGGTCGCTTTAGCCAGCAATTATGGCAAGTATTAAAGCGCATTCATCACTTTAGCCAGCCCACCACCGAAGAGTATCACGCTTATACGCAATCGTTGGCTAAAGCAGATACTGCTGCTGACAGTATTGATAAGAGTGAGCACCGTTTGGGTGGTTGGAGCCGATTCTTGCCACCTACCCTTCGTCATACTTTGGCGTATGCAAAATAATATATTGTGAAAAACGATGCTGTGATCGAGCACATCAGTAGCCAATGCCACTTTTTTAGGTAAGGGCACACGTAAATATATTAACATTCATACTATCTAGATTTACGGTCAGTTCCTAGATAATTGTACGGCATTCATCCATAATTGGATCTATAACATGGCATTTTTTGACTACTCACTATGAGTAATAGAAGATTATCAAAATGCCATGTATGACACTGAATAAATACTAAAAATTCAATAATAATATTCAATATTGGAGCATCATCATGAGCAACCAAATGTCTGATCCAACACCAGAAATTATCCATAATCAATCAGCAAACCGTTTTGAGACTTCTATCGACAATCAAACGGGTTACATCAGCTATCAAGAACGTGGCGATACCCTTGTCTATGACCATACCATTGTACCGCAAGCATTGGGCGGGCGCGGTATTGGCTCTGCATTGGTAAAAAGGGCCTTAGATTATGCGCGTGAAAACGGTAAAAAAGTGGTACCCCAATGCTCGTTTGTATCCGCGTACATCAGCAAACATCCAGAATATCAGGACTTACTATAGTTTGATCGTCATTTACCATAGAGACAGTAATAGAGCCGTTAAAATCTTACGGCCTATTTTGTCATCCATATAACTTTAATAAACCAACCCCACATAATAATAAGGTTATTAATATGAGTAGTTTATCTGACAAACAAATTGATTTGCAGCTAGAAGACCTAGCAGGCTGGCAGCGGGATGGCAATAGTATCGTCAAAAGTTATCACTTCGGCGATTTCATTGAAGCCATGAGCTTTATGAATCAAGCAGCGTTTCATGCCGAAGCGCTAGAGCATCACCCTGAATGGCACAATGTTTATAATGTGGTTAAAGTTCGTTTGACCACACATGATACTGGCGGTATCTCAAGTTTGGATATTCGTTTAGCAAAACGTATGGAGCATATTATTCAACCAAAACGGTTTTAGTTAAGTATTCATTTTTTGGTTAACCATTTATCTATAGCGCAATAAGTTTTATGATGCGCATAAAAAAAGTCCTCAATTGAGGACTTTTTTATCTAAACCAATCAAACTTAGTATTACATCTTGCGACCGACAAACGCAACGATGAACAAAATGACAGCAACTGCTAAGAAAATATATGCCAAATTAGCAGATAGTCCAGCGACACCGCCGAAACCTAATAAACTTGCTATCAACGCAACCACTGCAAAAATTATAGCCCAGCGAAACATAACATTCTCCTCAAATTATTGTTGAAAGATCAAATAGGTAAACATATACAGTAGATTCAAACTGAATGACTTATACTAAAAAGTCACTACCAATATTTGCTTTAATTCCCCTAACCTTCCTTTAAATTACTTCTTATTTTTTTAGTATGCTTTCTAACCGTTTACGATTATAGAGTAGCAATATCCAATTAAAAGAAACGTTCACTTTAGTAATGATAGCGATAACTTATGTAATCTTTGTAGCAAAACTTATTATTATGACGCGTTTGTCCCTCTTTATATGACTTATGTGTCTCGATGGTGAACAACACTAGATAATAAATGCCTTCATTTTATAATCTGCTATAAATATTAAGGATAAATAAAGCGTTTTTATAACTACATACATTTCGCCAAATATCTATTATCTAAAATATCGGCGCTAGAAATCTGAGCAGTAATAGATATAAATACCAATAGTAAGACTGAGCGAGCAAACAAACCTATTGCTCAAAGAGACGATTTGGCTCAGTATTTACTAACACCATCATTTATAAAGATTCCATTTATCAAAATACCAATAAGGACAATCACTATGAGCAACAATATGGATACGACAAAAACCACACCAGAAACCGTGACAGAGAGCCGCCCCTATGCGGTGGTTCTGTATGGCGCAACCAGCTTCGTTGGCAAGATAACCGCACACTACTTAACCAATTTTCTATCAAACGCCAAAGATAAAAATGGTGCGAATGTCACTTGGGCAATCGCAGGTCGTGATGAGGAAAAACTCAATAAATTGCAGTCTGAACTTGAAAGTCCAGTCGACATCATTATTGCAAACAGTAATGATGCAAGCAGCCTAGATGAGATGACCAAAAAAACCCAAGTCATTATCTCAACGGTTGGCCCTTATCTGAAATATGGTGAGCCTCTGATTAAATCTTGTGCTGAGAATGGTACCGACTACGTTGACCTTACTGGTGAAGCCATTTTTATTAAAGACATGATGGATAAGTATCAAGATGCTGCTAAGCAAAGTGGCGCTCGTATTGTCAACTCATGCGGCTTTGATTCGATACCATCGGATTTGGGCGTTTACTTTACCCAAACCAAAGCAGAAGAAACGTTTGGCGAAGCTTGTGACGTGGTACATATGAGGGTAAAAGCAGCCAAAGGTGGTTTGTCAGGCGGTACCATTGCTTCAATGGCCACTATTTTTGAAGAAGTCGGACAGGATCCTTCACGTCGCAAACAAGTGGCAAACCCTTATTTGCTTAATAACGATGAAGCGGCACCAAGCGTGCGTCAAACCAACATTAGCAAACCAGAATATGACGATGAGCACAAACGCTGGCTAGCGCCTTTTGTTATGGCGAGCATCAATACTCGTATCGTTCATCGTACCAACCAGCTACTCGACTATGAGTATGGTCGCGACTTTAAGTACGACGAAGCAATGTGGATGAAAGATGGCGTCAAAGGGCAACTATCAAGCTACGCCATGAGTGCTGGCCTGTTTGGGTTTGCCACAGCCATGATGGTAAAACCAAGCCGTGAGTTTTTATCCAAGCATGTGTTACCCAAATCGGGTTCTGGACCGTCTAAAGAAGAGCAAGACGATGGTTATTTTGATATTCGATTCTTTGGACAAACCGCCAAAAACGATACCATTCAGACCAAAGTGACTGGTGATAAAGATCCAGGTTATGGCAGCACCTCGCAAATGCTGTCACAAGCGGCATTGTGTTTGGCACAAGATATTAGCAAAGACGACGTTGGTGGTGGTTTTTGGACCCCTACCTCTGCCATGGGTGACAAACTGTTGGCCCGTTTAGAAGAACATGCAGGTTTGAGTTTTGAAGTGATCAATGACTAGTAGTACTGCTGGGCTATATGAATAAACTCATATAGCTTCTATTTTCTGAGTTTTTGAATCTATCTTAGGTTATCGTAGGTTATAGCTTTCAACGGTCACAGCCGTGCCTTGCATAAAAGGCACGGCTTTTTATTATCTGAGATTCTGCTTGAGTAATGTTAAAAAAGAATAATAACGTTATTTTCAGGTAAAAGATGTTGCCAATTTTTGAGTTTCCAACACACTATGCTACATATCTTCTGCTTAATGTCACAGCCATATTGCAGTGAATGACGTAGGATTAGACAGGTTGTGGCATCAACTGCATTCTACTGTCTGTTTATTTGAATGTTGAGCGTATTGATTTTCAAAAATTAATTTATTCTTTTAAACATAATCAATGCCTTTTATATAGTGAATGCCAGCAAAAAATTTCGTTATAACAAACGGCGGTCTGAGATTTTCGCTGTTTTTATCTGCTACGTTTTTCATTGAAAATTTATCTATTATTTAGAGGAAACCATTATGAGATTAAATATATTAACGGCTGCTGTATTAGGTTCAGGCTTTGCCATGTTTGCCAGCTCGGCGAGCGCGGCTATGGTAACGGATAGCCATGGTAATGTGGGTTACGACACGTATGAAGAGTGCGTCACCGCTGTCAAAGATGGTTCGGCCAAGTTTTATACGCCTTATACTTATCAAAACCCCAAACGCCAAGCAGGAGAAGCTACAGTCAAAAAAATGCGCTTGTCAGAAGTCATGATTCCTCAAAGTGTCGTTGATAGTAACCGCTTGACCACGAGCGATTATGCGGCAGGTGCTTGTGACTTAGGCGTCGGTCAATCAAATGGACGCTATGGTGTCTCAGGTGCCTTGGTAGGAAAATATGTGCCTATCGCCGCTGACATGCCTGTCAACGTTTATATGGATGCGGCAGGCAATCCAGTGCGATTGACTATGCAGCAGTGTGACAATCACTTTGGCAACAAATTTCCTATACCCATTGTCAGTGAAGTCAAAGAGCCAGAGGCACAAGTAGCAATTGCTGAGACTCGTACCATGGAGCCTGTCGTTGTTAACACAACTCGTGTCATCCGACCCGCTAAATACAGTGTAAAAGAAGTCATCATAGCGCCCTCAGATCAGATCAACCGTGTGAATACCGCACAAGGAACAGCAGTTGCTATTGAGGGAGCGGATCGTACGGTTATCGTTGGTGAGGAAGCAGATGCAGATATCATCGATAATACGGAGATCAATCAAACTTTTCCTGTTAAACGTGTACCTGATACCAACCCTTAATCGTGAATCATACGTTGAGAATGGCAAACCGCTAATGGGTTGATAAACCGTAAAAATCTCTACTGTATTTATATTAGTGACTATCGATATTAATAGAAGTATTGATAACGTCAGAGATAGTGTCTTTTATGAGGTTGTTCAATCTGACAATAAGCGTACAGTAGTTGCACAAAGTCACCTGCCAACATCAATCTGTTAGACTTTTAATCTATGCACTACTGAATTATCGATTGTTTAATTGCTATTCTCCAACTCAGAGTTTGTAACCCATTTAGTTTAGCTTATAAAACTCTTCATCCAAATCGATCATGATAATCGCTTAATGGTTATCATGATTTTATTTTTTCTACAGATTGAATGTTAGAGATATTAAATATATATATTTGAAATACTACATTAATTTTTTATATATAAAACAACGCTAAATAGTCATGAAGTTTAAATCCCTTTAAACTGACACTATAAGACTATAAATTAAGGAATCCATTGATGAAAAAACGTACTCTACCTTTATCGCTACTTATTGGTGCCACACTTACTCTCCCAAGTTTGGCTATGGCCGCACCTGCTGATACTGCGCAAGCAAATGTGCAAACTGCACAAGCAGACATGGAAGCTGCGCAAGCGAATATACAAACCGCACAAGCAGAGATGCAAGCTACATCTGCTAATAATGGTATGGAGACTGAGGCTACCAGTCCGAATGTGGAACAGGGTGCTAATCAATCCAGTCCGTTTGTAATTAATGAAACTCAAACCATCTCAAGAGCCAGTGTGAATAAAGTTAGTAACCCTGCCAGTGCTCAGCAAGCAATGCCTACGGCGATGCAAGCTCAACAAGACATGCAAGCTCAACAAGACATGCAAGCTCAACAAGACATGCAGTTACAAGTTGAACCACAAGGTATGCAAGACTCACAAGAAGACATGCTACAAGAAGAGCAAGAAGCAGACATGATGGATCAGTAGATCTTGGTTGCCAGCTTTAAATATGTCAAATATATAAAAAGATTCAGGCACGGATTGGTTTTGAAGGTTGAATAAACCCAAATACTCAAACAGTACTTGGAAGTTTCTTTTTCAACACATGTTTAATGCTGATTTCCACAAATACTATATACAAAAAAGGCAGCCCGATGGCTGCCTTTTTTATTATTTGAAATTATTCATATCAAATGCATATGTATTATTTTTTTGTTTTCGTCACGCCTGCTTCTTTTAACAAGGCGCCAAATGTACCCATCTTGCTAGGCACTTCCGTGCTCTCAGTTTTAGCAGCTTTACCACGCGTATTAGTACTGCCCTTGTCCTGTCGGCCTTCTTGGCGATTGTCTTGACGACTGCCACGTGGTTTTGACGATGACGGACGCTTATCAGCTGCAGGACGGCTACTGCGAGGACGAGTGGCTTTATCATCGTTACTTGAGTTAGCCTCAGCAGCCTTTGTCGCTGTGCGAGTTGGCTTTTCGGCTTCAGGCTTCATACTAAAGCCAATGCGACCGCGTTTCTCGTCGATAGAAATGACGCGTACTGAGACAATATCGCCTGGCTTAACACGGTTCATGGGATCAGCGACAAAATCATTGGCCATCTGTGAGATATGCACTAGACCGTCTTGGTGCACGCCAACATCAATAAAGCAACCAAAAGCAGTGACATTCGTAACCACACCTTCTAATGTCATACCTTCGCTAAGGTCTTTGATGCTATTGACATCATCACGGAAGTTAGCCGTTTTAAACTCAGGACGTGGATCACGTGCAGGTTTAGCAAGCTCTTCGATAATCGCTTTTACGCTGACATTATCATCGTTAGCAGCCAGTGCAGTCGTATCGATAGTATTCAGTACACTATCGTTGCCGATGACTTCTGATAAAGGCTTGCCCGCTTGCGCTAGTAAGCTATCAACCAAGGCATAACTTTCTGGGTGAACGCCAGTGGCATCTAGTGGGTTGCTACCATCATGAACACGTAAAAATCCTGCCGCTTGCTCAAAGGTTTTTACCCCTAGACGTGGGACATTTTTTAGCGCTTCACGGCTCTCAAAGGCACCATGTTCTTTGCGGTAAGTGACAATTTGCTGTGCGACATTTTTATTCAGACCAGCAATATGCGCCAAGATAGCAGGACTGGCCGTGTTTACATCAACGCCGACCGCATTCACGCTGTCTTGAGTGACTTTGTCCAAACTATCAGCCAATTGGTTTTGATTGACGTCATGTTGATACTGACCCACGCCAATCGCCTTTGGATCAACCTTGACCAGCTCTGATAGAGGATCTTGCAAACGACGAGCAATAGAAACGGCGCCGCGTACGGACACGTCTAGATTTGCCAACTCATCACTGGCAAGTTCACTGGCCGAATAGACAGAAGCGCCTGACTCATTAACAATAACGGCTTTAGCTTTTAGGCCATCATTGGCGGCCAAAATCTCTTTAATCATCGCATCGGTTTCGCGACTGGCAGTGCCATTGCCGATAGCAACCAAGTCGACCTGATAGGTGCTTAGTAGCTCATCGATAACTGCTTTGGCTTCATCTATCTTGTTATCAGGTGCGAATGGATAAACGGTTGCGACAACAGGCTTGTCTTCGCTATTCAACATCACATGACCTTGAGCATCAACAATGGCCATTTTTACACCATGACGGATACCAGGATCAACGCCCAAGATCACTTTGCGACCAGCAGGTGCTGACATCAATAAATGCTGCAAGTTATTCGCAAACACTTCAATGGCATCTGCTTCGGCTGTCAAACGCTTTTCAGTCAATAGACGGTGCTCAATATGCGGACGCCATTTGTCTTTCCACAAGCTGCTAGCCGCTTCTGCCAAAAACTCGCGACGGGCGGCAGGGGCTTTTGCATCAATATCAAAATGATTGATGATTTTTTCGATGAAAGGTGCGTCTTCGCCCTCAACCTTTAACCCTAGTACGTTTTCTTGACGACCACGCAGCATCGCTAATAAACGGTGGTTCGGTAGACGCGCAAGGCTTTCACTATGCTCAAAATAATCTTTGAATTTCTCACCGACTTCACGTTTTTCTTCACTGGCCACAGTCGAGACGATACTGGCAGTTTTGGCAAAGCCATTACGTAAGTTATCCAGCAAATCTAGTGCTTGCGTCCATTCATCGACGATGATGGCTTGCACACCAGCCAATTGTTTTTCAATGTCACTGAAATCAACCTCAATTTCTTGACCGCTATCATCGGTCACATTTGACTGAATCTGATAATCGGCCAGGGCATCAGTAGGCGATATTTCTTGAGTAAGAATCGCTTGGGCCGCAACGTTAAGGCCCGCAGCTCTTGCTTTGGCGGCTGGCGAACGACGACGTGGACGATATGGCAAGTAGATGTCTTCAAGCTCAAGTTTAGACGTCGCATTATCAATACGGGTCTGTAGCTCGTCAGTCAAATTACCCTGTGTGCTCAATAGCTCGGTAATTTTGAGGCGACGAGTGGCCATGTCACGCTCATAGTTGAGAGACTTCTCTAAAGCTCGCAATTGCGCATCGTCAAGATTCTGGGTCTTCTCTTTGCGATAACGGGCGATAAACGGAACGGTCGCGCCTTCATCGTAAAGTTTGACAAACGCATTGACTTGAGCAGTCTTAATGCCAAGCGCGCGAGCAAGCTTGTCGTGAATATTCGCGTGTGTGGTTGCATCCAAAACCTGCGCATTTGTCGAGGTTTGAGATGGCGTTAAGGTATCAGTGCTACTCATATACGTATCAATCGTTGAGAAATGTAGTTTTGCATTATAGCAAAAGCTGCATGAATAAAAATCCTTTTTATCTTTTCGTTATTTATCGCGTGTTTTATAGCAAAAATCCTCTTATATCATAAGTTCTGTCGCCTTGTTAAACAAACGCATACAGCATTTTTCTTTATGGGTGATGCAATTGGGACTGCAATCTTATACACTAAAGTATCAATAGCACAAATATCGCTAAGTACTGCTGTATTGAACAAATGTTTTAAGATTTTATACCGTTTTGCTAGGTTATGGACTGATTCGAAAATATTGACCCAAAAGTGATGACAATACTTTATAAACCACCTTATTTTTACCCATTGTTTTGCTGATAATAATTTTTATAAGAGGATGCTTATATGACTGACAACAATAGCCCTGACACTTTAACTCAGCGCATTCTAGTGGTTGATGACGATGCCCGCTTGCGCTCTTTGTTACAACGTTTTCTAGAAGACGATGGTTTTGTCGTGCGTACGGCGCATGATGGCAGTCAGATGGACAAGCTGATGCAGCGTGAGCTTTTCTCACTGGTGGTATTGGATTTGATGTTGCCAGGCGAAGACGGTATCAATATCTGTAAGCGTCTGCGTGAAAACAATGGCGATATCCCTATTATCATGCTGACAGCCAAAGGTGGCGATGCCGATCGTATCGCTGGTCTTGAAGCAGGTGCGGACGATTACCTGCCTAAGCCGTTTAACCCAAAAGAGCTACTGGCTCGTATCAAAGCGGTATTGCGCCGTCAGAATCGTGAGCTACCTGGTGCGCCAAGCCATCAGCTTGAAGTTGTTGAGTTTGGTCCATGGACGCTTGATCTCTCCACGCGTACACTCAAACGTGATGGCAATGTGGTCACGTTAACGACTGGTGAGTTTTCGGTATTAAAGGCCTTGGTTCAGCATCCACGTGAGCCATTGACTCGTGACAAACTGATGAATTTGGCCCGTGGTCGCGAATGGGGTGCAATGGAACGCTCAATCGATGTACAAGTATCACGCCTACGTCGTCTGATTGAAGACAACCCGTCACAAGCGCGTTATATCCAAACCGTATGGGGTGTCGGTTATGTATTCGTACCTGATGAAGCCGAGATCGAAACCATCAAAAGTGAATAGTTTGTTTTAATCTCATTATTATGATGAATGTTGCTTTGAAAAAATCTACTGTTTTCCAAAATATACCCTGCACTTTAGTGACAGGGTTTTTGGGCGCTGGCAAAACCACGGTTATCAACCAGCTGTTAGCCAGTAAGCCTGTCGATGAGCGCTGGGCGTTATTGATTAATGAGTTTGGGCGTATTGGCATTGATGGTTCGCTGTTGGCAAGCTCCCAAGACGAGGCGATCGATAAGAATAGTATCGCTATTCGTGAAGTCAGCGGCGGTTGTATTTGTTGTACCAGTCAGCTGCCGCTCCAGATTGCGATTAGCCGTCTGCTCAGTGACCATCATCCGCAGCGCCTTATTATTGAACCTACAGGACTTGCTCATCCGCGTGAGCTGATACATCAGCTTAGTGCGCCGCATTGGCAGACGGCGTTACAAATGCAAGCCGTCATCGCAGTGTTGAGCGGTGTGCAATGGCAGCAAGACAAGTATCGTACTCATGACGGCTTTCAAGCTCATGTTAAAGATGCCGATGTCTTGGTAATTAACCGCTATACACACTTGAGTGATAGCGATAAGCAAGCACTACAAGCATGGGTAACCAAACTCAATGCGCAGGTACATATTATTTGGGTAAGTGCTGTACAAGCTGTGCCCAACAATGACAGTTTGTCGACTACGGATATAACTGCGCTAAATAATCAGCTAGCGACGCCCAGCCATATTATCGCGCAGCAGCGCACTATTAATATTAATCATCCTCAAAAACGCTCTGTTGGTTTGCGACCACCAAATACTACTCTATCGCCTACTTCACTCTCAAGTACTACGCAGGATAATGATGATAATTCGGTCAGTCCAGATATTGAGCTGCCTTATCGTTATCATGAAAAGCAGCAAGACATGCTATTGGCAGGGTGGCGACTACCAGCACACTATGTATTGCATGCTGATGAGTTACAAGAATGGCTGCTGAAACTGCCAAGCTGGCAACGTATTAAAGGCGTAGTTCATACTTCTGACGGTTGGTTACAAATCAACTTTACCCCTGACAGTTTGACCACGAGCACTGTTGCCAGTCAATTAGACAACCGACTTGAGGTTATTTTACAGGCAAGGGATGAAAGCGATCAGATGGACTTGGACGATGCTTCTCCTGTGACGTCTGCTATAGATTGGGAAGTGCGCGACCGAGAATTGATGGCATTAGTGATATAGTGAACTTATTTTCAACATCATTGCCTTAAAAATGAGAATAAGAAAGAAGCCTACTATGTATACATAGTAGGCTTCTTTCTTATCCTGCCACTAACGCAGTTGACTGTCTTTACTACCGCGGCGATTGAATAGCTCCGCCGCCCTTGCCTCTTGCTCAAGCTCGGTTTGACAGCTCACGCAGTGCTGAATACCTGGCACTGCCAATCGCCGGGCTTCTGGAATGGGATTGCCGCATTCATCACAAAACTCAGCGCTTACGCCCGTTGGCAATGCACGTCGAGCGCGCTCTAACGCATCGTTAACGGTTGCATCCATTTGTTCGTGCTCTGCACCATCTCTTGACCAGCCACCTGCCATAGTTTTATCCTATTTGTTATTATTACTTATATATAAATTCTTTAATAACAAATAGATGGGGTATCTGCCAACTGATTACAACCTCATAGCAACCCTAAAACTATATAAAATATAAAGCTAGTCTTTTGGTTGTAACTCAATCACTTGTCCGCGTACCCCAATACTGTCATCACTCATCAGACAGACATACCCTGGCATAATGTCCTCAGGTGTTTTTAAGCTCATGGGATTTTCTCCTGGATAAGCATGAGCACGCATATTGGTGCGCGTACCACCAGGATTGACACAATTGAATCTCAAATTGGTGGTGTTTTGCGTCTCTTGGGTAAAAATATCGCTCATACCCTCTACCGCCTGTTTTGAGAGCGCATAAGCACCCCAGAATGCACGCGGATGCGTACCAACCGTGCTGGACGTAAAGACGATAGAACCATGATCGGCGTCTTTTAACAGCGGAAGTAAGGCTTGTGTGAGCATAAAGGTTGCCGTAAAGTTAACCTTCATCACGTCGGCAAACATATCAACGTCGTACATCTCAAGAGGTGTCAGTTGCCCCAGCATACCAGCATTATGCAAAATACCATCCAGCTGACCAACTTCTTTATTAATCAGTCCTTCTAGTTGCTGCATCTCGGCATAGGTTGCGCCTTCTAAATTCATCGGAAGCATGGCTGGCTGCTTACCACCGAAGCTCTCAATTTCATCATAAACGTATTCAAGTTTACTGCTGGTACGACCGAGTAGCAAAACGGTCGCGCCATAACGGGCATAAGTTAATGCAGCCACACGACCAATACCATCACCCGCCCCTGTCACCAGAATAGTTTTTCCATCTAAACAGTTATCAGGTGGCAAAAAGTTACGGATAGCGTCATGAGTCAAAGGCTCGGTACGGCTATGAGTGGCTTGCGTCTCCACTGATTGATCAATTTTTGTGCTCATGGTATGGCTCACTACTTATCGTTTAAGAATTGGGAATACTGGCCTAACATTGGCGTTAAATAACGCCTTACATAAAAAGCTATTTATATATACTCAAAACGACCAGAAGACAGTAACAGCTCATTCAACTGTTTAGGTGTATCGACAATATAATCAGCGCCCCACGTTTTTAGGCTTTTTTGATCTTCAGGAGGAATATAACCATAGGCTGCTAAAATCGTCGGCATACCCGCCGCCTTACCAGCTTCGATATCGCGTATGTGATCGCCCACATACAGTACACAGCCAGCAGCACCGCGAGGAATACTCAGCTTCTCTAACGCCATATACATAGGCTCTGGATCTGGTTTTGGGCGAGACACATCATCAGGGCAGATCAACACAGCACAGCGCTCATCTAACGCCATCTTTTGCAATAACAGCTCTGCCAAATAGCGCGGCTTATTGGTCACAATACCCCATGGCACGCTTTGTTTTTCAAGCGTGGTCAAGACCTCTTCTAACTCAGCAAACACGCAACTATCTACGCATATATCTGCTTCGTAGTCATCTAAAAACTGTTGACGAAAAGTCAGTAAAGCTTCTTCGCTCACTTCAAGTTGATCATTATACCTTAGCATCAGCTTTACCATTGCTGACGCACCTGCCGAAACTTGCTCACGGATTTCTGCTTCAGGTGGCGCTTGCCAATCGTTTTCGAGACTCATTTTGCCAATGATACGGACAAAATCAGCAGCGGTATCGATTAGCGTCCCATCAAGATCAAACAAAACCGCTTTTACAAATTCAGTCATAATTAAGGCTCTTAATACGGATAACATGTTGAGTAAAATAGGAGGTCATAAAACCACTAAGCACAGTTTAAGCAACGGGTTTTTGTACGGCAATCATATAATTGACATCGACGTTTTGTGCCAGCCAGTAGCGTTTGGTCAATGGATTGTAATGCAAACCAATGATGTCTTGGCGCGTAAAGCCAGCATTTATTGCCATTTTATCAAGCTCAGCAGGGGTAATGAATTTGGCATAGTCATGCGTACCGCGATCAAGCAAGCGTAAGACATACTCTGCGCCAACGATGGCAAATAGATAAGATTTAGGATTGCGATTGATTGTTGATAGCACGCACACACCGCCTGGCGCCAGCAGTTCAAAACATGCCTGCACAATCGAGCTTGGATTGGGCACATGCTCCAGCATCTCCATACAAGTCACCACATCAAACTGACCTGCATGCGTTTTTGCTAAGTCTTCTACTGGAATATGCTGGTAGCGTAAGGTATTGTCTAAACCGCTTTGCTCGGCATGCAGTGCTGCCGCTTTTAGATTTTCGGTACCTAAATCAATTCCTGTGACATCAGCACCGCGACGTGCCATCGATTCTGACAATATACCACCGCCACAACCGACATCCAGCACTTTTTTACCACTAAGCCCTGTCTCAGCCGTTTTATTCAGGGCGTGAGGCGCTTCATTGCTTTTAGCGAGATCTTTACTTTGATAACCACGCTTAACGTTTTCTTCTATCCAGTTCAAACGTAGCGGATTGATCTCATGTAAGGTTGCAAAAGCACCCGTGTTGCTCCACCATTCACTGGCCAATTTATTGAACTTTTCTACTTCACTAGGATCTACATTGATAGTACTAGTCGCTGTGTCATTGAGATTGCTGTCTGCGTGCTCATTTGAAGAAGGAATAGCTGAACCCATAACGGTTTTCCTGTATTGTCGTTATCATTATTGTTGTCTAAAGCGTACGATTATGCGCTCAATATTAGCATGAGACAGCCGACTTTGTCGTAAGTACATCGTCACTGATTGTGAGCAGTTTTAACCAATGCAAACGTTTGTAAGAAATGTACCTTAAATAATAACTGACAGCTTTACAACTGTTAGTTAAGATTCGGATTCACAAGCACACGCGTTTTACGTTATCATAGTCGATACGCTACTATGGCTAGATTATACTTGACGCTATATCGTTTATGTACTTAAAGCC
This sequence comes from Psychrobacter sp. 1176_08, assembly GCF_052850615.1. Lineage (NCBI taxonomy): Bacteria > Pseudomonadati > Pseudomonadota > Gammaproteobacteria > Moraxellales > Moraxellaceae > Psychrobacter > Psychrobacter sp. 1176_08. The sequence goes on from NZ_VXCU01000004.1 coordinate 371,104, forward strand.
ATCTATCTGTCGATATTCAAACAAACCGATATTCACACAAACCTAAGTTTTCACACCTCAAGGATAAAGTATGAAACGTGTCATTACACTGACTGGTCTGGCTATGGCCGTTGGATTTGCTACTATGGGCGCACAAGCTGCCAACTACGTTGCTGGAAAAGACTATCGCGTGATAGAAAATCCAGAAAAAATCAGCGGTGATGCTATCATTGTTCGTGAATTTTTCTGGTATGGTTGCCCGCATTGTAATGTGCTTGACCCGCATATGGAAAAATGGGCGAAGACCAAAGATAAAGACGTGGTATTTCTCAAGACTCCAGCAGCGCTTAACCCAGTTTGGGAAGCCAATGCTCGTGGTTTTTATGCCGCACAGCTTTTAGGATTTGAAAACAAAACCCATAGTGCACTATTCAATGCGATTCATAAAGATGGCAAAAAGCTATTCGATCAGGCGTCTTTAAGCAAATGGTATGGTTCAAAAGGGGTTGATGAAAAGAAATTCAACAGTCTTTATAACTCGTTTGCGGTTGGTACAAAAATTGGTCGCTCACAAGCTGGTGCTAAGCGCTATCAGCTTTCTGGTGTACCTGCTGTCGTCGTACAAGGTAAATACGTTGTGACTGGCGAAGATGCGACTGTTCCTAAAGTGGTTGAGTTCTTGGTAGACAAAGTTCGCGCTGAAAAAAAATAATGTAGGGCTTCTTGCTGATAGGTCATGTATGAGTAACTGCTAGCTGACCTATCACTCTACAAGAAAGCCACCCATAAAAAAGCCAATCTTTAAACGATTGGCTTTTTTTCTTAAGAC